>NZ_JBFAUT010000039.1:0-81991 GCF_040679475.1 Actinoallomurus sp. NPDC052274
GAAGTAGGAGTCGCGGGCGTCCAAGCCCGCCGAGGGGAACAGTTGAACGTTGCGGCCATACAGCCCACGGATCTGCTCACTCGCACGCCGGATGGGCCGCGGTGCTCGACGACAGCTTCTCGGCGTACGGCTCGGGGCAGAAGCGCCGCCGGCCGCTGGCCGTGGCGCTGGCCTGCCACTTCCTGCTGGAGGCGCTGGCGGCGGAGTACACCCCGCTGTGGCTGTCGGGTCGCACCGACGCGCTGTCGGTCCGGCCGTACGGGCCGACGCCGCTCGGCGAGCGGATCCTCGACGCGCTGGAGCTCGGCACGGATCGCCTCGTCATCGTGTCCGACGGATGGGACAACGCGCCGCCGGGGCTGGCCGGTGAGGTGCTGCGGATCTGGCGCACCCGGCTCGACCCCTCCCACGCCTGTGCCGTCGTCCACCTCAACCCGGTGTACGACGCCGCCGACTTCGACGTACGGCGCCTCGCGCCGACCGTCCCGACCGCCGGCATCCGCGACGCCGAGAACCTCGTCGCGCTGGTCGAGCTGGCGCGGTTCGCGGAGGGACGCACGGGACTCCCGGAGCTGCGCGCCCACCTGGCCCGGCGCGTCGCGGAGTTCCTGGGTGCGGAGCACGCCGACGACCGCGTGCGGGGCGGGCACGACACCTTGGTCATGGGGCCGACGGCCCCATGACCAGGCTGACGCTGAACGGTCTCGCCACCCGGCCGTCACAGGTGTGGGGCGGGGTGCGGCTCGTGCCGCTCGTCCGCGAGGAGCCGATCGAGGACCTGCGGCTCGACGCCCGGCTCTACGACGCCGACGCCGGAGTCGTCGCGGTCGACCCGCGGACCGTCTACTGCTCCTACATCCCGCACGGTTACGTGGCGACCTGGGCGGACGACGGCGCGCCGGCCGCGGCGTACGGCACCCAGCTCCGGGACTCCGCCGAGCGCGACCGCGCGCCCGACCGGATGCGGCTGCGGTTCCACCGCCGGATGGCCCGGCGGCTCGACAAGAACCGGCTGCGCTTCCTTCCCCTGCACCTGGCGCTGGAGGGCTACCTGGCGCTGCACTTCGGCGGCCCCGAGCTCGCGTGGGAGGAGTGGTCGCAGCGGGCGATCCGCCGCGGGCTCTCCCCGCGGGCCGAGGAGGCGTACGCGGGTGGCGCGGTCCGGGGCCTGGCCGACGCCCTGCGGGTGTTCGAGATCCATCCGGGGCAGTGCGGCGTCCTCGTCCACGTCGCGGACGCGCTCGCCGCCGCGTTCGTGGTGCCGCATCCCGCCGACTACCGCGCTCTGCACTCGACGCTGGTCCACGACCTGTACGGCGAGCTGATCTACCACTACGCGATGCTGGGCGGGCCGGTGCCCGCCTTCGGCGCCCGCATCGACGACACGGCGGTGCGTTCGCTCGCCGACCTGCGGACCGCCGTCCGGACGCAGCGGGACGAGTGGGCGGCCTTTCACGACGGCGTCATGGCGGGCGGGCTGCTGGGCGGCGACTACACCTACGAGCACGTCCAGCGGGTGGGGCCGTACCGCCTGTCCCGGCTGCTGCCGTCCTTCGAGCGGCAGCGGGAGAACCACCTCGGTGAGCTCATCGCCGACGACGCCGGGCGGCCGGCGTACCTCAAGACCTTCCGGCTGTCGGAGAACCAGGTCCGGCGCGGTCACCTGCTCACCCGGCTCGCCGCCGGCGACTGGCGGCTGTCCACCACGGCGGCCGCCATGGGCGTCACCGAGGCCGAGCTGGTCCGGCGGATCGAGGCGGCCGGCTTCGGATACCTGCTCCGCCAGGACGTCCGCGACCACTACCGCGCCCGGGCCCGCCGCGGCGCGCCCGGGCGGGAACGGTAGCTCAGACGTCCACCTGGGTGCCCATGACGACGGTGCGCCCCTCCGGCAGGCGGAAGTACTCGGCGGGGCTCGCGGCGTTGTTGGCCAGGGTGAGGAACAGCCGCTTGCGCCACCGGCTCATGCCGGGCTCCCGGGTGAGGCGCAGGGTGCCCCGCGACAGGAAGTACGAGGCGTGGTCGGGGTCGATGCCGAGCAGTTCGCCGTCCTCGCCCTTCGCCTGCGACGCGGCGAGCCGCAGGGCCGCCGGGAGGTCCTGGTCGTCCTGGAACCCGTACTTGATCGTGACGTGCACGATCCCGTCGTCCCGGTAGCCCAGGTCGTCGACGGCGATCCGCTTGTCCCGGGGAACGTGCGGGATGGTGTCGTACGTCACCGAGACGATCACGACGTGCTCGTGCAGGACGTGGTTGTGGTCCAGGTTGGCCCGCAGCGCCAGCGGGGTGGTCTCCTTCCCCGGGTGGGGGAACACCGCGGTGCCCGGCACGCGCGGCACCTTCATCGTGCGCAGCTTCCGCACGAGGTCGGCCAGCGCGCCCTCCTTCTCATTCCGGCGAACCGTGACGATCTCGCGGCCCCGCTCCCACGTCTTCATCACGGTGAACACGGAGACCGCGATCAGCAGGGGCAGCCAGCCGCCGTGCGTGACCTTCGTCAGGTTGGCCGCGAAGTAGGTGATCTCGGCGCCGCCGATCACGACGCCGATCAGCACGAGCCGCCACACCGGCCACCGCCACTGCGCCCGCGCGATCACCAGGAACAGGATCGTCGTGATGATGAGCGTCCCGGTGACCGCCACGCCGTACGCCGTCGCCAGGTGCTCGGAGGACTTGAAGCCGAACATCAGCGCCAGCACGCCGATGAACAGGATCCAGTTGACCGCGGGGACGTAAACCTGCCCGATCTCCCGCGGCGAGGTGTGCCGGATCCGCAGGTAGGGCAGGAAACCGAGCCGTACGGCCTGCCGGGAGACCGAGAAGGCCCCGGTGATCACCGCCTGGGAGGCGATCACCGTGGCCGCGGTCGCGAGGATCACCATGGGCAGCCGCGCCCACCCCGGCAGCAGCAGGAAGAACGGGTTGGCGACGCTCTTGGGGTCGCGCAGGATCAGCGCGCCCTGGCCCAGGTAGTTGAGCGTGAGGGCCGGGAACACCACGCCGAACCAGGCGCGCCGGATGGGCCGGCGGCCGAAGTGCCCCATGTCGGCGTACAGCGCCTCGGCGCCGGTGATCGCCAGGACGACCGCGCCCATCGCGATGAACGCGATGTAGGGGTGGTCCAGCACGAAGGCGCCGGCGTACGTCGGCGACAGGCCGAGCACGATGCGCGGCTTGCGCAGCACCTCCGCGAGACCCGCGAGGGCGATCGCCGCGAACCAGACCACCATGACCGGCCCGAACAGTTTGCCGACGCGGTGCGTGCCCCAGCGTTGCGCGAGGAAGAGCAGGGTGAGGATCGCCGCCGCGATCGGCAGGACGAGGTGGGCGACGGCGGGCGTGGAGACCTTGAGGCCCTCCACCGCCGACAACACCGAGACCGCCGGCGTGATCACGCTGTCGCCATAGAACAGCGAGGCGCCGAACACGCCGAGGGCCATCGCGACCACGGCCTTGCCGCGCACACCGCCCAACACCCGGCGCACCAGGGCGGCCAGCGCCATCACTCCGCCCTCACCCTCGTTGTCGGCGCGCAGGATGAAGATCACGTACTTCACCGACACGATCAGCGTGACCGACCAGAACACCATGGAGATCACGCCGTAGACGTCGCCGCTCGTCGGGCGGACCGCCCCGTTGTCGATGCGGAACACCGTCTGAAGGGAGTACAGCGGGCTGGTGCCGATGTCGCCGTAGACGACCCCGAGGGCACCCAGCATCAAGGCCAACAGCCCGGACCGGTGCTCGGACGCGCCCGGCCCGGACTTAGATGCGGTGTCCCGCACCACTGAATCGGTCATGGGGCCTCCTTCGTCGGCCTCATGACCAAGGTGCTCTGCTCATCGATTCCCTCGCTGCGCTCGGTCATGGGGCCTCCTCCGTCGGCCTCATGACCAAGGTGCTCTGCTCATCGATTCCCTCGCTGCGCTCGGTCATGTGCCCATACCTACCTGAAGGTGGTCCGGCCACACACGACCGGGTCGGCGATATGCCGGGCGTCCCTGACCGCGGAGGGCGTCAGGCCGTGTGCTGGTAGGCCGGATAGGTCAGGTAGCCGGCGTCGCCGCCCTGGTAGGCCGTGGCCTCGTCGACGGGGGCGATCGGCACTCCGAGGCGCAGCCGCTCGACCAGGTCGGGGTTGGCGATGAAGGCGCGGCCGAAGCTGATCAGCTCGGCGCCGAGCCCGAGCCAGTGGTCGGCGTCCGCCCGGCCGGTCTGCTTCGGTCCCAGCGGGAGCACCGGGTTCATGATCAGGGTGCCCGGCCACGCGCGGCGCAGGCCGACCAGCACGTCCTCGTCGGCGGTGGCCTCAAGGTGGACGTAGGCGATTTCGAAGCGGGCCAATTCGGTCAGCAGCGCGCTGTAGAGCTCGGGCACGTCGGTCTCCTCGATTCCCCAGAACGTCCCGCCCGGGGAGAGGCGGATGCCGGTTCTCGCCGCGCCGACGGCCTCGACGGTCGCGGCCACCGCCTCAACGGCGAACCGGATCCGATTGGCCACCGAGCCTCCGTAGCGGTCCGTGCGCAGGTTCGCGTTGGACGAGAGGAACTGCGAGATCAGGTACCCGTTGGCGCCGTGCAGTTCAACGCCGTCGAAGCCGGCGTCGACGGCCCGGCGGGCCGCCTCGGCGTACGACCGGGCGTGCTCGGGCACCTCGGCGGTCTCCAGGGCGCGCGGGACCGGCGCGGGCTGCGGCCCGGTCGGGGTGAACACGTCACCGGCGGCGGGGACGGCCGAGGGTCCCACCGGATGCAGGCCGGTGGTGTCGGGATGCGAGACCCGCCCGCCGTGCATGATCTGGGCGAAGATCCGCCCGCCGTTGGCGTGCACGGCACCGGTCACGGGTCGCCAGGACGCGACCTGCTCATCGGTGTGCAGCCCCGGTGTGCCGGGATTGGACTGCCCGATCAGGCTCGGCTGCACACCCTCGCTCACGATCAGCCCGGCCGTCGCCCGCTGGGCGTAGTACGTCGCCATCGACGGCGTCGCCAGACCGCCGGCGGCGGCCCGTACCCGCGTCATCGGCGCCATCACCACCCGGTTGGGCAGCGCCAGGTCGCCGAGCCGGTAAGGGTCGAAAAGGGTCGTCATCTCAGGTCTCCTCGCTGTGCGGTGCCCGGACCTCGAGCACCGCGGCTACGCTAAAACCTGACATTGACGTCAGAGGCAAGGGTTGTGCCGAGAGTCACAATCCGGAAGGACGACGACATGCGCATCGGGGATCTCGCCGCGCGGACCGGGGTCAGCGTCCGGTCGCTGCGCTACTACGAGGAGCAGGGCCTGCTCGCCAGCACCCGCAGCGCCAGCGGACAGCGGCATTACGCGGAGGACGACGTCGACCGGGTGAAGTTCCTCCAGCGGCTGTACGCCGCGGGCCTGTCCAGCCGCACCATCCTGGAGCTGCTGCCGTGCGTCGACTCGCCCAGCGAGAAGCACGCCGACCTCGCGCTGGAGCGGATGGCTCAGGAGCGCGACCGGCTCTCCCAGCACATCGCCGACCTCGTACGCACCCGGGAGTCCCTGGACGGACTGATGGCGACCGCACGAGCCCACCGCGAGCGCCTGGACGATCGCGGCCGACCGGTCACCCCGCCCTCGGGCGTTCCGGGCTCGGATGCGTGCCGAACGCCTACGGGGTGAAGGCGGCTGCCCGCCACCGGTCCCCGGGTCGGCGGGAAGCTCGGCGAACGCGGCTTGGTTCCGGTGGTCCGAGGTGATTCGTAGCTGTTCGCGACCGCGTTCACCGAGACTTCGGTACGTCCTGCGCCCTTCGGTCGACCAGCGTCAGCAGCTCGCGCAGTGACGCGACCTCATGGCCCGGAGACGGGTCGCCGGTCCGGCGTGTCAGACCGTTCCGATTGAGCCAGATGTCAGCGCCCAACCGCGCGTTCTGGGCGCCTAGGACATCGGTGGCGAGGCTGTCCCCGACGTGCCACACCGATTCCGGTTCGACGCCCAACCGGCGGATGGCCAGGTCGAAGATCGCCTTCTCCGGTTTGGCTACACCGACCTCGGCGGACACGACGATCTCGTCGAAGCGTCGGCCGAGTCCCGTCGCCGCCATCTTGTCCCGCTGCGCGTCACCGGGGCCGTTGGTGACGACGGCCAGGGCATCGACGCGCTCTCGGAGAGCGACGAGCACCTCCGTGACGTCGTCGAACAGCCGATAGCTGGCGTGTCGATCGCGCGTATAGAGGTCGAGCGCGCGGCCGGCGAGGCTCTCGCTCTCGTACCCGCACGCCGACAGCGCTCGCTGCCAGAGTTCTCCCCAGATGGCGCGGGCGTCTGGAGATCCGGCGGCCGAGCGCGCGATGACGCCCTCAGCCCCTCCCAGATGGGCGGCGTAGGCGCCGGTGTAAGCGTCGAACACGCGATCGGGGTGGATGTGCGGGGCATCCGCCGTCAGCGCCGCGCACACCCGGCGTACGGTCGCGTGCCACGCGGCCCGGTCGTAGTCGACGAGCGTCGCGTCGAGGTCGAAGAACACCGCCCGGATCGGCCGCATCCCGGCATCCTAGTGAGCCCGTCCGTGGGGATGCCTCAGGAGGCGCGGGTGCGGAGGCCGTCGAAGGCGACCTTCGCGACGGCCTCCGCGAGGTCGGGGCCGCCGATGTGGCCCTGGGGGCGGTACCACTCGATCAGCGAGTTGACCAGCCCGAAGAGCAGGCGGGCGGTGGTGGCCGGGTCGACGTCGCTCCGCAGGTCGCCGTCGGCGACGGCGTCGGCGACGAGCCCGGCGACGATGCGGTCGAACTCCCGCCGCCGCTCGAGCGCGTCCCGCTCGACCTGGGTGTTGCCGCGCACCCGCAGCAGCAGCGTGACGAACGGCAGCCGGTCGACCAGGACCGTCACACTGCCCCGGACGAGGTGCTCGAGGCGGTCGACGGCGCGCCCGGGCACGGAGTCGAGCTCCTCGACCAGCGCGAACAGCCCGTCGAGGGCGCGGCCCGTGGCCAGCCGCAGCAGCTCCTGCTTGCTCGACACGTGGTGGTAGATCGCGGCCTTGGTGACGCCGAGCTCGCGGGCGAGGTCGTCCATGCTCGTGCCGTCGAAACCGCGCTCGTTGAACAGGCCGACCGCGACCAGCAGCAGGGACTCCCGGTCGTAACCGGGCCGGCCGCGCCTGGTCTGCCGCGCTCCGGGCGACGTGGCCGCGCGGTCACCCGGTCGGCCCCTTCCCTCCGCCATGAGAGAACGGTAGCATGAATTACCTACCGTTCGGTCAGTAAATCGATCTGGAGGCCGGCTCCATGACCGCACTGCACAGTTACGTCGGCGGCCGGTGGCAGGCGCCGACGGGCGAGGGCATCCCGCTGCACGACGCGGCGACCGGCGAGGAGATCGCCCGCGTCTCCACGGCGGGGATCGACCTGGCCGCCGCCCTGGATCACGGCCGCCGCGTCGGCGGGCCGGCGCTGCGCGAGCTCACCTTCCACCAGCGCGCGGCCCTGCTGAAGGCGCTCGCATCGCACCTACGCGAGCACCGCGAGGAGCTCTACGCGCTGTCCGCCCGCACCGGCGCCACGCTGAACGACTCGCGCTTCGACGTGGACGGCGGCATCGGCGTGCTGTTCGCTTACGCGAGCCGGGGCCGCCGCGAGCTGCCGAACGACACGGTCTACGTCGACGGGCCCGTCGAGCCGCTGGGCAAGGGCGGCACGTTCGTCGGGCAGCACGTCTGCACCCCGCTGCGCGGCGTCGCCGTCCAGATCAACGCGTTCAACTTCCCCGTGTGGGGGCCGCTGGAGAAGCTCGCCCCGGCGTTCCTGGCCGGGATGCCGAGTCTGATCAAGCCGGCGGAGCAGACCGCCTACCTCACCGAGCGGCTGGTCCGGCTGATCGTCGACTCCGGCCTGCTGCCGGAGGGCGCCGTGCAGCTCGTCTGCGGCCCGCCCGGCGACCTGCTCGACCACGTGACCGGCCAGGACCTGGTCGCGTTCACCGGCTCGGCCGCCACCGCGCGCAAGCTCCGCGCGCACCCGGCGATCGTCGCCGAGGCGACGCGGTTCACCGCCGAGGCCGACTCGCTGAACTGCTCGATCCTCGGGCCGGACGCCCGGCCCGGCACGCCGGAGTTCGACCTGTACGTCAAGCAGCTCGTCACCGAGATGACGGTGAAGGCGGGGCAGAAGTGCACCGCGATCCGGCGGGCCCTCGTCCCGGCCGAGCTGATGGACGACGTCGCGGCGGCGGTGCGCGAGCGGCTGGCCAAGATCACCGTCGGTGACCCGTCCCGCGAGGACGTACGGATGGGGGCCCTCGCCAGCCTCGACCAGCGGGAGGAGGTCCGCCGGGCGGTCAAGGCGCTGCGCGGCGCCGCGCACCTGATCTTCGGCGACCCGGACCACGTCGACGTGGTCGGCGCCGACGCCGACCGGGGCGCCTTCGTCTCCCCCATGCTGCTGCGCTGCGACGACCCCGACCGCGCCGAGCCGCATGAGGTGGAGGCGTTCGGACCGGTGTCGACGCTGCTGCCGTACGACTCGGCCGAGCAGGCGATCGAGCTGGCCGCGCGCGGCCGGGGCAGTCTCGCCGGTTCCGTCGTCACCGCCGACACCGACTTCGCCCGGCGGATCGTGCTCGGCCTCGCGCCGTGGCACGGCCGGCTGCTCGTCCTCGACCGGGACGACGCGAAGGAGTCGACCGGGCACGGCTCGCCGCTGCCCGGTCTCGTGCACGGCGGGCCTGGCCGCGCGGGCGGCGGCGAGGAGATGGGCGGGCTGCGCGGCGTGCTGCACCACATGCAGCGCACCGCCGTCCAGGGCGACCCGAAGACGCTGAGCGCGGTGACCGGCCGCTGGGTCGCGGGCGCCCCGCGGCGTACGCACGTGTCCGGCACCGGCGAGGGCGTGCACCCGTTCCGCAAGTCCCTCGCGGAGCTGCGGGTCGGCGACGCGGTGACCGCCGGGCCCCGCACGGTCACGCTCGAGGACATCGACCACTTCGCCGAGTTCACCGGCGACACGTTCTACGCGCACACCGACGAGGAGGCGGCCCGGGCGAACCCGCTGTTCGGCGGGATCGTCGCCCACGGCTACCTGGTCGTGTCGCTGGCCGCCGGGCTGTTCGTCTCCCCGGAGCCCGGGCCCGTCCTGGCCAACTACGGCCTGGAGAACCTCCGGTTCCTCACGCCGGTGAAGCCCGGCGACGAGCTGACCGTGACTCTGACCGCCAAGCAGATCACCCCGCGCGCGAACGCCGACTACGGCGAGGTGCGCTGGGACGCCGACGTGACCAACCAGACCGGGGAGTCGGTGGCCAAGTACGACGTGCTGACCCTCGTCGCGAAGGAGAAGTCATGACGGCCGTCGCCGAGGAGAGCCTGGAGCGGCACTTCGAGCACACGATCGAGCGCGACCAGCGGATCGAGCCGCGCGACTGGATGCCGGACGCCTACCGCGCCACGATGATCCGCCAGATCGCGCAGCACGCGCACTCGGAGATCATCGGCATGCAGCCGGAGGGCGACTGGATCACCCGCGCGCCCTCGCTGCGGCGCAAGGCGATCCTCCTCGCCAAGGTGCAGGACGAGGCGGGCCACGGCCTGTACCTCTACTCCGCCGCCGAGACGCTGGGCGTCGACCGGGCCGACCTGACGACCCGGCTGATCGAGCGGCGGCAGAAGTACTCCTCGATCTTCAACTATCCGACGCTGACGTACGCCGACGTCGGGGTGATCGGCTGGCTCGTCGACGGGGCCGCGATCTGCAACCAGGTGCCGCTGTGCCGCAGCTCGTACGGTCCGTACGCCCGGGCGATGATCCGCATCTGCAAGGAGGAGTCGTTCCACCAGCGGCAGGGCTACGAGCTGCTGATGACGATGATGCGCGGCACCGACGCGCAGCGGGCCATGGTGCAGGACGCGGTGGACCGCTGGTGGTGGCCGAGCCTGATGATGTTCGGCCCGCCCGACGCGCACTCGCCGAACACCGCGCAGTCGATGGCCTGGAAGGTCAAGCGGCACACCAACGACGAGCTGCGCCAGCGGTTCGTCGACATGACGGTGCCGCAGGCCGACGCGCTGGGCGTCACGCTCCCCGATCCCGACCTGGCGTGGAACCTCGAGCGCGGCCACCACGACTTCGGCCCGATCGACTGGGACGAGTTCAAGCGGGTGCTGCGCGGCGACGGCCCGTGCAACGCCGAACGGCTGGACCGGCGCCGCCGCGCCCACGAGGACGGCGCGTGGGTGCGCGAGGCCGCCGCCGCCCACGCCGCGAAACGGAGGAGCTCATGAGCGATCTGTACGAGGTGTTCGTGCGGGGGAAGCGCGGGCTGAACCACGTGCACGTCGGCTCGCTGCACGCGCCCGACGACGAGATGGCGCTGCGCAACGCGCGGGACCTGTACACCCGTCGCAACGAGGGCGTGAGCATCTGGGTCGTGAAGGCGTCGCACATCGCGGCCTCCAGCCCGGACGAGAAGGACCCGTTCTTCGCGCCGTCGGCGGACAAGGTCTATCGGCACCCGACCTTCTACGACATCCCCGACGACGTGCCGCACATGTGATCGGAGCGCCATGTCCTTCGACAACGTCTACGAGGCCCTGACCGGGGACGGCGACGCCCGGTGGGCGTTCGGCACCGGCTTCGCCGACCCCCTGGCCGGGGTCGACACCACCGTCCCGCCGGACGTCGACCGCGCCGACCTGGCCGCCTACTGCCTGATGCTCGGCGACGACGCCCTGATCATGTCGCACCGGCTTCAGGAGTGGTGCACGAACGCGCCGGACCTCGAGGAGGAGGTCGCGCTGGCCAAC
Source organism: Actinoallomurus sp. NPDC052274 (assembly GCF_040679475.1). Lineage (NCBI taxonomy): Bacteria > Bacillati > Actinomycetota > Actinomycetes > Streptosporangiales > Thermomonosporaceae > Actinoallomurus > Actinoallomurus sp. NPDC052274. The sequence goes on from NZ_JBFAUT010000039.1 coordinate 10,760, forward strand.
ATCGGGCTCGACCTGCTCGGCCAGACGCGCCTGCTCTACGCCCGCGCGGGCCACGCCGACGGCACCGGCCGCGGCGAGGACGACTACGCCTACTTCCGGGATCCGGAGGAGTTCGGCAACGTACGACTCGTCGAGCTCCCGCGCGGCGACTTCGGCGACCTGGTCGCCCGGCTGCTGGTGTTCGCCACCTGGCGGCTCGCCCTGCTGCAGCGCCTGATCCCCTCCCGCGACCCGGTCCTCGCCGCGATCGCCGCCAAGGGTGTCAAGGAGGTCGCCTACCACCGCGACCACGCCGCCCAGTGGGCGGTGCGGCTCGGCGACGGCACCGACGAGTCGCACCGCCGGACGCAGGCCGGGCTCGACCGGGTCTGGCCGCTGGTCGAGGAGCTCTTCGCACCGCACGAGGTCGAGGAGCGCCTGGCCGGCTCGGGCGTCGGAGTGGACCCGGCCACCCTGCGCGCGGAGTTCGACGCCGTCCTCGACCAGGTCCTCAAGGCGGCGACCCTGCGCCGCCCCGACGTGCCGCCGGCCCCGGGCGGACGGCGGGGTTCGCACACCGAGGCCCTCGCGCCGCTGCTCGCCGAGCTGCAGAGCGTGGCCCGCGCGCACCCGGAGGCGACATGGTGACAGCGACGACGGACGCGCGGTCGGTGGCCGAGACGGTCACCGACCCGGAGCTGCCCATGCTGACGCTCGCCGACCTCGGCGTGCTGCGCGACGTCGCCGAGGAGGACGGCCGGGTCGTCGTGACCATCACCCCGACCTACTCCGGCTGTCCCGCGATGGACGCCATGCGCGTCGACCTGATCCGCGCGCTGCGGGCGGCGGGCCACGAGGAGGTCGAGGTGCGCACCGTCCTGCACCCGCCGTGGAGCACCGACTGGATCAGCGCGGCGGGCCGCCGCAGGCTCGCCGAGGCCGGCATCGCGCCGCCCGGCGCCGCCCCGCGCCGCGCGGAGGGGCCGATTCCCCTCAGCCTCGGTCCGACCGTGCGCACCGTCCGGTGCCCGCGCTGCGGGTCCGGGGACACCGAGGAGACCTCGGCGTTCGGCGCGACCGCCTGCCGGGCGCTGCGCCGGTGCCGTGCCTGTCTCGAACCGTTCGAGCACGTCAAGGAGATCTAGGTGACCGTCAGCACACCGGCGCCCGCGCGGGCGCGCGGAGGGTTCCACCGCCTCCGGGTCGCCTCGGTGGAGCGGCTGTGCGCCGACGCGGTGGCGGTGACGTTCGACGTCCCGCCGGAGCTCGGCGACGGGTACGCCTTCCGCGCCGGCCAGTCGCTGACGCTGCGCCGCGAGGTCGGCGGCCGGCAGGAACGACGGTCGTACTCCATCTGCGCGGCCGAGGGCGCGCCCCTTCGCATCGGGGTCCGGGAGGTCCCGGACGGGCTGTTCTCCTCCTGGCTCGTACGGGAGGTCCGCCCCGGCGACGAGCTCGAGGTCGGGCCGCCCACCGGCGGGTTCACTCCCGGCGACGACACGGCGGGCCACCACGTCTTCGTCGCGGCGGGGTCCGGCGTCACGCCCATCCTGTCGATCGCCGCCACCGTCCTGCGCGACCCCGCGGCCACCGCGACCCTGCTGTACGCGAACCGGCGCGCGGACACCGTGATGTTCGCCGACGAGCTGGCCGACCTGAAGGACCGCCACCTCGACCGCCTCGAACTCGTCCACATCCTGTCCCGCGAGCCGCTGGAGACCGAGCTGTTCACCGGACGGCTGGACGCGGCCAAGTTCACCGCGCTGCGCGCGCTGCTCCCCCCGCTCGCGGACGTGGCGCACTGGTGGCTGTGCGGGCCGTACGCCATGGTCGAGGACCTGCGGGCCGTGCTCGACCGGGCGGGCGTCCCGGCGGGCCGGGTGCACCGGGAGCTGTTCTTCGTCGACGACGTGCCGCCCGCGCCGGTCCGCCACGAGGACGCCGCTCCCGACGGGGCCACCAGCGAGGTGACGATCCTCCTGGACGGCCGCACGACGACGGCCGCCGTGCCGCGTGACACTCCGCTGCTGGACGCGATGCAGCGGGTCCGGCCCGACCTGCCGTTCGCCTGCAAGGGCGGCGTCTGCGGCACCTGCCGGGCCAGGGTCACCGACGGCAAGGTCCACATGCGGCGCAACTTCGCCCTCGAGGAGGCGGAGGTCGACGCCGGGTTCGTGCTGACCTGCCAGTCGACGCCCCTGTCCGAGCGCGTCGGCCTGGACTATGACGCCTAGAGCGTGTCCGACCTCCTCCCTGTCTAGCGCCGCCGGTGCCCGATCACGCCGGCACGTGCCGGTGCCGGAGGGCCCGGCGCGTGGCCTCCGCCAAGGCCGCGGCGGGGTCCGGAGCGGCCTGGACGGCGCGCCAGGCGATCACGTGATCGGGGCGAACCAGCAGGGCGCCGTGGTCGCCGATGCCACAGGTTCCGGCCGGCCGTGCCGTTCCAGTACCCGCCTCGCGGGGCAGCAGTGCCGTGTCCAGAAAGGCGCCTGCGGGATCCAGCTCGCGCGCGGCCCGCATCCACGGACGTCCTTCGGGACCGGCCAGCAGCAGGTGGCGGCCGTCGCGGACGAGGTCCAGCGTGGACAGGCCGTCGTCTCGGCCGGTGAGGGGCACGTGCGGCAGCCGGGTGCCGGGCTCGCCATGCCAGCGGGCCGGCTCGTCGGCCTCCGGCAGGGCGGCGTCCCGGTCGTCACCGGGCACGCGGTAGCGGTAGCCGACCGCCACGGCGGCCTCGCTGAGCGGCGGACCGCTCGCGGCCGGCGCCGTCGCTCGGTCACGGACACGGAGCAGTGCCTGTTCCACGGTCAGGGCACCCACGGCTCGGCGCTCGGGGTCGTAGTCGTCCAGCAGGCGCGGATCGGCGTCACCGCGCAGGACGGAGACCAGTTTGGCGGTGAGATTCCAGGCGTCCTGAATCCCGGCGTTGGCCCCGAATCCCCCGGTCGGCGGGGTGACGTGCGCGGCGTCTCCGAGCAGGAAGACCCGGTGCGCGCGGTAGGAGTCGGCCACCCAGGCGCCCATGTGCCACGGCCGGGCGCCCGTGGTCGTGAAGCTCGCCGCGGGCAGCCCGAGCGCGCGCGAGACGATGTCACGGCACCGCTCGGTGCCGAACGCGGTCGCCGGCTCGGTGATCGCGGGATCGTAGGGCACCGAGATCGTCCCGCGGTCGTGAGCCGTGTTCCAGGAGATGAAGGCCCGCTCGGGCGAGTCGGTCCAGGCCAGGGCGAGCCGGCGGCCGTCGAGGACCTGGCGTAGGTCGGCCGTGAAGCCGATCTCCATGACGTGGGAGACCGCCTCGCTGCCGCTGCGGCCGATGCCGAGCTCCTGGCGGATGGCGCTGCCGTTCCCGTCCGCGGCCAGCAGGTAGTCGGCCTCTACGGTGTACGACCCGCCCTCGGCGTCCAGGACGCGCGCGACAACGTGGTCGTCGTGCTGGCGCAGACCGAGGAACCGATGACCGAAACGCAGGTCGGCGCCGGCGGCGCGGGCGTGCTCGCGGACGACCTCCTCCAGGTCGGACTGCTTGACAAAGGCGCTGGGACACGGGGAGACGTCGCTGAAGTCCTCCGCGGCCGGCAGACGCCAGCGCCGCAGCTCCGGCCCGGCGAGGGAGGTGACCACCGCGGCGTGATCCGCCGGTGGGAGACCGTGCTGGACGGCGTAGATCTCCTGGTCGGCTCCGACGGAGCGGTACGCCTCCATGGTGCGCGGGTAGAACAGCTTGGCTCGCAGCCTGGTCGACACCGCGACGTGCTTCTCGACGAGGACGGGGACGATGCCGCGGGCCGCGAGGAACAGCGCGGCCGAGGCCCCCACGACACTGCCGCCCACGATCAGGACGGCGGCGCGCTCCGCCGGTGCCTGGTGATCAAGGTTCATGACCCCATCGTGGTCGCCGTGCGGAAAAAGATCCGCTCGCCGGCCGCCGACTGCGCGAATCCGACACGCTCCGCGAAGTTCTGACGAGATCCGACTAAGAGATGTGGTCGGGGCCGGGCCGGTGGACCGGGCCGTGGGAGTCGCCGCAGTGCTCCTCCGGCCGCGGGCCGATCGACAGCAGCGGATCGGGGTTGTGGTCGACCTGAAGCGTCGTGTGGGTGATCCCGTACGACTCCGCCAGCACCGCCTCGAGATCGGCGCGTACCGCGTGGCAGTCCTCCCCCGGGGCGACGAGGACGTGCGCGGACGCCGCGGTCATCCCCGCCGTGATCTGCCAGATGTGCAGGTCGTGCACCTCGGTGACGTAGGGACGCGCGGCGAGGGCCCTGCCGACCTGCTCCGGGGAGACGCCGGCGGGGGCCGCCTCGAGGAAGATCCGTCCCGACTCGCGCACCAGCCCCAGCCCCGCCTTGACCATCAGCACCACCACGACGAGCGAGGCGATCGCGTCCGCGCGGGCGAACCCGGTCACCATCATGACCAGGCCGGCGACCGCCGTGGCGATGAAGGCGTACGCGTCGGTGAGGATGTGCCGGAAGGCGCCCTCGACGTTGAGGCTGGTGCGGTCGGCCCGGGAGATCAGCCAGGTGGCGCCGACGTTGACGACGATGCCGACCAGCGCGGTGGCCAGCACGAGGCCGCCGGTCACCTGCGGCGGGCTGATCAGCCGCCGGATCGCCTCATAGGTGAGCCACGCCGACAACAGCAGCAGGGAGAGCCCGTTGGCCTGCGCGGACAGGATCTCGGCGCGCTTCAGGCCGTACGTGTAACCGCCCCGTGGCGGCTTGGCCGCCAGCCGCATCGCCACCAGCGCCAGGACGATGGACGCGGCGTCGGTCAGCATGTGCGCCGCGTCGGAGATCAGTGCCAGGGAGCCCGCCACCACACCGACGGCGACCTCCCCGGCCATGAACGCGACGATCAGGCCGAGCGCCCCGCTCAGCAGGCGCGAGTCGGCGTTCTCGCTGACGCCGTGGGTGTGGTGGCCCGCGTGGCCGTCGGCGGGCCGGGAGTGGTCGTGACCGTCGGGGTGCGCGTCGTGGGCCCTCATGTCACGTCTCCCTGGCTCTCCTGGCGTTCGGGGTGGGCGGCGGCCGGGGCGTGGCCGATGTGGGTGAGCGCGACGTCCAGCAGCATGCGCACGTGCGCGTCGGCGAGCCGGTAGTACGCCATCCGCCCGGACCGGCGCGCCTGGACGACCCGGTGGGCGCGGAGCAACCGCAGGTGGTGGGAGACGGCCGACTCGCTGGCGCCGGCGACCGCGGCCAGGTCGCAGACGCACATCTCGCCCTCCAGCAGCGCGACCAGGACCTTCAGCCGGCCCGGATCGGCGAGCAGCCCGAACACGTCGGCGACCTCGGCGACGTTGTTCGCCGGCGGCATCGACGCGCACACGGTCGCGACGCGGCCGGGGTCGACCACGCGTACCGCGCACGACTCGAGACCGACGACCACCTGATCATCTGAACGATTGCTCATATGTCGTTACCTTAATGACGGACTCCGGTGCCGCCAACCCCTATCCGAGCATCCGCTTGACGGCGATCACGGCGACGTCGTCATCCAGGCTGTCCCCCGCGTACGCGCACAGGTCCTCGTGCAGGCGCTCGACGAGCCGCACCGGATCGTCCTCCTCCCACGCGAGCAGGCGCTCCCGGAGGGGGTAGAACGCGCCACCTGCGTCGCGGCTCTCGATCACACCGTCGGTGTACAGGAACAGCAGGTCGCCGCGCCGGAAGGGGAACGTGTCGACGTGGGCGTCGGCCACGGCCAGCTCTCCCAGGCCGAGCGGCGGAGCGGGGCTGGTCGCCCCGAGCTCCCTGACCTGACCGCCCGCCAGCAGCAGGGGCGGCGGATGCCCGCGGTTCACGACGTGCACGCACGGCTCCTCGTCGGGGATGTCCAGCACAGCGGCGGTCACGAAGTTCTCCCCCGACCACTGCTCGCCGTCGCGCAGCGCGGTGAGCTCGACGGACGCGGCGCCGTCCAGGAAGGTGAGCAGATCACGGAGGGGCGACCGTTGGTGGGCGGCCGCGCAGAACGCCCCGATGACCAGGGCGGCGGTGTCGACGGCGGTCAGGCCCTTGCCCCGGACGTCACCGATGATCAATCGGGTGCCCCCGACGATGCGCGCCGCCCCGAAGAGGTCGCCACCGATCCTGGCCTCCTGCTCGGCGGTCAGGTACAGCGACGCGATGCGCAGCGGACCGACCCGCTCGGGCAGGGGGCGCATCAGCGCCCGCTGGGCCGTCTCGGCGACCGAGCGCACGATCGCCAGCTCCCGCTGATGTCGCTGCCGGGCGGCGGAGAAGAACACGATCAGGACCGAGACGAAGACGAGCGAGAACAGGTGGCTCTCGTACTCCAGGATTCCGCGCCAGCGATCGATCGTTCCGATGATCAGCTCGGCGCCGATGGCCACCACTCCGATCAGCGCGACCTCCACCGGACCGGCGAAGGACGCCGTGAGCGCCGGCGCCACGATGAGCAACGGGCCCAGGCGGATCTGCGGTCCGCTCGCGATGTCGGCCACCATGATCAGCGCGACCAGCGTCAGCGGCAGCAGCACCAGCGCATGGCCCTGCCACCATGTCCGCGGACGGACCGAACGGCCTTTCCTGAACCGTCGCACCATTCCTGCGTACCCCCTGGTAGGCGCCGACACCGGGACGGACGCCCCGTCCGGGCGGCGCTGCCGGCGGGCGCTCGTGGTCCGGCGCAGGACGTAAGCCGTGATCCGACGGGTGCGGCGCTGGTCGCCTACGCGGGTGCCCGCCTGACCGCGATGATGGCGACGTCGTCGTCCAGGCGTTCGTCGGTGTACGCGCACAGGTCCTCGTGCAGGCGCTCGACGAGCCGTTCGGGATCGTCCTCGCGCCAGCGCCGCAGCCGCTCCTGGAGCGGGTAGAACTCGCCGCCGGCGTCGCGGGCCTCGATCACGCCGTCGGTGTAGAGGAACAGGACGTCGCCGGGGCCGAAAGGGAAGGTGTCGACCTCCGCCTCGATCGGGGCCAGGTCCCCCAGGCCGAGCGGCGGCGCGGGCCGGCCGGCGGCCAGTTCCGTGATCTTTCCCCGGGTCAGGAGCAGGGGCGGCGGATGCCCGCGGTTCACGACGTGCACGCACGGCGCCTCGTCGGGGATGTCCAGCACGGCGGCGGTGACGAACCGTTCCGCCCGGCCGGGGTCATCACGCGAGGTCGACTCGACGGCGGCGGCGCCGTCCAGGAAGGTGAGCAGCTCGCAGAGCGACGGCCGCTGGTGGGCGGCCGCCCAGAACGCCCCGACCACCAGGGCGGCGGTGTCGACGGCTGCCAGGCCCTTGCCCCGGACGTCCCCGATGATCAACCGGGTTCCCCCGACGATGCGCGCCGCCCCGAAGAGGTCGCCGCCGATCCTCGACTCCTGCTCGGCGGTCAGGTACAGCGACGCGATGCGCAACGGACCGACCCGTACGGGCAGGGGGCGCATCAGCACCCGCTGGGCCGTCTCGGCGACCGAGCGCACGATCGTCAGCTCTCGCCGGTTCCGCTGCCGCAGCGCGGACACGAACATCATCACGCCCGTGATCATGACCAGGCAGGACAGCTGCATCTCGTACTCCGCGACCCCGCGCCATGTCTCCGAGACGCCCACGACCACGTACGACGTGATCGCCACCGTGCCGATGATCGCGACCTCACCCGGGCCGGCGAAGCAGGCCGTCGTCGCCGTCGCCACGCTGAACAGCGGGCCCAGGTGGACCAGAGGTCCGTTGAGGACGTCGGCCACTCCGATCACCAGGATCAGCGCGAACGCCGGCAGCAGCGGTGCGTGGCCCCGCCACCACGACCGTGAGCGGACCGGACCGTCAGCCCTCAACCGTCGCACCCTCCCTGCTTACCCCCTGGTCAGAGGCCAATCGCAGGGCTCCCCCTAGCGCCGGAGAGCGGTGCCGTCGACCGGTCTCCCCGGCCGCCGCTCAGGGGTGCGGACGTGCTCCGGCAGCAGACCGTAGACCATGATCCGGGCCATCACCTGAGACAGCAGCCGCCTGCCGTTCGGAGTCTCGAGGATCGCGGGCAGGCGCGGTTCCCCGTCGCCCAGGGCCTGGTCGACGACGCGCCGCTGGATGATCCGCTGCACGGTCTGCGTGCCGATCGTGGGAACGGACCGGCGGCGCTGGACGCGACGCACCAGGCCGGGGTTGAGCGTGCGGTCGAACCGCGCCGGGTCGGCCTGCGCGCGGTACAGCGGGTCGGCCAGCAGGTTGGCGGTCGCGACCGCGTCCTGGACGGCGAGGTTGATGCCGACGCCGCCGATCGGCGACATCGTGTGGGCGGCGTCACCGATGGCGAGCAGGCCCGGCCGGTCCCAGCGCGAGAGCCGGTCCAGGCCGACTTCGAGGAAGGCGACCTTGTCCCAGTCGTCGACCTCCCCCACCCGGTCGGCCAGGAACGGAACCAGCGCGGCCAGCCGGTTCCGCAGCGCCTCGAGCCCTTGGGCGCGGACCCGCCCGTACGACCCTTTGGGGATGAGGAAGGCGATCTGCCAGTAATCCCCGCGGTCGATCGTCGCGGCCATCTGGCCCCGGCCGATGTGGCCGCCGAGGCCCGTCGGGTCGCCCGGTCGCCGGGAGACCCGCAGCCACAGGACGTCCATCGGCGCGCCGAGTTCGGTGGGGACCATGCCGGCGGCGCCGCGCAGATCGGACCGGCGGCCGTCCGCGGCCACGGTGAGCACCGCCCGTAGCTCGTGTTCGCCGGAGGCGTCCCGGTAGCGCAGTCCGCGCACCCCGCCGTCCTGTTCGAGCGGGCCGAGGACCTCGGCCTCCATGCGCAGCCGGAAGGTCGGGTACCGCTGCGCGTGCTCGGCCAGCAGGGTCAGGAAGTCCCACTGCGGGATCATCGCGATGTGGCGGTACCGCCACCGGGTGAACCGCGTGAGGTCCGCGTCGATCAGCGGCCGGGTGTCCGTCCCGATCCGCAGCGTCGTCAGTTTCCGGTGCGGAAGGCCCTCCAACTCGTCCAGCAGTCCGAGCTCGTCGATCACTCGCAGCGTGGACGGGTGGACCGTGTCGCCGCGGAAGTCGCGAAGGAAGTCGCCGTGCTTCTCCAGCACCGTGGTCCGCACCCCGGCGCGGGCCAGGAGCAGGCCGAGCATGATCCCGGCGGGGCCGCCGCCCGAGATCGCACACGTCGTGGTCCGATCCTCCGGCATCACCGACCCCCGCCCTCGATCGCGGCTGTTCGCGTACGGAGACGCGTCTGGCCCATACCCCGAGCCGTGCGCTCGGAATCCGGCGATCACCGACCGGAGAGGCCGTCTGGAAGCAGGACGAACGCGGGCCCAGGACGGTTGCCGCGAACGCTTCGACCCCCCGCGGCGGGCGATGTCCGTTTCCGGCCACGCACGACACGCGCCGGACGGGGACGACCTGACGAAACGCCCTCTGGCCGCGAGTCCGGCGCGGTCCTCCTCGACGGCGGAAGACCGATGTACGGCCGGCTCACGGCCTTCAACGCGCGGACCGGTGACCACCTCGGCCGGTATCGGGTCGCCGACGGCTCCTACTCGGCCTCGCCGCTCGTCGGCCGGCAGGTCAAGCTGCGCGTCGTCCCCGACGACGGCGGCGCGTTCCGGTACCGGAACGCGACCATGTTCACCGACGGCGACCCCGTCACCGTCCGATCGGACGGAGGCACCCACCTGGACTTCACCGCCCCGGCCCAGCGCTGAAGACCTCCCGGGTCAGTGCCGAGGGTTTTCGTCGTCAGAGCGACGGAGACCCTCGGCGTAGCGGGCGCGTCTTCGCCGCGCGGAGGGCGCGGCGGGCGCCGACGATCAGGGGGCCGGCGTCAGCGGGCGGCGGGGACGGTGCGGTGCTCGCGAACGCGCGGGTGGCTCGTGGGCTCCGGGGTGCGAACGGCGACCGCCTTGAGGGCCGGGCGGCGCCGCATCCAGAAGTTGTTCCGGGCCCAGTCGAGGCCGTCGCGGCTGTCCGCGCCCACGAGGGGGCCGAGCACGGCCAGGGCGATGAACATCGCGAACACGATCCACATGGGGGTTCTCCTCCGTCATCAGTCTTCTTCGCTGTTGGTACTTACATTGTCGGCTCCGCAACTATGAAGGTCCAGCGAGCATTACTGCATGGAATCTGTAAGCTCTCCTGAATGATCGACTTGACCCGGTTGCGGGTGCTTCGCGAGCTTCAGCTGCGTGGCACGGTCGGCGCGGTCGCCGACGCGCTCGGCTACAGCCCCTCCGCGGTCTCCCAGCAGCTCGCCCAACTCCAGAAGGACGTCGGGGTGCGGCTCACCGAACGGGTGGGACGCCGCCTGCGGCTGACCGAGGCCGGGGAGACCCTGGCCCGCGCCGCCGACGGCCTGCTCTCCCAGGCGCGGCAGGCCGAGGAGGCCGCGCGGGCCGCGTCCGGGGTCGTGGCCGGGACCGTCCGGGTCGTCGCCTTCCAGACCGCGCTGCTCAACGTGGTCGCGCCCGCGCTGGACGCCCTGTCCAGCCGCTACCCGGACCTCGTCGTCGAGGTGCTCGACGACGAGTTCGAGCGCGCCCTGCAGGCCCTCGTCCTGCAGGAGGTCGATCTGGTGATCAGCAACCAGTACGACGCCGTCCGGCGCCCGCGTACGGCCGGGCTGGCCGACGAGCTGCTGCTCACCGAGCCGATCCGGCTGATCCTGCCGGCCCGGCACCGCCTGGCCGCCTCGGAGTCGGCGGTGCGGGTGGCCGACCTGGCGGGTGAGGTCTGGGCGTCCGGGTACCCGGGGACCGCGCACGCGGAGCTCATCGAGCGGATCTGCGTGGAGCACGGCGATTTCCGGCCCGAGATCCGGTACCGCTCCAACGACCTCCTCGTGACCCTCGCGCTCGCCGCGCACGGCCAGGCGGTCGTGCTGCTCCCCGAGCTGGTCCGGTTCACCGACCAGTCCGGGATCGCGGTGCGCGACCTGGCCGACGCCGACGTACGACGCCGCGTGATCGTCTGGACCCGCCGGGACGGCGACGTACGGCCGTCGGTGCGCGCGGTGCTCGACGCGCTGCGCGCCGCCGCCGACGGGCTGGCCGCCGTACGCCCAGGCGTGACCCGCGGCTGACCTCGCTCGACGGCATGTGTCGCGGTGAACGCCGGGATCGCATGAGCGGCCTTCGACGTAGGGGCGGCACCACGGCCGTCCCGGCCGCCCGCGGCTCCGAGCCGGCGCACCGCCTGGTTCAGGCTCCCCGGTCCGGCCAGATCCGGATCACGTATCGTTCTCGCCCCTCCAGTTCCTCGCACGCCGCCTCGAAGGCAGGGTCGGAGACGTCCTCGAATCGCGCGAACAGCTCCGCGACCGCCTGCTCCGTGCGGGCGCGACCATAAGCGTCGACGCGGACTCGATACGTGCCGGGCTCAGGCAACTCGAGGACATCGCTCTGCCAGCCGCCGGTGATCTCGTTCACGCTGATCCGCCCGCTGGGCATACGAAGCCGAGCGCTCCCGCTCGACTCGGCCGGGTCCAGATCATCAGGCGGCTCAGCGGCCCAGGACTCCATCCGGACGGCGACTTCGACGATGTCCTGCCCCGTTCCGACGAGAACCTCCGAGTCTCCGATTCCGAGCCAGCCCCCGGCGCTCGACGGGACCGGCGTGGACACATCGCTTCCCACGGCGCTGTCGGCGATCCCGAACATCTTCCGATCGGGACTGACCGACAGATCGACCGCGAAGATCGGTGCTGCCATCTGTTCCTCACCCTCAGCCGCAACGGCCGTCGTGGCCGCCGCGGCCACCGTAGCGCTCGACCACGGGCGACATGGCGCGTGATCCGCTCGGTAGGAGGTGTCCGCGTCCCCCGACCGCGAACCTCCACGAAGACGTGGGCTGGTCCGAAGGCTCGTCCTGGTGCCCGCTCCAGGGGAAGGGTGTATTCAGCGTTACCCCGGAGACGGAAGACCGCACCATGGGCGTCGCGTCGGCCCGTCGGTTGAATCGAGCCCATGAACAACGCACGCACACGAAGATCACTGGTGCTCGTCGGGGCCGTGCTGGCCGCCTCCATGGCGGGCGGCGCCGCGACCGCCTCGGCCGCTCCCCCGGCCACGGGCACGCTGCCGCCGCTGGACCCCACGGCGCTGCGCGCCGCGATCGCCGGGCTGCCGAACGCGACGGTGACGGGCGCGATGGTGAAGGTCACCGGGCCCGCCGGTCAGTGGAGCGGCACCTCCGGCGTCGGGGACGTCCGGACCGGGACGCCCGTTCCCGCGAACGGCCGGTTCCGGGCCGGCAGCATCTCCAAGGTGTTCACCGCCGTGATCGTCCTTCAGCTCGCCGCCGAGCACAAGGTCGACCTCGACCAGTCCGTCCAGCACTACCTGCCGGGCCTGCTACCCGCCGCGTACCCGAAGGTCACCGTCCGGCAGCTCCTCGACCACACCAGCGGACTGCCGACCGGCGGCGGCCTCGGCGAGTCGCAGGGCGACCCGAACCAGTGGTTCGTGGACCACCGCTTCGACAGCTGGACGCCCCAGGAGATCGTCGCCGACGGGATGCGGTACCCGATGGACTTCCCGCCCGGCACCCGGCAGCGCTACAACGGGATCAACTACTTCGTCGCCGGACTGCTCATCGAGAAGGTGACCGGCCGGTCCTACGCCCAGGAGGTGCAGCGGCGGATCCTGCGGCCGCTGCACCTGAACGCCACGTACGTCCTGGACCGGCGGGACCCGCGCCTGCCCGGCCCGCACTCCCACGGCTACGTCGCGGTGACCACGAACGGCACCACCGTGCTGCACGACGTGTCCGAACAGAGCCCCTACCCGTGGGCCGAGGGCGGAGTGATCTCCAGCGCGGACGACCTCACCCGCTTCATCCGCGCCATCTTCCAGGGCCGTTTGGTGCCCCGGTCCGTGCTCGGCGCGATGTTCACCGTGCCGGACGTGGAGTACGCCGACCAGAACAACTGCAACATCGGGCCGGGCGCCGGCCGTGCCTGTTACAGCGCGGGCCTGATGCGGACGACGCTGCCGAACGGCCTGACCGGCTGGGGCAAGACCGGCTCCCGCCCCGGCTACACCAGCGGCGTGTTCGCCACCCGCGACCTCCGCCGCGTCCTCGTCTACTCGATCAACCCGACGGGCAACAAGGACGGCTCGGAGCAGCCCTACGTCATGAAGATCGCCGCCGCGACCTTCGACCCGTCACTCGGCGCTCCCCAGAAGTCCGCGCCCGGCCCGCGCTGACGCCGTCCTCAGCGGGGACGGCGCGAGCCGGCGTCGCGCTCGCGGCGGACGGTCGGCTTACGGCCCTTGATCGTGGTCCTGCGGAGGGCCTTGATCACGTCGTCGGCCGCACCCTCGGGGATCTCGACCAGGGAGAACCGGTCGGCGATCTCGATCGTGCCGATGTCGCGTCCGGCCAGGCGGGACTCGCCGGCGATCGCGCCGACCAGGTCCTGCGGCCGGATGCCCGCGCTGCGGCCGGCGCCGACGAACAACCGGGTCATGCCCTCCGCGGGGCCGCGGTCCCGGCGATCGCGGCGGCCGCCGTCCCGGCGATCGCGGCCGTCCCGCCGGTCGCGACCGTCCCGGCCGGGCTTGTAGGTGACCTCCGGGATCTCCTCCTCGTCGACCGTCGCCCCACTGGAGTCGTAGGCGAGCTTGACCGCGGCGAGGGCGACCTCCATGACGTCGAACTCCTCGGCGAGCGGCTCGACGACGGCGAGGAACTGCTGCAGGTCGTCCTCGAGCAGGCTCTCCTGCAGCGCCGCGCGGGTCAGCTCCATGCGCCGGGCCCGCAGGTCGGCGACGGTGGGGACCTTCTGCACGGCGATCCGCTGCTTCGTCTGGCGTTCGATCGCCTTGAGCATCCGGTGCTCGCGCGGCTCGGCGAGGGTGATCGCGACGCCCTCGCGGCCCGCGCGGCCGACCCGGCCGATGCGGTGCACGTACGTCTCGGGCGCGGAGGGCACGTTGTAGTTGACGACGTGGGTGAGCAGCTCGATGTCGAGCCCGCGCGCGGCCACGTCGGTGGCGATGAGCAGCTCAGCGGTCCCGTTGCGCAGCCGGCCCATGACCCGGTCCCGCTGCTCCTGGCTCATTCCGCCGTGCAGCGCCTCGGCGCGGTAGCCGGAGCCGTTCAGGCTCTCGGTGAGCTGGTCGACCTCCTCGCGCGTACGGCAGAAGACGATCGCGGCGGTGGGCGACTCGACGTCGAGGAGCCGGCCGAGCGCCGCCGGCTTGTGGGCCCGGCCGACGACGTACGCGTCCTGCCGCACCTTCGGCGCCTCGCCCGGGGCGGGGGCCTCGCGGCCCATCTGGATCCGGACGGGCTCACGCAGGTAGCGCCCGGTGATGTTCTCGATGCGCGGTGGCAGCGTCGCCGAGAACAGCACGGTCTGGCGTTCTTCCGGCGTCTCCTGGAGGATCGCCTCGATGTCCTCGGCGAAGCCCATGTCGAGCATCTCGTCGGCCTCGTCGAGCACGACGGCGCGGACGGTGTCCAGCTTCAGGGTGCCGCGGCCGATGTGGTCGAGGGCCCGGCCCGGCGTGGCCACCACGACGTCGACCCCGCGCTCGATCGACTTGATCTGCCATCCGATCGGCTGGCCGCCGTAGATCGGCAGCGCCCGCACGCCCATCTCCCGGCCGTACCGGTGGAACGCCTGGGAGACCTGGACGGCCAGCTCCCGGGTCGGCACGAGGACGAGGGCGACCGGTCCGCCGCCCCGGCGGTCCTCGGCGGACGTCCGCTGCAAAATCGGCAGCGCGAACGCGGCGGTCTTGCCCGTCCCCGTCGCGGCCTGGCCGACGAGGTCGCTGCCATCGATCAGCGGCGGGATCGCCTCCCGCTGGATGGGCGTGGGCTCCTCGTAGCCCAGCCCGGTCAGCGCGTTCAGCAACTCCGGCCGGAGCCGCAGATCCGCGAAGCTGGTCACGCCGTCTTCCGCACCTTCGGCCACGCCATCGCCCAGGCCTTCGGCCGCGCGGGCTTCCGTGCCTTCGGCCGCACGGGCGTCCGTGCCTTCGGCCGCGCAGGCGTCCGTACCGCCGGTCGGGGCGGCGGCCGTGCCTTCCGTTACGCCGTCGGACTCGTTCGGGGTCATCATTGACTGGTCCTTCCCAAAGCTCACCTCTACGCCTACACCGTCCCGATCGGCGCCGTTCGACCGCACCCCAGGTTGGAGCGTTCCCCATGGGCGGGACCGATGGGACGGGCGCGCGGGAGGGCACGGCCGGAGGGGGCCGGAACGCTCGAGGTGGGTGGGTGCCGGGACGACGCGCCGATCAGGGCTTGCGCCCCACGCCCGCGATCGCCCAGAAGGTCTCAGGGTCGACGGCGGGTACGCCGGAGTCCGGACGCCAGGCCGGGACCTTGACGATACCGGGCTCGGCGATCTGAAGTCCCTCGAAGTAGGGCTCGACCTCCGCCAGGGTGCGGACGTTGCGCCGCCGGCTGCCGCGGACGATCAGTTCGTCCTGGTAGAGCGCGGCGAGCTTCTCGGTGACCTCGGGCCGGGTGTCGGAGATGGGGTGGGTGATGGCCATGTGACTGCCGGAGGCGATCGCCCGGCGGAACCCCTCGACCACGCGCAGCGCGACATCGTCCTCCGGGATGACGGTGAGCACGCCGATGAGCAGGATCCCGACCGGCCGCGTCAGGTCGACCAGCTCCGTCAGCCGCGGATGGGCGAGCAGGTCGTCGGGGTCGCGCATGTCGGCGCGGATGACGGCGGTACGGGAGGAGTCGGGGAGCAGCGCCTGAGCGTGGTTGACGACGAGCGGGTCGTGGTCTACGTACACGACCCGCGCGTCGGGAGCCGTGGCGCGCGCGGCCTCGTGCACGCTTCCCCGGGTCGGCAGCCCGCAGCCGACGTCGACGAACTGCCGGATTCCGGCCTCCGCCATGAAGCGCACCGCGCGCTTCAGAAAGCCCCGGGACTCCCGTGCCATCATCGGCAGTTCGGGCGCCAGAGTGAGGGCACGTTCGGCGGCCGCCCGGTCGGCGGCGAAATTGTCCTTGCCGCCGAGCATGTAATCCATTATCCGGGCCTCGTTGGGCATGGTCGGGTCGAAGCCGGATGACCTCGCACCAGACTGCACCTTCGCCCCCTCACCGACCACCACGGGTCGAATGATCCCAGAAACCGACGCCTACCGCTGAACTACGCGGCAACGCCTCAAAGCGGCGCATCCGGGAGATCTTCCGGCCGTACGATCGTCAGGTCCTCCTTCATCGGCGTGCGCAGCTCGGCGACCCGCTGCGCGTGGTGCTCGGTGATCCGCTGGAACACCTGCCGGGCCGCGCGGCCGTTGCCGAACCGCGCCCCGCGCGGGTAGCGCTCGAAGAACTCCAGCAGCCGGGCGAGGGTCTCGTCCGGCAGGTGGTAGTCGTGCTGCCGGGCCTGGTGCTGCACGATCCGGACGAGCTCGTCGGAGGAGTAGTCCTCGAAGGTCAGCGTGCGGGTGAACCGCGACGCCAGCCCCGGGTTCGAGTCGATGAACCGCTCCATGTCGCCGGGATAGCCGGCGGCGATCACCACGACCTCGTCGCGGTGGTCCTCCATCAGCTTGACCAGCGTGGCGACGGCCTCCTGCCCGAAGTCGTTGCTCTGCCCGTACGGCACCAGGGCGTACGCCTCGTCGACGAACAGCACGCCGCCCAGCGCCCGCTTGAAGACCGCCTGCGTCTTCGGCGCGGTGTGGCCGACGTACTCGCCGACCAGGTCACCGCGGTCGGTCTCGACCAGGTGACCGCTGGACAGCAGCCCGAGCGCGGCGAGGATCCGCCCGTAGAGCCGGGCGACCGTGGTCTTGCCGGTACCGGGGTTGCCCGCGAAGACCAGGTGCCGCGACAGCGGCGGCGGCGAGAGCCCCACCTCCTCCCGGCGCTTGACCATCTGCATCAGCTTGGCCAGCGAGGCGACCTCCTGCTTGACGCGGCTCAGGCCGACCAGCCGGTCGAGCTCGGCGAGCAGGTCGGCCAGGTCCTCCTTGCCGTCGCCCTCGGCGAAGGCGCCACGAGCGGCGCCGGCGGGTGACGCCCCGGGCCGCAGCACGGCGGGCCGGCTGCGCTCGGCGGACGGAATGGCGCTGGTCGCGACGTTGCCGGTCCGGCAGTCCTGGAAGACCGGCTCGGCGCCGTCCGCGACGGTGAGGTCCTCCTTGGTGTCGTGAACCAGGCAGCGGCGCACGGTCGGCGTGGCGTGCGGGCCGACGTACAGCGCGGGAAAGCCCGTCTCGGAGATGTCGCAGTCCTCGAGCACCCCGGCGGCGCCCTCGTTGAGGTACACGCCGTTCTTCCCGGACCGGGCGATCGTCACCGACCGGACGCGCGGGCGCGCGCCCGTCCAGATCACCAGCGCGCTGCCCTCGGTGTCGCAGATCTCGGCGTCCTCGATCCAGGCATCGCTGCCCTCGTCGAGGAAGATCCCGGCCGAGCCGGTCCCCGAGACCTTGCCGCCGCGAATCAGCACGCCCGTGTCGGGCCCGACCTCGATCCCGGTACGCGCCACGTCGGAGACCTCGCAGTCGTCCAGGAGAGGCCGGTGCCGGGTGGTGATCTGGGCGCCCATCTCGACGTCGCTGATCCGGCACTCGCGCAGCACGGCGTCGGCCCCCTCGACCGACACCCCGGCCAGCCGGGCGCGTTCGATCCGGGTCCGCTCGGCGAACAGGTCGGCGCGCTCGTCGACCCGGACGCCGTGCTCGGGCGTCTCGCGGACGTGACAGTCCTGCAGCGTGGCCCGCGCGCCGCCGCCCAGGTGGACGGCGGTGAACGCCGTCCTGGCGATCTCGCACTCCCGCAGCGAGACGACCGCGTCGCCCTTGCAGTGCACCCCGTTGGCCCCCGACCGGGCGAACACCGACCGGCGGGCGCGCACGGCGGCCGCGCCGGTGACGACCAGCGCCGTTCCGGAGACGTCGACCGCCCGCACGTCCTCCAGGTCCAGCCGGCACGACCCCGTCGCGACGATCGCCACGGCGTCCGTCTCGCGGACCTGGCAGTCCTTCAGGCGGGCGGCGGCCTCACCGCGGACGAGCACGCCCTCCGCCTTGGTGCGCACGATCTCGCAGCCCTCGAGCCGGACCCGGCGGTCCTCCAGCCCTGCGGAGGCGCCCTCGGCCTCGTCCCCCCGGTGCGCCGCGGCCGGCGCCTGCTCCGCCGCCCCCGCGGAGTCCTCCAGGCGCACGCCCTGCGCCGCGGAGTCGTGCAGCTCGCACCCACGGAGGGAGGCGTACGCCGCCGCGCTGATGACCAGCGCCGCGTCCCCCGACCCGCCGATCTGGCAGTCGGTGAAGATGCCGTGGGCGGCGCCGCTCAGCTGCAGGCCGGGACCGCGCGCCCGGTCGACGACGGTGCGGACGCACTCGACCTGGACGGAGCCGTCGAGCCGCACGCCCGCGCCGGCCACGGACCGTACGGTGCAGTCCGCGATGATCCCCTTGCTGGTGCCCGTCACCCGCACGCCCGCCTGCCCGGCGTCGCGCACGCCGCAGCCGCGCAGCGTGAAGGTGGCGTCGGTGAAGGTGATGCCGCCACCGCTGATCTCACAGCGTTCGAGGACCGGCGCTCCGTCGCGGCCGAGCACGGCCACGTCCGCCGACCCGGCCGCCTCCAGCGTCAGGTCGCGCACGGTCGCCGAGCAGCCGTGCAGGCTCAGCGCGGGCCCGTGCGGCGAGACGACGCGCACCGTGCCCGCTCCCTTGGCGGCGACGATCGTGACGTTCCGGTCGACGATCAGCGCCTCGTTGTAGACGCCGGGCTGGACGGAGACCACCGCGCCGTCGGCCGCGGCCCGCACGGCGGCGCCGATCGTACGATGCCCGCCCCAGGCGCCGGGCGCGACGCGCTGCCAGCCCGCCTTGACACGGAACTCCTCACGATCCGTGTTCCCTGGCATACCCACGCGATCAAGCTTGCCAGGCTCACCTGCCGCACGCGAGTGCCCGGCCCCACCATTCCCGCCGGCCCGCATCGCTTGGATCACGATGCGCCAACCGTTACCACACGGAACCGGCGAGTGAGATCATGACGCATGCCCTACCGTGCGCGACCGTTCGGCTACCCGAGCCGGACGAGCATGCCGGACCGGAGGACCGCCCTACTGGCGGCCCTGGGACTGGCCGCCACGGCGGTCGGCGGCTGCGCCCTGACCGCCTCCGCGAACGACTACCGGAAGGGGACCCTGCCGATCGCGACCGGGCTCGCGGACGGGGTCTACTACCAGTACGGACGCCGGCTCGCCCGGCTCATCGGCGACCGTCTCCCGGGCGTGCGCGCCTCGGCGGAGGTCACGAGCGGATCCCTGGACAACCTCCGGTGGCTCCGATGGGGCGGCGACCGGCTCGCGTTCACGGCGGCCGACGCCGCCGGCACGGCCGTGACCGCGCCCGGCGAACCGATCCGGGCGCTGGCCCGCCTGTACGACGACTACCTCCACCTGGTGGTCCTGGAGTCGTCGAACTTCCGCACGATCGACGACCTGCGCGGGCACCCCGTCGGGGTCGGCGCGAAAGGTTCGGGCGTGGAGCTCGTGGCCCGGAGGGTGCTGGCCGCCGCCGGTCTGACGGAGCTCGTCACCCCGATGCGGATCGGCCTGGACTACTCGGCCGCCGCGCTGCGGTCGGGCCTGGTCGACGCGTTCTTCTGGTCCGGTGGCCTGCCGACCGCCGGGATCGCCGAGCTGGCCGGGCGGGTGCCGCTCCGCCTGATCCCGTTGGGCGGGCTGGCGCCGGAGGTCCGCCGGCACTACGGGCCGTACTACCGCACCGCGACGATCCCGAGCGGCACGTACGTGAACGTCGACGAGACCCAGACGATCGCCCTCGCCAACTTCCTGGTCGCGCCCGCCTCACTGGACGACGGGCTCGCCTACCGCGTCACCGAGATCCTGTTCCGGAACCGGGACGCCCTCGCGGCGGCCGTGCCCTCGGCGGAGCTGCTGGACGTGGGCAGCGCCGTCCAGACCGATCCGGTGCCGCTGCACCCGGGGGCGCTGCGGTACTACCGGTCCGTCAAACGCTGACGGCGGCACCGCCGTCGTGGGGCACCGGCCCGTCGAACGCCGACGGCGGCACCGCCGTCGTGGGGCACCGGCCGGTCAGGCGCCGACGGCGGGCACCGCCATCGTCACGCGCAGGCCCGCGCCGTCGGCGGCGGCGATCTCCAGCCGGCCGCCGCTCGCCTCGAGGAGCGTACGGGCGACCGACAGGCCGAGCCCGGAGCCGTCGACGTTCTGGTGACCCGGACTGCGCCAGAACCGGTCGCCGATGCGGGCGAGCTCCTCGGGCGGCAGGCCGGAGCCCTCGTCGGTGACGCTGATCTCGACGTCGTCCCCGACCTCGGCGAGCTCGACGGTGACGGCCGATCCCTCGGGGGAGAACTTCAGCGCGTTGTCGATCACCGCGTCGAAGGCGCTGCCGAGGCCGGTGGGGTCGGCGGCGCCGAGCACCGGCCCCGCCCACCTCCGGCGCACCTCGATGGCCCGCGCGTCCGCGACGACCTGCCAGGCCGTGACGCGTTCGTCGACCAGGACGGCCAGGTCGATGGTCTCCACCGTGGCGCCGCCCTCCTCGGCGAGGGCGAGCTCCAGCAGGTCATCCAGGACCCGTGTGAGACGCTCGGCCTCGTGCCGGAGGTCCTTGATCTCCTCCTCCGACCCGGGCGGCAGGGACAGCGCCAGGCCCTCCAGCCGCAGCATGACGGCCGACAGCGGGTTGCGCAGCTGGTGCGACGCGTCGGCCACGAAGGCGCGCTGGCGTTCCATCGTGGCCTCCACCTTCTGCACCATCTCGTTGAACGACGTCGTGAGGCGGCGCAGCTCCGGCGGGCCGCTGGCGCCCGCCACCCGCGCGTCGAGGCGTCCCGTGGCGATCGTGTGGGTCACCGCGTCGAGCGCGCGGACCGGGCGCAGGATCCAGGTGGCCAGCAGGTGGGCGAGCGCGAGGAAGAGCAGCACCGCGACGGCCTCCACGGCGGCGAGCACCGACCAGTCCCCGGTGACGGCGGCCCGCATCCGGCCCGTCGGCGAGACCGTGACCACGGCGCCGACGACGTCGCCGTTCCGCGTGACCGGCACGGTCACGACGAGCGGGCCGTGCTCCCACGGCCAGATGGTGTCGCTGTTGGCGCTGTGCCGGCCGGCGAACGCCTGGCGCAGCCCGGCGCGGACGTCGTCCGCGTCGTCGCCGGGATAGCCGGCCGTGGCGACCAGCGTCGAATGCTGGCGGTCGACGACCGCCGCGGCCACCCCGTAGACGTCGTGGTAGCGGGTGAGCTCGGCGCCGATGTCAGAGGACGCGCCGAGGGGCGCCCCGGCCGCGATGGACGCGAACCGCGTCGTGTCGTCGAGCCGGTCCTGGAACAGGGCGTCCTGGTGCTGCCGGACGATGCTCGTGGCCAGCGGGACGCCGAGCGCGAGCAGGCTGCAGATGACCAGGGTGTTGAGGACGAGGATCAGGCGGGCGCGCACGGTCGGGTCAGGGGTGCGGGGGCGCGGGCCGGGGGCTCGCGGCCGGGGGGCGGACGTCCGCGGTGACGCGATAGCCCACGCCCCGTACGGTCTGGATGGCGCCGGGCACCTTCAGCTTGGCGCGCAGCGAGGCGACGTGGACCTCCAGCGTCCGCTGGTTGCCCTGCCAGTTCGTCTGCCACACCTCGCTGATCAGCTGGTCGCGCGGGCAGACCACGCCGGGCCGGCGGGCGAGGACCGCCAGCAGGTCGAACTCCTTGCGGGTCAGGCTCACCGGCACCCCGTCGACGCTGACCACCCGGCGCAGCCGGTCGAGATCGATCCGCCCGGCGATCAGCGCCTCGTCCTCGGGCGGGTCGGCGGGCCGGGCGCCGTCGTGCCGCGCGGTGCGGCGGCTGACGACGTGGATCCGCGCGATCAGCTCGCCGACGTCGTACGGCTTCACCACGTAGTCGTCGGCGCCGAGGTGGAGACCGTGGATCCGGGAGCGCACGTCCGCCCGCGCGGTCACCATGATGATCGGCACGTCGCGGACCGCGCGGATGCGGCCGCACAGCTCGAACCCGTCGCGGTCGGGCAGGCCGAGGTCCAGCAGGATGACGTCCGGCTCGCTCGCGAGGCGTTCGAGCGCCTCGGCCGCGGTGCGCGCCGGTTCGACCTCGAAGCCGTGCCTGCGGAGCACCGAGCACAGCGCCGCGGCGACGCGCACATCATCCTCGACGACGAGTAGCCGCACCACCGCTCCTTCCATCGGACGACACAGGTGATCTTTCGTTTCATCGCACAACGTACCGGGCCGATCACGCGAACGGGACCGGGCCCTCCCCGGCGCCGGAAGGGGGAGGGCCCGGAGCCGATGCTCCCGGCGGTGTCAGCCCACCGGGGCGAGGTCCGGTTCTTCGCCCACCGAGGCCTCGCCGGCGACCTCACGCGACGGGCCGGCCCAGCCGCTGCGGACGCCCCAGAAGTAGAAGGCCAGCGAGGTGACCGCGACGACCGCCATGTCCACGCCGTACGGGAGGACGCCGTGGCCGCCGAACTTCGCGCTGCCGAGCGCGGACAGCATCGCCATCCACGCGAGGTAGACGACGAGCCAGATCCCGGCCCGCAGGTGCGGGGCCCACCCGGCGAAGCGCGCCCGCCAGCCGTAGTAGACGTAGATCGGCAGGCCGAGCGCCATGATCCCGATCACCTCGCCGGTCAGCGGCCACTTCGACCAGAACAGCAGCAGGGAGGCGAACATGAACCCGGCCGGGGCGACGATCTTCAGCGCGGGCGCCGGGGCGGGCCTCGGCAGGTCCGGGCAGGTGCGCCGCAGGACCGTGGCCGACACCGGCCCGGTCACGTACGAGATGACGGTGGCGACCGAGATGACGTCGGCCAGCGAGCCCCAGCCCCGGAAGGTGAACAGGAAGACGAAGGAGACGGCGAGGTTCAGCCACATCGCCGGCTGCGGAATGCCGTACTTCGGGTGGACGCGACCGAAGATCTTCGGGAAGGTGCCGTTCTCCTTCATGCCCTGGATCATCCGCGCCGTGGACGCGGTGTAGGTCATGCCCGTGCCGGACGGGGAGACGAACGCGTCGGCGTACAGCGTGATGGCGAGCCAGTTGAGGTTCCAGGCGATCGCGAGGTCGGCGAACGGGGAGTTGAAGTCGATGCCGGACCAGCCGTGGCCGAGCAGGTGGCCGGGGACCGCGCCGACGAACGCCGTCTGCAGCCCCACGTACACCAGCGCCGCGACGACCAGCGCGCCGATCAGCGCGAGCGGCACCGAGCGGCCGGGGTTGCGCGCCTCACCGGCCAGGTTGATCGGGCTCTGGAAGCCGTTGTAGGCGAACACCACGCCCGAGGTCGCGATCGCGCTGAGCACCGCCGCCCAGCCGTACGGGGCGAAGCCGCCGTGGTGGGAGAAGTTCCCGCCGTGGAAGCCGGAGGCGATCAGGCCGATGATCGTCAGCGCCGGGACGGTGAACTTCACGATCATGATGAAGTTGTTCGCCATCGCGTACAGCCGGACGGTCCAGTAGTTCAGCAGGAAGTAGACGACGACGAGGACCCCGGCGAGGGCCAGGCCCAGGGGATGGAGTTCCTTGCCGTCGTACAGTCCCTTGGCCCAGTGCCACTTCCAGGAGCTCATGTACTGGATCGAGGCCTCGGCCTCGATGGGGATGACCGAGACGATGGCCACCCAGTTCGACCAGCCGCCCATGAAGCCGACCATCGAGCCGTGGGAGTACTGCGCGTAGCGCACCATGCCGCCGGACTTGGGGAAGGTGGAGCCGAGCTCCATGTACGACAGCCCGATGAGGATCATGATGCCCGCGCCGAGGACCCACGCGAGGATGGCCGCGGGGCCGGCGACCTTCGCCGCCTTCCACGCGCCGAACAGCCAGCCGGAACCGATGATCGAGCTGAGCCCGACCATGAGAAGCGAGAACGTTCCGAGTCGCCGCCGGTAGTCACCGGTCGACGCCGACCCGGATACGGGTGACGCGGTCGCCATGGATCACTCCATCTCAGTGCGCGAGGTCGCGGGGAGGGGGGATGTCTCGCGAGATTTGGTCGAGGATCCCCCCACGCGGCGACGCGGCCCAAGACGTTTGAGGGAAACCTGAGGTTCCAGGCATCGGCGGATATCCCGGTCATCCTCGGTGCGGTCCGCCGTCGCGCCCGCCGGGGTCGTGTCAGCCCGGCGCCACCGGACGCGCTGCACCATCGGCTACTGGTCTTTGGAGCGTTCTCGTTGACGGGGCCGGTCTCCCGCAAGATCCTTGATCGCCATGGGAACCGATGATCAGTCGGCGTGGTCCTCGTCGGCGAGCGGACACGGCGACGCCGTACGACATCAGGTGCTCGGGGCGGCCGCCGACATCCTGCGGCCGGCCCCCGCCCCGGCCGACGGGGCCGGCGGCCGGCCGGTCGTGGACGGATCCGCCCCGTCCGCGGTGACGCTCTACCTCGCCCTTCTGCAGGACCGCCTTCCCGTCTTCGCGCGCGTCATGAAGGACCTGTCCACGCGGGTGGGCCGGGGCGAGGTCGCCGACAACCTGTTCCTCGCCGCGCAGGCGACCATCGGCTTCTACCGGGAGATCCTGGCGGCGAAGGTGTCGATCCTCGCCAGCTCCGACCAGATCGTGCGGCTCCGGCAGGTGTTCCAGAGCCACGACCTGGGCCCTCAGGCGGCGTACGCCGAAGTCGCGGGCTACCTCGCCGGCGAACGCGACCTCGGGCGGATCGCCGCGGACGTGGACTGCGTGGCGGCCGCCCGGCTCCTCATCGGTGCCTGCTTCAACCACGCGTTCATGAAGATGCTGCTCGGCGACGGCCCCGCGGACGACGAGTTCGTCTCCCAGATGATCGGCGGCCTCCGACCCGGCCACCATCCGGCCCCCGCCGCCGACTGAGCCCCTTCTGACCGAGCCCCCACCCGACCGAGCCACTGTCGACCCGCCGCCGACTGAGCCGCTGCCGACCCGACGCCAACCGGCCCGACACCGACCGAGCCGCCGACCGACTGAGCCGCTGTCGACCCGCCGTCGACCGGCCGTCGACCGGCCCGCCGTCGACCGAGCCGTCGCCGGCTGAGCGGCACGGAGTCGGCCGGATGGCCGGATAGGCTGCCCGGATGTTCGATCAAGGCGAAGACCCGCGGCCCGCGCGCGGCGCGGTGCGCGAGATCTACACCCCCGAGCGGGCGGCGACCCTCGAGTACTCCCCGGACCTCGACGGCCTCGCGGATCCCGGCGAGATCGTGTGGGCGTGGGTGCCCTACGAGGAGGACCCGGCGCGCGGGAAGGACCGGCCGCTGCTGGTCGTCGGCCGGGACCGCCGCCAGTTGCTCGCGCTGATGCTGTCCAGCCACGACCACGGCGACGACCGGGACTGGCTGGAGCTCGGCTCGGGCGCCTGGGACCACGACGGCCGCGCGTCGTACGTGCGCCTGGACCGCGTGTTCGCGCTCGACGAGGACGACATCCGCCGGGAGGGCGCGATCCTCGACGGCGAGCGGTTCGCCCGCGTCGCCGCCGTCCTGATGCGCCTGCACGGCTGGACGCCCACGCGCTGACCGGCCGCCGCCCCGGGCGTGAAAGGAAAATGGAAGATCCTTGCCGGGTGGGTGGGCCCGACTCACTCTGGTGCGTACGCGCTCCGGCGCGTACGCGCCGTCCCGGTGAGGAGCAGTCATGCCCGGCCCAGCGAAGACCCGACCCGTGATCTCCCGGCCGCGCACGTGGCCGTACGGGGCCGCCTCGGCGGTGGTGGGAGCGATCACCCTGGTGGTCTCGCTCGTGCTGCCCGGCGCCGGGCCGGCGTCGGCCACGCCGCCCTGCGCGGTCACGTACACCGTCAACCAGTGGACCGGCGGCTTCACCGCCCAGGTCACCGTCACCAACAACGCGGCCCCGGTCACGAGCTGGACGCTGACCTGGACGTTCGCCGGCGACCAGAAGGTCACCTCCGCGTGGAACGCCCAGGTCACCCAGTCCGGCCAGGCCGTCGCCGCCCGCGACAGCGGGTACAACGGCGCGCTGGCGACCGGAGCCTCGACGAGCTTCGGGTTCCAGGGAACGTTCAGCGGCCAGAACACGGTCCCGGCCGACTTCGCGGTGAACGGCGCGAGCTGTGCGGGAGACGGCAGCCCCACTCCGACGCCGACTCCGACGCCGACCCCCACGCCGACGCCGACGCCGACGCCGCCGACGTCGTGCGGCCAGGCGGCCTTCTGTGACGGGTTCGAGAACCAGACCGGCTCGACGCCGTCCGGCGCCTGGCAGCCGTCCTACCCCGACTGCCAGGGCACCGGAACGGTCGCCGTCGACCACACCCAGGCGCACGGCGGCACGATGTCGCTCCGGGTGGACGGCGGCGCGACCTACTGCGACCACGCCTTCGCGGTCAACACGACGGGAGTGGCCGCGGCCGGCTCGGTGATCTACGTGCGCTACTACGTCCGGCACGCCCAGGCGCTGCCCGTCGACCACGTCGCCTTCACCACGCTGACCGACGCGGCCGACGGCAACCGGCACCTGCGGCTCGGCGGCCAGAACCAGGCGCTGCAGTGGAACCGCGAGTCCGACGACGCGACCCTGCCCGAGCAGAGCCCGACCGGCGTCGCGATGAGCGTGCCGCTCCCCGTGAACCGGTGGTCCTGCGTGGAGTTCGCGATCAACGGGACGGACGGCACCATGAGCACCTGGCTGGACGGGACCGAGGTGGCCGGCCTGCACCTGGACGGCACCCCGACACCGAACGTCGACCGCCAGTGGCTGAGCCGGGCGAACTGGCGGCCGCACCCCATCGACCTGCGGCTCGGCTGGGAAAGCTACGGCGGCGCGCGGGACACCCTCTGGTTCGACGACGTCGCCATCGGGCCGTCCCGCATCGGCTGCTGACCGCCGAACGGCCCACCCGACCGACCTACGAGCCCCCGGGCCCCAAGGCCCGACATACGAACCACCGGCCACCGGGGTCCGGGGTCCGGGGTCCGGGCACCAGGGGTCCGGGGTCCGGGGTCGGGGCACCAGGGGTCCGGCGTACGGCGTACGCGCCACCCGGGTCCGGGATTCGGAGCCCGCCGTACGCGCCACCGGGCACCAGGCACTGGCGTCCGGGATCCGGGATCCGGGATCCGGGATCCGGGATCCGGGCACCAGGGCTCCGGGGTCCGGGCACCAGGGGTCTGGCGTACGGCGTACGCGCCACCGGGGTCCGGGGCCCGGGCTACGAGCCACCGGCACCGAGGTCCGGCATACGAACCGCCGGACACCGGCGTACGAACCGTCGGGCACCGAGGTCCGGTATGCGAACCGCCGGACACCGGCGTACGAACCGTCGGGCACCGAGGTCCGGTATGCGAACCGCCGGACACCGGCGTACGAACCGTCGGGCAGCGCCGGGCGGGCGGGACGGCCCGCGCA
Source organism: Actinoallomurus sp. NPDC052274 (assembly GCF_040679475.1). Lineage (NCBI taxonomy): Bacteria > Bacillati > Actinomycetota > Actinomycetes > Streptosporangiales > Thermomonosporaceae > Actinoallomurus > Actinoallomurus sp. NPDC052274. The sequence goes on from NZ_JBFAUT010000039.1 coordinate 38,046, forward strand.
GACGACGGCGGATCTGCCGAGTTTGTCCAGACTCGGCTCAGCATCGTCGTGGGGGGCCGGACGTACCGGATGCTCGGAAAAAGCCCCGCCGCGCTGCCAATATGCGGCCTTTGCTCCCCTGCTGGACCACGGTCGCCGAGCATTCGGTACGCCTTGGCCAGCGGCCCGGGGGTCAGTGGGCGACAGTGAAACGTCTCCGGTGGCACCGGAGCCGCTCGATGTCGGCGTGCGGAGGCGTACCGAATGCTCGGAAAAAGCCCCGCCGCGCTGCCAATATGCGGCCTTTGCCCCCCTCCTGGGCCGCGATCGCCGAGCATTCGGTACGCCTTGAGCAGCGGCACCGGGTCAGTGGGCGACGGTGAAACGCCTCCGGTGGTGCCGGGGCCGCTCGGCCTCGTCCAGCAGGGCGACGGCGAGGTCCTCCATCGAGATCCAGGATCGTCCCTCGGCGTCGGTCAACAGCTCGTCGGTTCCCAGGCGGTACGCGCCGGTGCGTTCGCCTGGTTCCAGGAGTGCCGGCGGGCTCAGGTAGGTCCAGTCGACGCCCGTCTCGGCCTGGCAGGCCGCGAGCTGGTCGGCGCACGCCAGCGCGATGTCCCGCCAGGCGGCGGGGAACCCCGGCTCATCGACCACGGCCAGGCCTCCGGTGCCGGGCACGGTCAGCGTGGCGGCGCCCCCGACGACGAGCAGCCGGACCCCTGTCCCCGCGAGGCCGGCCAGCAGCGCCTTCACCGCCGTGACGAGCTCGTGCTCGCTGCCGGGCGCCGGACGGGTCGCCGTGATCACGACATCCTGTCCGGCGGCGAGGCGGGCCACGTCCTCAGGGTTCCGAGCGTCCGCCGTACGAACGCGGGCGCCGGCGGGCGGCTCCGCGAACCGGGCCGGGTCGCGGACGACGGCGGTGACCTCGTGGCCCCGGGACAGCGCCTCGGCGACCACACGGCGCCCGACTCCGCCCGCCGCTCCGAACACGGTGATACGCATGATCATGAACTCCTTCTCGCGATGGCGGCGGACGGTGCCGCCGGGCTTGTCGGCGCGCTCGCCGGACTGCACAGCACTGCCGGGCCTGTCGGCGTGCCCTCCTGCCGAGGCGACGCGGCCCCTGGCCGGCCGGCGCCGCCGCCGGGACTGTCGGTGCCGCCGCCGAACGGGTCGGCGCGGCCTACTGGCCGATCGGTGCCGCCGGGACTGTCGGCGCGCTCGCCGAACTCCTCGGCACTGCCGGGCCTGTCGGCGCGCCCTCCTGCCGAGCCGATGCGGCCGCCTGGCCGGTCGGTGTGGTCGCGGGGCGTGGTGCGCCGGGGCGCTGGCCGACCAGTGTGCCGCCGAAGGCCAGCGCCATGCCGAGCAGTTGCAGCGGGGTCAGCGCCTGGCCGAGCGCGGCCCAGCCGATGACCGCTGCGGACAGCGGGCTGAGCAGCGCGAGGAAGGCCACCGAGGTCGCGGGCAGGCGGGAGATGCCGCGGAACCATACCCAGTACGCGGCGGCCGTGCCGACCGCTCCGAGGTAGAGGTAGCCGCCTACGGCGCGCCCGTCGAGGGCCGGCGGCGGGCCCTCGATCAGCAGGGTGACCGGCACGAGCAGCAGGCCGCCCACGGTGAGCTGCCAGGCGGTGAGGCCGAGCGGGCCGACGCCCTCGGGGCGCCCCCAGCGCTTGGTGAGCACCGTGCCCGCCGACATCGACGCGGCCCCGGCGAGTCCGGCGAGCACTCCGAGGACGTCCATCCGGGCGTCGGCGCGCAGGACGACGAGCCCGACGCCGACGAGTCCCGTCAGGGCGGCCAGCAGCTTGCGGGCGGTGGGCCGTTCGGCCAGCAGCAGGGCCGCGAACGCGAGGGCGAACAGCGGGCCCACCGCGCCGAGCACCGCCGCGACGCCTCCGGGCAGCCGGTAGGCGGCCAGGAACAGCAGCGGGAAGAACGCTCCGATGTTGAGCAGGCCGAGGATCGCCGCCCGCCACACCCAGACGCCGCGCGGCAGGACGCGGGTGGCGGCGAGGAGGACCAGGCCGGCGGGCAGCGCCCGCATCGTCGCGGTGAACAGCGGCCGGCCGGGCGGCAGGTACTCGGTCGTCACGGCGTAGGTCGACCCCCATACGAGGGGGGTGAGCGCGGTGAGGGCCAGATCGCGGACGTTCGGTGCGGAGGAGACGTCCCGCCGGGCGGTGAGGACGGTCATCGAAAATCCCTCCAGATTGATAATCTCAACGTTGAGATAACAGCACGCGCAGCCGTTCAACGTCAAGTAGATGAACGTTGAGATGGTTTGCGTTGAGAGGAGTCCCAGGTGAGCGACGCGGTGGACCAGATCCTCGGCCAGTGGGCCCGCGAACGACCGGACGTCGACGCGTGGCCGATGGGGATCGTCGGCCGGATCACCCGGCTGTCGCGGCTCCTGGACCGCGAGCTGAAGGACTTCTTCGCCGGTTACGGCCTCGAGCACTGGGAGTTCGACGTGCTCGCCACCCTGCGCCGGTCCGGCCCGCCGTACGAGCTGACCGCGGGCGCCCTCAACCGCGCCGCGATGGTGACCTCCGGGGCGATCACCAACCGGATCGACCGGCTGGCGGCGAAGGGCCTCGTGGAGCGGGTGCCCGACGAGGAGGACCGGCGGTCCGTCCGGGTCCGCCTGACCGAACGAGGCCGGACGACGGTCGACGAGATCGTCGGACCGCACGTGGCGAACGAGGTGCGGCTGCTCGCGTCGCTGGGTCCGGACGAGCGGGAGGGGCTGGCGGTCCTGCTCCGCGGCCTGCTCAAGTCCCTCGGCGACACGTCCATCCGGTGAACGCGAGCGTTTGTCGATCTTGCTCCCGGCCGAGCTGGTACGTTCAAGCGAGAGTAAAGCCTCCCGCCGCCGCGAGCCGATCGAGTGCCGCGGGCCGGACGGGCGACGTCTCCGTCTTCCCTGGGGGATCGGTGAGAGCTGTTCGGCGGACCGCGCCGGCCGTCGCGGCGACGGCGCTGATCGTCGCCGGACTGTCCGGCTGTCTCGGCAAGGACGACTCCGGGAGCAAAGGCGGCGCGGCGACCGGCGGCGGCGCCGTCCGGGGCGGTGTGACGGTCGCGTCCGGGGACAAGCCCGTCGCGAAGGCGACGTTCCCCTCCCCGATCGCCGCCGGCGCGACCGTGGACATCGCCATCCTCGAGCTCAAGGCCGGTGGCCGGCTCGCCGACCTCACGGTCAGCATGACCCCGCACGTGCCGGCGAACGGCGCCACGCAGCGGATCACGCCCTACCGTCTCAACGGCGAGACCACGCTCGGCGTCTTCCTGATCGACACCGTGAACCTCAAGCGCTACCTGGTGGTCAAGGACAGCTCCGGGCACGAGCTGCAGACCGACTACGTCACGACGAACATCGCGAACGACCAGCCCGGCCAGCTGTCGTTCACGTTCGCGGCGCCGCCGAAGGGCGTCGACCGGATCGACGTGCAGATCGGCAACTGGCCGATCTTCCGCGACGTTCCGATCGCGCGGTGACCGGGATGCGGCGCGGCTCTCTCCTGATGGGCGCGGCGCTCGTGCCCGCCCTGCTGTTCCTCCCCGGCGCGGCGACCGCCGGCGACGTCCCGGACGCGAACCTCCAGGAGGCCGTCCGCACCATCGACGTGGCGGGCGGCGTACGCGACATCGACCTCGGCAACGCGGTGATCCCGCTCGAAGAGGACAAGACGGTCGGCGACGAGGTCACCGTACGGATCGCCGCGGACGTCCTGTTCGACTTCGGCAAGGCCACGCTCACCGGCGTCGCCCGGCGTCGGATCGCCGAAATCGCCGAGCGGATCCACGGCCCGGTGCGGGTCGCGGGGTTCACCGACGCCATCGGCTCCCCCGCCGCCAACCTCACGCTGTCGAGGCAGCGGGCGGAGGCGGTGCGGGCCGAGCTCGCCCGGCAGGTGCACATGACGATCACCGCGACCGGGTACGGCGAGGCCCGGCCGGTGGCGCCGAACCGGACGCCGGACGGCAAGGACGACCCCGTCGGCCGGGCCAAGAACCGCCGGGTCGAGATCTCGTACCAGAAGTGACCGGGCGTCGGGGTCCGGGCGAGGCGGCCGTCGAACTCGCCCAGCGGATCAGCCGATGCGCCGGAACCGGTGAGGTGCCCGAACCGGCGAGGCGCCGGAAAGAGTGAGGCGCCGGTCCGGTGACCGGCGCCCCACACGAGAACCCGTCAGTGCCGGGCCATCAGCTTGACCGTCACCTTCTTCGGCGCCTTGACGCGCTTCGCGGCGGCCTTCTTGGCCTTCGGCTGCGGGCGCAGTCCCGCGACGAGCTTCGACAGCACCGATGGCGACGCGGTGGACCGCACCGCCGGGGTGTCCGCCGGGTTGATGCCGACGCCCAGGCTCATGACGCCGGTCAGGTTCATGGAGTTGTTCGCCGAGCTCGACGGCAGGCCCATCATCTGGTTGATCACGCCGTCGAGGATCGAGGCGGGGCCGCACCCCTTGGCGGCGGGTACCGCGATCTTGTTGTTGATCTGCACGGGGTAGGGCGTCCAGCCCAGCTCCGGGTCGCCGGCCCCGCCCGGGACGAGGATCGTCGGGGTCAGGCTCGCGGTGATCGGGCCGATGACGCAGTTGGAGCCGAGCAACTGGTTGTTGAGGTGGACGTTCAGCTTCGCGGTCGCCTCGATGCCGCCCGGACCGAGCTGGACGGTGATCGGCGCGGCCAGCGTCTGCGTCACGGTCAGCCGGTTGACCGGCAGCAGCGCCGCCGGGGTCTTGCCCAGCACCGTTCCGACCAGCGGTAGCTGTCCGATCAGGCCGCCGGGCACCTCGACCGGCTGCGACACGAGCTGGTCTCCCATGACCGGTGGGTTGAGGACGCTGCCCGGGCCGAGGGAGGAGATGTAGCCGGTGACGCGGATCGCGTTCGGCGGCAGGGTCAGGGCGAAGCTGCCGATCTTCACGCTGCCGCCGGAGGTGACCTGGGTCTGGCAGGCGTGGTTCTGCGGGCACTGGGCCTGGAACTTCGCGGCGACCTGGGGCATGCTGCCGTGCGCCACCGCCGGGACGGCGGGGTGCGGCGATCCGGCCGGCGGCGCGGCCGGGTCGAGGCTGCCGACGGCGCCCTTGCCGGCCTCGGTGAACCAGAGCCGCTTGCCCGGACCGGACGCGATCCGCATCGGCGCGGACAGCGTGGCGGGCAGCGGGTACTCGGTGACGGCGCCGGAGCCGGGGTCGACGCTGCCGATGTTGCTGGCGGCGGCCTCGGTGAACCAGATCTGCCTGTCCGGGCCCACGGTGATGCCGATGGGCGCCGAGTCGGCGGTGTTCACCGGGTACTCGTCGATGCCGCCGGTCGCCGGGTCGAGCCGGCCGATCATCCCGACGCCGGGCTCGGTGAACCACAGGGCGCCGTCGGGGCCCGTGACGATCCCGCCGAGTGACGGCGAGCCGCTGCCGGCGGACGGCGGGTCATAGGTGGTGACCGCGCCGGTCGCCGGGTCGAGCCGGCCGATGGATCCGTCGGTGCCGGTGTACCAGACCGCGCCGTCCGGGCCCGCCGCGAGGCCGTACACGGCCGCGCCGGCGGTGGCGTACACGGTGACGGTGCCCGAGGAGGTGATCCGGCCGATGGCCGGCGCCGCGCCCCCGCCGAACCACATCGCGCCGCCGGGACCGGCGACGATGTCGGTCAGTCTGCCGCCCGCGAAGTTGACGTCGCCGGTGGTGGGCACCTCGAACAGGGTCGTCTTCCCGGTCGCCGGATCGACGTAGCCGACCCGGGGGACGTCGACGGAGGAGTCGGTGAACCACAGCCGGCCGCCCGGCCCGGCGGTCATCCCGTCGGCCGCGCCCCGCGTCTTCTGCGAGTTCGCGGGCAGGGCGTACTCCGTGACCTTGCCGGCCGAGTCGACCTTTCCGACGCCACCGGCGTTCTCGGCGAACCAGACGCTGCCGTTCGGGCCCGCGGCCAGGCCCGCCGGGGCGACGTCGGGCACGGGCAGTCCGACCTCGGTCACGCCGGCGGCGGCATCGGCGGGCGAGGCCGGGCTGAGGCCGACCGCGCCGAGCAGGGCCGCCGACGCGAGGACCCCCGCGCGCACACCACGATGGCGCATGCCATCGCCTCCTAGGATCTTCATAGTGGGCCACTAGAAACCCACGGGTGTTTCACGTCAAGCCGATCAGTGCCGCCCGTCCGGTTCCGGTCACCGGGCGGTACGGGAGTAACAGGGGCCGCCCGGAGGCGGCCCCTGCTCGTGCTGGTCCCTCGGTCGCGTACGTCAGGTGATCGTGACCGTCGGGCTCGTGGTGAAGACGCCGGTCGCGGTGCCGGTCGGGCTGATCGTGCCGCAGGCGGCGTTCCCGGAGAACGGCACGCTCGCGTTGGTGAACGTCGCCTTGCCGGTCGTGTTGTTGTAGCTCGCCGTGATCGGCGCCGCGGCGGTCGGGGCGCCCGTCACGACGCAGCCGGGCAGCGTCGTCGTCGAAACCGTCACGCCCGCCTTGGGGATCGTGATCTTGACCGACGTCGGGCTGGCGATGGCCAGCAGCGTCCAGCTGCCGTTCGTGTGGTTCGCGGTGATCGTGGCCGTGCCGCCGAAGTTGTCGGTGCAGCCGGTGAAGGTCGGGTCCGGGCTGATGTTGACCGGGCCGTAGCCCGACGCAGGGGTCGTGAACTTGATGGTCGAGCCGGTGCAGGTCACCGAGAAGGACAGGCCGGACAGGGTGCCGGCGAACTTCACGCTGCTGCTGGTGGCGGTGATCGCGGTGCTGGTCGGGCTGACGCCCGCCGCGTAGGCGACGCCGCCCATCATGGCGACCAGGGCGCCCGCCCCGGTGACGGTCGCGGCGAGCTTCGCCGTTCTGGAGATCATGTGCGTACCTCTCGTGAGGGGGCCGGGACCGGCGTCACCGGTCTCGGGTGTTGCGGGTGGTGGCGAGTTGTCGGGACAGTGGGACGGTGCGGTGCCAGGGGGGTGACGGCCTCCTTCCGTGGATCAGGAATGCGCCCCCGCGCCGACGCTGAGAATCGCGGGCAGGTCGAGGCTGTTTCCGGAGGCCGACGGCAGGCCCATGGTCGAGTTGATGACCCCGTCGAGGATTCCGCCGAGGCCGCAGCCGTGGGCCTTGGGCACGGACAGGGTGTCGTCCTTGATCTCGACGTTCAGGGGCTGCCAGCCGAGCTGCGGGTCGTGCGCCGAGCCACCGGACTGGTCGGCCGGCGCCAGGCTCGCGGTGATCGGCCCGATGACGCAGCTCGTGCCGAGCAACTGGTTGTTGAGCTGGATGTTCAGCGTCGCGGTGGCCTGCAGGCCGCTGGGGCCGAATCCGACGGTCACCGGCCCGGCCAGCGACTGGGTGATCGTGAGCTTGTTGAACGGCAGCATCGCCGCCGGGGTCATCCCGAGGACCGGGCCGATGAGCGGCAGGGTGCCGATGATGCCTCCCGGCACGTCGACCGGGACGGACTCCAGCTCCGACCCGGTCAGCGGCGGTTGCAGGGTCGCCGCGCCGGAGCCCAGCGAGGTGACGTAGCCGGTGACGCGCAGCGCGCCGGGCGGCATCGTCTGGCTGAAGCCACCGATCTTCACGCTGCCGCCCGTCGTGATCTGGGTCTGGCAGATGATCGCCGAGGTGGGGCAGCGCCCCTGGAAGGACGCGGCGACGCGCGGGGTTACGCCGTCGACGAGCGGCGGGGCGGCGGCGTGCGGCGAGCCGGACGGTGGCGCGGAGGGGTTCAACCGGCCGACGGCACCCTTGCCCGCCTCGGTGAACCACAGCGTGCTTCCGGGCCCCTTGACGATGCGCATGGGCGCCGCCAGGGCGTCCGGCAGCGGATACTCGGAGATCTTCTTGGACGCGGGCACGATCTTGCCGACGTTGCCGGCCGCGGCCTCGGTGAACCACAGGTTGCCGTCCGGACCGGCGGTGATTCCCTCAGGAGCGGAGTTCGCGGTCGGCACCGCGTACTCGGTGATGGCACCGGTCCCGGGGACGATCCGGCCGATCTTGCCGACGCCGGGCTCGGTGAACCAGACCGCCCCGTCCGGGCCGGCCGCGATGCCGCCCGCCGCCGGGTTGCCCGACCCCGCCGAGTCGGGCGAGTAGGTGGTGACGTTCCCCGTCGCCGGGTCCAGGCGGCCGATCGACCCGCCGTTCGTGTCGGTGAACCACAGCGCCTTGTCGGGGCCCGTGGTGATCGCGTACGGCGACAGGCCGACGGTGGCGTAGGCGGTGACGGCGCCGGAGGAGGTGATCCGGCCGACGGCGCTGGACGGACCGCCGGCGAACCACATGGCGCCGTCCGGGCCGGCCGTGATGTCGGTGAGCTGGCCGCCCGCGAAGCTCACGTCTCCGGTGGTCGGCACCTCGTACGCGGTCACCGCGCCGGTCGTGGGGTTGACCTTCCCGACCCGCGGCACGGCGGTGGACGCGTCGGTGACCCACACCGTGCCGTCCGACGCGGTCGCGGCGCCCTCCGGTACGGCCACGTGGTGCTGCGAGTTCGCCGGGACGGGGAACTCCTTCACCGCGCCGAGGGCGTCGACGCGGCCGAGCCCCCGCGCGTGCTCGGTGAACCACACGCTGCCGGCCGGCCCGGCCGTCAGGCCCAGCGGGGTGCTGTCGGGGATGCTCGCCGAGAACTCGGTGACCGTTCCCGTGGCGGCCTCAGCGGGAACGTACGGGAGTGTCACGGCGAGTGCGGCCAACAGGACCGCTCCCGTTCTGGATCCACGATGGCGCATGCCACCGCCTCCTTGGGACTCATCCCCCGAGGACGATTTTCGGTACGAAACTTGTCGGTAACAAACGAGCTTCCTGCAAATAGAAACCGTACGGTGTCTCATGTCAACCACGGCCGGGCCAACGGCCGGATCCGGCCGCCGCCGCACCGAATCGGGGGCCCGGCCGCCATTTACGCGTGCACCGGCAGGCGGTAGACAGCCTGATGACGGGGCCACCGACGGGAGGTCACCCATGCGCGACGGAGCCTCGGAACGCGGGCGCTCGGGCGGACCGGATGCGGACACCGCCGCGGCGCGCCGGACACGGCCGACGGATGCGGACGCGGCCGCGGCGCGGCGGGCACGGTTGATGGACGCGCTCGTCGCCGTGGTGGCCGAGCGCGGATTCCCCCGGACGACGGTCGGCGAGGTGACGGCCGCGGCCGGGCTGCCCGCCAGTGCCTTCCACGCCCACTTCGCCGACCTCGAGGAGTGCTTCCTGGCGGCGTACGAGCGCGGCACGCACGTCCTCCTGGCCCGGACCGAGGCCGCCTACCAGGCGGAGTCGTCCTGGCCCACGGCGGTCCGCGCCGGGTTACGGGCGGCCCTCGAACTGGCGGCCGCCGACCCGGCGTTCGCCCGGATGTGCGTCATCGACGCGAGCACGGCGGGCCCGCGCGTGCGCCGGGCGAGGCTGGCGTTCCTGGCGAGGTTCCGGTCGTTCCTCGGCGGACCCGGCATCCCGCGGATCCCCGACGAGATCCGGAACGCGATCATCGGCGGGGTCTACACGATGGTCTACAACCACGTGGAGGGCGACCGGACCGCCGAGCTCCCCGACCTGGCGGACCCGCTCACCGACTTCCTGCTGGCGTTCTACCGCGAGGGTCGATCGCCCGCGTCCAGCTGGGCCGCCGCCTCCTCGTGACCGAGGGGCAGCGACGCGAAGTAGACCAGAGACGGCAGCATCGCCGGTAGGCGGTCGCCCTCCCCCGCCTCCACCGCCGCGTAGACCGCTCCGTAGATCCCGCCGATGATGGCGTCGATGACGACCGTGGGCAGGGACGGAAGGTCGTACGCCGGGTCGGTGAAGAACTTACGGAAACGCGCGAGGTGCTCGATCCGCGCCTTGCGCAGCCGGGGCCCGGCCGCGTTGACCTCGACCAGGGCGAACCGGGCGAACCGGGGCTCGGCGGCCAGCAGTTCCAGCATGGCCCGCAATCCGCCCCGGATGCCCTCCGGCCAGGAGGGCGCGGCGTGGTACGCGTGCGCCATCCGGTCGAGGAGGATGCCGGTGCCTCGCTGGTACGCCGCGAGGAAGCAGTCGTCCATCTCGGTGAAGTGGACGTAGAACGTCTTCTTCGTCACCCCGGCGGCTTCGGTGATCTTGCTGATCGTCGTACGCGGGTAGCCGTGTTCGGCGACCACCTGGACGAAACCGTCGATGAGCCGGTCCCGCTGGATGTCGGCGACGGTCTCCGGCGGCAGCCCGTGCCGCCCCGGCTTGATGGCCCGGCCGGGCTCCAGGGCGGAGCGTGATCCGGGCATGACCGGCTCCCCGCCGGTCACCGCCGGGAGGGCCGGAGCCGGACCGGTCGCCGCCGGAAGGGGCGGCGCTTGACCGGTCGCCGCCGGCCGTTCGGACTGCCTCGCCATGAAATCCGCGCGTTTCTCCGTGAACCGTGAACCGGGAAGCCGGTCGTCACCTACCGTCCGGCTCACACTACTTGGGGGCCTCGAAGCCGAAAGGCTACCTTCCGCACCTCGGGAACGCACGAGGTCTCGGCCCGGCCCGGCCGGGACACGCGGTTTCGTTCATTCTCGCGCGGACCGCACACCATCGCGCGGCCGGAGCGCCCCTGTCGCGGTCGGGACGTCACCGGCGGCCTTCACACCCATGCGACCAGTCCCCGGAACGAAGCCGCCATCCAATAAGTCGAAACAGTCCGATAACACACTTGTAGAACAGCCATTGCACGGCCGCGATCCGGCTTCTATGGTGAGGGCACCACGCGGTTTCCTCTTTCCTATTCCCATCGAATCAACATCAACGCGCTCCGGCGTACGAGTCGGCCTACGACGCCTGGTGGTGATGTTCTTAGCCGCATAAGTGCTCCAGCAAGCCCTGCTCTTGAGCGGGCGTAGGCGCAAGCCGGAACCGCATGCCCGCACCCTAACCACCACCACCACCGACAATCCAACTGGATCCGAAGCGCCGGATGATTCGGCGACATCACCGTCGGAAACGTGCAGTTCGGGTTCGAGATAACGTTCTCGAGCGGCGGCCTGAATTTCACAACCAACAGTTACTCGGTCTCATTCGGCTGACGAAAGGCGGACGGTTGAGGGCCGGTTCTCCGCCCGGCCCTCGCCCGGCGACCATGCGGGTGGTTTGGACGGATCTGTCCGGAGCACAGCAGCCTCATGCGGACGGAAGCCTCCCCCGACCATCCCGGGCGCCCTGACGACACCGAGCGTCCCGTGCGGCACCGCTGGCAGGCGCTGTCGATCTGCCTCGTCGCGGCCTTCATGACCCTCCTCGACGTCAGCATCGTCAACGTCGCGCTGCCGTCCATCCGCACCGGCCTGCACGCGTCGCCGGACGGGCTGCAGTGGATCCTCAGCGGGTACGCCCTGACGTTCGGCCTCGTCCTGGTCCCCTCCGGGCGGCTCGGCGACGCGCGCAGCCGCCGGGCGGTCTTCATGGCCGGCCTGGTCGTGTTCACCCTGGCCAGCGCCGCCGCCGGCATCGCGCAGAACATCGCCTGGCTGGTCGCCGCCCGGCTCGTTCAGGGTGTGGCGGGCGGCATGCTGAACCCGCAGATCGCGGGCCTGATCCAGGTGATGTTCCGGGGGTCGGACCGGGGCCGGGCGTTCGGGGCCCTCGGGGCCACGATCGGCATCGCCACCGCGGCGGGCCCCATCCTCGGCGGCGCGATCATCGCCCTCGCCGGGGCGCAGGAGGGCTGGCGGTGGGTGTTCTACGTCAACGTCCCGGTCGGGCTGATCGCGCTGCCGCTGGCCTGGCGGCTGCTGCCGGCGCCGAGCCGGGCGAGCCGTCCGCAGAGCCTGGACCCGATCGGCGTCCTGATCCTCGGCGTCGGCGTGGTGGCCCTGCTGCTCCCGTTCGTCCAGGAGGAGCAGTGGCACGGCAGCGCCAAATGGCTGCTGGTGCCCGCCGCCGCCGTACTGCTGGCGGCCTTCCTGTGGTGGGAGCGGCGGCACCGCGAGCCGATGATCGACCTCAGCCTGTTCCACCACCGCTCGTACGCGCTGGGCTCCACGATCGCGCTGCTGTACTTCGCGGGGTTCACCGCCGTCTTCTTCATCTTCACGCTGTACCTGCAGAACGGCCTGCGCTACAGCGCGCTCGAGGCCGGGCTGGCGATCACGCCGTTCGCGGTCGGGTCCGGCGCCGCGGCCGCCGTCGGCGGCCGGATCGTCTCGCGGTTCGGCCGGCCGCTCGTGGCGGTCGGTCTCGTGCTCGTCGGAGTGGGGCTCGCGGGCGTACTCCTCGCCGTGCACTTCGACTCCGGCCGGCAGGTGGCCCTGGCCACCGCGGCGCCGTTCCTCCTGGCGGGAGTCGGCAGCGGCCTGGTGATCGCCCCCAACCAGACGATCACTCTCTCGGAGGTGCCGCCCGAGGGCGGCGGCAGCGCCGCCGGCGTGCTCCAGACCGGCCAGCGGATCGGCACGGCGGTCGGCATCGCGGCGGTCGGGGCGGTGTTCTTCGCGGCGGTGCGCGGCACGCGCGGCGGCTGGGCGGTGGCGTTCCAGCACGGGCTGTTCGTCATCCTCGCCTTCGTGGTCGCCGCGCTGCTCGCCGCGTTCGCCGACCTGTTCATGGGGCGGCGTTCGGTGCGCCATCCGGGCCGCCACGCACGTCACCACGCGAACCGCGGCCACGCGCACGGCCACCCGGTCACGCGCGGTTAGCGAGGAAAGTCCCGGGTAGGGCAGCGCGCATGACGGAGATCTACCTCCGAGTGAACGGCGAAAAGCGCTCCGTGGTCGTCGACAACCGCGTCTCGCTGCTGGATCTGCTGCGCGAACACCTCGGCCTGACCGGGACGAAGAAGGGCTGTGATCACGGGCAGTGCGGCGCCTGCACGGTGCTGATCGACGGGCGGCGGGCCAACGCCTGCCTCGCGCTGGCCGTCGCGCAGGACGGCGCCGAGATCACGACGGTCGAGGGGCTGGCCGACGGGACCGGCCTGCACCCGCTGCAGGCCGCGTTCCTCGCCCGGGACGCGTTCCAGTGCGGCTACTGCACGCCCGGCCAGCTCTGCTCCGCGGCCGGGCTGCCCGCCGAGGCGGGGCCGAGCGCGGTCACCGCGGACCTCACCGCCGATCCCCCGCTCACCCCCGAGGAGATCCGCGAGCGCATGAGCGGCAACCTGTGCCGGTGCGGCGCCTACGTCAACATCGTCGCCGCGATCCAGGACGTGGCCGGGTGAAGCCGTTCGAGTACGCGCTGGCCCATGACGCGGCCGAGGCGGTCGGCGCCTACCGGCCGGGCACCATGTACCTCGGCGGCGGCACCAACCTCGTCGACCTGATGCGACTCGGCGTCGCCCGGCCGGACCGGCTCGTCGACGTCAGCCGCCTCCCGTACGACCGGATCGAGGAGACCGACGGCGGCCTGCGTGTGGGCGGCGCGGTACGCAACACCGACCTCGCGCTGCACCCCGCCGTCCGCGCGCGCTACCCGATGGTGACGCGGGCCGTGCTGTCCGGGGCGTCCGGTCAGGTCCGCAACATGGCCACCGCCGCCGGCAACCTGCTGCAGCGGACCCGGTGCCCGTACTTCCAGGACGTCTCCAAGCCGTGCAACAAACGCGACCCGGGCTCGGGCTGCCCGGCGATCGACGGCGACCACCGCAACCTGGCCATCCTCGGGTACTCGGACCAGTGCGTGGCCACCCACCCGTCGGACCTGGCGGTGGCCCTCACGGCCCTCGACGCGCGCGTCCTCGTCACGGGGCCGGGCGGCGACCGGACCATCCCCATGCCGGGGCTGCACCGGCTGCCCGGCGACGAGCCGCACCGCGACACCGTGCTGGAGGCCGGCGACCTGATCACGGCGGTGGAGCTGCCGCCGCCCCCGCCCGGGGCCTCCCGCTTCCACAAGGTGCGCGAGCGCGCGTCGTTCGCCTTCGCGCTGGTCTCCATCGCCGCGGTGCTCGACATGGCCGAGGATGGAACCGTACGCGACTGCCGGATCGCGCTCGGCGGCGTCGCCCACGTGCCCTGGCGGGCCCGCCGCGCCGAGCGGGCGCTGCGCGGCGCGCCGGCCCGCGAGGAGGAGTTCGTCCGGGCCGCCGACGCGGAGCTCGACCAGGCCCGGCCGTTGCCGCACAACGGCTACAAGGTGCCGCTGGCCCGCAACCTCATCGTCCGCACACTCGTGGAGCTCGTGAGATGAATCGCGTCGAGGGCCTGGAGAAGGTGACCGGACGGGCGACGTACGCGTACGAGTACACCGCCCCGAACGTCGCGTACGCCCATCTGGTCCAGTCGACCGTCGCGCGGGGACGGATCCGCTCGATCGACGCCGCGGCGGCGCTGGCGACGCCCGGCGTGCTGGCCGTGCTGTCCAGCGACGATCCCCCGGCTCTCGCCGAGGACGCCGAGCCGCAGCTGCGGTTGCTCCAGGACCGTACGGTCGCCTACCACGGGCAGATCGTCGCCCTGGTGGTCGCCGAGACGCTGGAGATCGCCCGCGCCGCCGGGGAGGCGCTGCGGATCGAGTACGACGCCGAGCCGCACGACGTGCGGCTGCGCCCGGACCACCCGGCCGGGTACCGCCCGGAGAAGGTCAACCCGGCGCTCCCCACCGACACCGAGTACGGCGACGTGGCCGCCGGGCTGGCGGGCGCGGCGGCCACGGTCGACGCGACGTACACGACACCCGTCCAGCACAACAACCCGATCGAGCCGCACGCCGCCCTCGCCGTCTGGGACGACGACGGCGGGCTGACGGTGTACGACTCCACCCAGGGCGCGTCCGCCGACCGGGACACGATCGCGGCGGTCCTCGGCCTGCCCGCCGAGCGGGTCCGGGTGGTCGCCCCGCACGTCGGCGGCGGGTTCGGCAGCAAGGGGACCACCCGGCCGCCCGCGATCCTGGCCGCGCTCGCCGCCCGGGCCGTACGCCGGCCCGTCAAGATCGCCGTGACGCGCCAGCAGATGTTCGACGTCACCGGGTACCGCACGCCGACCATCCAGCGGCTGCGGCTGGGCGCCGACGACAGGGGGCGGCTCACCGCCGTGGCGCACGACGTGATCGAGCAGACCTCCACGGTCACCGAGTTCGCCGAGCAGACCGCGACGCCGACGAGGGTCATGTACGCGACGCCCGCGATGCGCACGACGCACCGGCTGGTCCGGCTCGACGTGCCGACCCCGTCCTGGATGCGCGCGCCCGGGGAGTGCCCCGGCATGTACGCGCTCGAGTCGGCCATGGACGAGCTCGCGCACGCCGCTGGGATGGACCCCATCGAGCTGCGCGTCGTCAACGAGCCGGACACCGAGCCCGAGAGCGGATTGCCGTTCAGCTCCCGGAACCTGGTCGCGTGCCTACGGGAGGGCGCCCGCCGCTTCGGCTGGGATCCCGAGGACCGGGAACCGGGCGTCCGCAGGGACGGCCGGTGGCTCGTCGGCACCGGCGTCGCCGCCTCCACCTACCCTTCCAAGCGCCGCCCGGCACAGGCGAGCGTCACCGTCGAGGACGACGGGTTCGCGGTCCGGATCGCCGCCGCCGACATCGGCACCGGCGCCCGTACCGCCCTGACCCGCATCGCGGCGAACACCCTCGGCGTGTCCCCGGACCGGGTGCGCGTCGAGGTCGGCGACAGCGCCCTGCCGCGGGCCCCGCTGGCGGGCGGGTCGATGGGCACCGCCTCCTGGGGCTCGGCCGTCGTCAGGGCCTGCGAGGCGCTGCTGAAGAACGGCGAGCACGGGACCGCCGACACCACCGAGGACGTCGAGGGCGACTCGGAGCTGGCCCGGCACGCGTTCGGCGCGCAGTTCGCCGAGGTCCGGGTCGACACGGACACCGGCGAGGTACGCGTCCCGCGCCTGCTCGGCGTCTTCGCCGCCGGGCGGATCATCGACCCGGACCTCGCCCGCTCGCAGTTGATCGGCGGCATGACCATGGGCCTCGGCATGGCGCTGCTGGAGGAGACCTTCGTCGACGAGCGGTTCGGCGACTTCCTCACCGACGACCTCGCGCAGTACCACGTCGCCGCCTGCGCCGACGTGCCCGACATCGAGGCCGCCTGGATCGACGAGGACGACCCGTACCTCAATCCGATGGGCGCGAAGGGCGTCGGGGAGATCGGCATCGTCGGCACCGCCGCGGCCATCGCCAACGCCGTCTTCCACGCCACGGGCCGGCGCGTCCGCGACCTGCCCATCACTCCCGCCAAGCTCGTGAGGAGCCGCCATGACCGAGCGAAGCGAGGGAATCGACAAACACAGCCCCCTGGTCACTCCACCGACGAAGGAGGCCCCATGACCGAGCGAAGCGAGGGAGTCGACAAACACAGCCCCCTGGTCACTCCACCGACGAAGGAGGCCCCATGACCGAGCGAAGCGAGGGAATCGACAAACACAGCCCCCTGGTCACTCCACCGACGAAGGAGGCCCCATGACCGAGCGAAGCGAGGGAATCGACGAACACAGCCCCCTGGTCACTCCGCCGACGAAGGAGGCCACATGACCGAACGTGATCTTCCGGACCGGGGCCAGCCGGCGAACCCGGAAGAGGTCGTCCACGCCGATCCGATACCGGACGAGACACCGGGCATCGAGGAGCCGGAGGCCGACTTCATCGAGCAGCGCCTCGATACCGCCGGGGAAGAGGAGGAGGGCTCCACGGAGCCGCCGCCCGGCGAGGAGCTTCCGCTCGACGCCAACGAGGCCGACGTCCTCGAGCAGCAGGCCACCGCCCGCGCCGACGTCGACGAGGACTACCGCTGACCGTCGGCCGCCGCCGGGCGCACGTTTTGGATCCCCGCCTCGGGTAGGGGTCGCGCGAGCAGGGGAAAGCGCACGCCGGGGTACGCCTGGTGAGGAGGGTGAGATGTCCGAAGGACGGAACGAGAACGGAGAGTCAGACCAGTTCGAGGAGTTCCTGGCCCGATTCTTCGGGGCGGGTGCGCCCCGGCGGCCCACGAACCGCGTCAACATCGCGCGGTTCATGACCGAAGGCGCCCGGGAGCTCGTCCGCGACGCCGCCGTCAAGGCGGCCGAGTGGGGCGGCCCCGATCTGGACACCGACCACCTGCTGTGGGCGACGACCCGTCAGGACGTGACCCGGCACCTGCTGGACCGTGCCGGCGCCGACCCGGAGACGCTCGCCCGGCAGGCCGCGGAGCACGTCCGGCGCGGCCCGGCCCGCGAGGACATCTCCGCGCGGCTCACGCCCTCCGCCAAGCGGGCGCTGCTGGACGCCCACCAGATCTCCCGTGCCCTGGAGTCCTCCTACATCGGCCCGGAGCACATCCTGTTCGCGCTCGCGGCCAATCCCGAGTCGGCGGCCGGTCGCCTGCTCCTGGCCGCGCGGATCACGCCGGAGTCCCTGCGGTCGGCGATCGGGAGCGCGCCCGGCGGCCCCGCCGCGCATCCGCCGTCCGACACGCCCACCCTGGACCAGTACGGGCGCGACCTCAGCGCGATGGCCGCCGAGGGCAAGGTCGACCCCGTCGTCGGCCGCGACGAGGAGATCGAGCAGACCATCGAGGTGCTGTCCCGGCGCACGAAGAACAACCCGGTCCTGATCGGCGATCCCGGGGTGGGCAAGACCGCGATCGTCGAGGGCATCGCCGAGCGCGTCGTCGAGGGCGAGGTGCCGGAGACGCTGCGCGGCAAGCGCCTGATCCAGCTCGACCTGGCCGGGCTGGTCGCCGGGACCCGCTTCCGCGGCGACTTCGAGGAGCGGCTGAAGAAGGTCGTCGAGGAGATCAGCACGCACGCCGGCGAGATCCTCGTGTTCATCGACGAGATCCACACGATGGTGACGGCCGGCGGCGCCGAGGGCGGCATGAGCGCCGGGAACATGCTCAAGCCCGCCCTGGCGCGCGGCGAGCTGCACGTCATCGGCGCGACGACCGTGGACGAGTACCGCAAGAACATCGAGAAGGACGCCGCGCTCGAACGCCGCTTCCAGCCGATCCTCGTGCCCGAGCCGAGTCCCGAGGACTCCGTCGAGATCCTCTGCGGGCTGCGGGACCGCTACGAGGCCCACCACCAGGTGCGGTTCACCGACGAGGCGCTGACCGCCGCGGTCGACCTGGCCGGCCGGTACCTCACCGACCGGTTTCTGCCGGACAAGGCGATCGACCTCATCGACCAGGCCGGCGCCCGCGTCCGGCTGCGCACGACGACCCCGGGCCGCGACGTACGGCGCCTCGAGGAGGAGCTGGACCATCGCCGCCGGGAGAAGGACCAGGCCGTCGCGGACGAGAAGTACGAGAAGGCCGCCGCCCTCCGCGACCAGATCGTCGAGCTCGAGGAGCGGGTCGCCGCCACGACCGGTGAGGACGACGAGGCCGCGACGGTGCCCGAGGTCACCGCCGAGGACATCGCCGAGGTCGTCTCGCGGATCACCGGCATCCCGGTCGCCCAGCTCACCGTGGAGGAACGCGAACGTCTGCTCCGCCTCGAGGAGCACCTGCACCAGCGGGTCGTCGGCCAGGACGAGGCGGTCGCCGCGGTCGCCGAGGCGGTCCGCCGCTCCCGCGCGGGTCTCGGCGACCCGAATCGGCCCATCGGCAGCTTCCTGTTCCTGGGGCCGACCGGCGTCGGCAAGACGGAGCTGGCCCGCGCGCTGGCCGAGGCCCTGTTCGGCAGCCAGGACCGGATGGTGCGCTTCGACATGAGCGAGTTCCAGGAGCGCCACATGGTCAGCCGGCTCACTGGCGCGCCGCCCGGCTACGTCGGCTACGAGGAGGCCGGGCAGCTCACCGAGGCCGTACGCCGCCGCCCGTACTCGGTGGTGCTGCTGGACGAGATCGAGAAGGCGCACCCGGACCTCTTCAACGTCCTGCTGCAACTGCTCGACGACGGGCGCCTCACCGACGCCCAGGGCCGTACGGTCGACTTCCGCAACACCGTCATCATCATGACCAGTAACCTCGGCTCCGACGTGATCGGCACCGGCGGGCTGGCCACCGGCTTCTCCGACGCGGGCGGCGCGGAGGACACGTCGCTGCGCGACCGGGTCATGCGGCGGCTGCGCGAGGCGTTCCGCCCGGAGTTCCTGAACCGCGTCGACGAGATCATCGTCTTCCGCCGCCTCGACGCCGAGCAACTGCGGCGGATCACGGACCTGCTGCTGGACGAGACCCGGCGCCGCCTGCGCGCGCAGAACCTGTCGATCGAGTTCACCAAGGAGGCGGTGGACTGGCTCGCGCGCCGGGGCCACCAGCCGGAGTTCGGCGCGCGGCCGCTGCGGCGCACGATCCAGCGAGAGATCGACAACCGCCTGTCCAGCATGCTGCTGGGCGGCCGGCTGGGCCCCGGCGACGACGTCCGGGTGACCGTCCACGACGACCGGCTCGAGTTCTCGGTGCGGAACCCGAGCGGCGACCCCACGAGCGCCCCGGCCCACCGACCGGCCTGAGCCGGCACCGGACCAAGCCGGGGGGCCGCGCCCCTCCGGCCCGGTCGGCGGACCATCGTCTCGGACGCCGGCCGCCGGGAGTGCGCCCACGCGTCCGGTCGGCGGGCCGCCGTCTCCGGCGTTGGAGGCGGTCAGCCGGCCGCCGTGGCCGCTTCGTCGCAGGCGGCGGCCCGGTCCAGGAGCAGGGTGCGCTCCCGGTCGTTGCGGGTCAGCGACGCGGCGCGCTCGAACTCCGCGCGGGCCTCCGCGGACCGGCCGAGCCGGGCCAGGAGGTCACCGCGCACGCTCGGCAGCAGGTGGTAGCCCCGCAGGGCCGGCTCCTCGGCGAGCCCGTCGACGATGCCGAGGCCCTGCTCCGGGCCGTACGCCATGGCGACCGCGACCGCGCGGTTCAGCTCGACGACGGGGGACGGCGTGACCGTCCCGAGCGCCTCGTAGAGAGTGGCGATGCGCGCCCAGTCGGTGTCCTCTGCGGTCGGCGCCTGGGCGTGGCAGGCGGCGATCGCGGCCTGCAGCATGTACGGGCCGATCCCCCCGCCGGCCTTCTCGGCCCGCAGCAGCGCCGCGAATCCGCGGCGGATGAGCAGGTGGTCCCACCGCGCGCGGTTCTGGTCGAGGAGCTGGATCGGCTCCCCGGACGGGCCCACCCGCGCGCGCAGCCGGGAGGCCTGGATCTCCATCAGCGCGACCAGGCCGTGGACCTCCGCCTCCTGGGGCGTCAGCTCGGCGAGGACCCGGCCGAGCCGCAGGGCCTCCTGGCAGAGCGCCGGCCGCGTCCAGTCGTCTCCCGCCGTGGCGGAGTACCCCTCGTTGAACACGAGGTAGAGGACCTCCAGGACGGAGGACAGGCGAGCGGCCCGCTCGGCCTCCGGAGGCACCTCGAACGGGACCTTCTTCTTGGCGAGCGTCCGTTTCGCCCGGACGATCCGCTGGGCGACGGTCGCCTCGGGGACGAGGAACGCCCGCGCGATCTCATCGGTGGTCAGCCCGCCCAGCAGCCGGAGCGTGAGCGCCACCCGCGCCTCCGTGGACAGCACCGGATGGCACGAGATGAACATGAGGCGCAGCAGGTCGTCGCCCAGGTCCTCCTCGATCGCGGCCTCCAGCTCGGCGTCGGTCGGGTCCTGACGCGTCTCGAGGTCGCGGCCGATCTCCTGTTGCTTCAGCTCGAACCGCTTCTCCCTGCGGATGCGGTCGATCGCCCGGTGCTTGGCGGTGGCCATGAGCCAGGCGCCCGGGTTGTCCGGGACGCCCTCCTCCGGCCACTGTTCGAGGGCGGCGACGAGCGCGTCCTGCGCCAGCTCCTCGGCGACGCCGACGTCACGCATCATCCGGGTGAGGCCGGCGATGATCCGCGCCGACTCGAGCCGCCAGATCGCGTCGATCGTCCGGTGCACATCCGAGGTCGTCACGCAGCCGATCAGAGCATCGAGGTCACGCCGAGCGCAACCCGTCGCGACGCCGTACGGCCCGCGGACGCGAGCCGACACGGCCCCGGCGACGCGCGGTCGCCGGGGCCGTGTCGATTTCTCCTGGGGCTTCCGGGGTTACTGCGGCGGACCGAAGACCTCGCGGATCTCGCCCTCGCCGTCACCGACGATCTGCCAGAACCGCTTGGACAGCTCGATGGCCTCCTCCTTCGAGCGGACCTCGATGAGAGCGAAGCCGACGACGGCCTCCTTCGCCTCGGTGAAGGGCCCGTCGGTCACGGTGATCTTTCCGCCCTCGGACTTGATGTAGGTGCCCTCGGGGTTCAGTCCGCCGGTCGCCAGCAGCACGCCCGCCCGGGTCATCTCGTCGATGAACTTGCCCATCTCGACCATGAGCTTCTCGTCCGGCGGCCCGCCCGCCGACTGGTCCTTGGTCATCATGAGGAACCGCATCGTCGTGATCTCCTTCTTCTCCGGAGGTGGCGCCGGACTACCCGGCCGCCCTCTCGGGCGCCTCTGCCAACGCGTCGAACGGGCATCGCCCGGATCGACACATATCGGGAAGAACTTTTCTACCGCGCTGACCAGGGGCGGAAGGAATCTCGAAAAAAATCCGAGCGAGCTGTCGATCGGGGCGGACGCCGTTCGACGCGTGAGCAGCGGCCGGGAAGACGCCGTCACAGTTCATCGGAAGGAAGACGCCATGCTCGCCACCGACACCACCGCCACCCCCCGTACGATCGCCGCTTCGCGCACGACCGGCGGGCGCGCCCTGAGCATCACGCTGTGGACGATCCAGATCCTGCTGGCCGCCTTCCTGCTGATCGCCTCGGCGGCGCCCAAGTTCGCGGGCCAGCGGGACGCGGTGGAGACGTTCGCGAAGATCGGCTGGGGTCAGTGGTTCCGGTACGTCACCGGCGTGGTCGAGGCCGCCGGCGCGATCGGCCTGCTCATCCCCCGGCTCGCCGCCTGGGCCGCGCTCGGTCTGATCGGCCTGATGATCGGCGCGATCATCACGCAGGTGTTCGTCCTGGTGCCCGCCTTCGCGGCGCTCCCGGCGGTGTTCGGCGTGTTGTTCGCGGTGATCGCCCGGGTGCGCATGGCGCAGGCCGTCTCCCCGGCCGCCCTGTTCAGGCGCTGAAGACGACGGTCCCGCACGACGACGGGCGCCGCCATCAACGGGCCGGTCGGCCGCTCCTCTGCCGGGACGCGCCGACCGGCCCTCGCCGCTGGGAACGGGAGCGCATGCGCCGGCGCTCCTCCTCGTCGGCGCCGCCCCAGACGCCGTAGCCCTGTGCGGTCTCCAGGGAGTAGCTCAGGCAATCCGAGCTCACCGGGCACCGTCCGCAGACCGCCCGCGCCTCGGCGACCTGCTCCGGAGTCTGCCGCCCGTTCCCGATCGGGAAGAAGAGCTCCGGGTCGACCTTCTGGCACTCTGCGCGGTTCATCCACGTGACGTCGAAAAGCATGAGGGGTCCCAACGGTGTGTTTGGGCGGTATCGGTTCATGAGGATTCGCCGGCGGTCGCGGCTGCCGCCTGCTTGAGACCGCCCCCTTCCCGCCCCCTTCGGGCTCACACACACCGCCAACGGGAGTAAGGCATCTATCACTTAGTGGTAAGCGCCAGGTTGGACCCGGTACCGCGCGGGCAGGTACGGCCGGGGACGACTCGGCCGGAGGAGGGCGGGTGGCGGGCCGCGATGACCAGGGACGACGGCCGGCGCGGTGGCCGGTGCGGCCGCGACCGAGGACCCGCTGGGCCGAGCAGGAGCCGACCGTCGGCCAGGTCGACGCGGCGGTGATCGAGGCGGCGCTGAAGCGGACGCGGGCGCGGCCCTCCGGAAACTGGTTCGCCATCGCGGCCAGCCGTGACGTGCGAGCGGACCGGCCATGGGGATTCCACGTCCTCGGCAGGGAACTGGTCGCCTGGCGCGACGGTGCCGGAGCGGTGACGGCCGGGCCCGGCGCGTGTCCGCACCTGGGCGCGCCGCTGGCCCACGGCCGGATCGTCTGCGGTGACCTGGTGTGCCGGTGGCACGGGCTGCGGCTCCCACCGGGCGGCGGAGCGGGGTGGCGGCCGCTGCCCTGCCACGACGACGGCGTTCTGACGTGGGTCCGGCTCGACCAGGCGGGTGAGGAGCCGTCGCCCCTGCCGGTGCTGCCCGCCCGGCCCCGGCCGGCGCGCAGCCTGCACGCGGTGATCCGGGCGGTCGGCGTGTGCGAGCCGGAGGACGTGGTCGCCAACCGGCTCGACCCGTGGCACGGCGCCTGGTTCCACCCCTACTCCTTCACCCGGCTGCGCGTGACGCACGCCCCGGCGGTCGGCGCCGGGGAGGCGGAGGACCGCTTCCTGGTCGAGGTCACCTACCGGGTGGGGCCGCGCCTGGGCGTGCCGGTGCTGGCGGAGTTCACCTGCCCGGAGCCTCGTACGGTGGTGATGCGCATCATGGAGGGCGAAGGCGCCGGCAGCGTGGTCGAGACGCACGCGACTCCGCTCGGGCCCGGCCGGGACGGCCGCCCGCGCACCGCCGTGATCGAGGCGACGATCGCCACCTCGGAGCGCCTCGGGTTCGCGGTCGCGCGGCTGGCGGCACCGGTGGTGCGACCGATGATGCGCCGCGCGGCGACGCGACTGTGGCGCGACGACCTGGCCTACGCCGAACGCCGCTACGCCCTACGCACCGGAACCTCCTGACCCGCGCCCGGCTCTCGGGGCGAGGTCGGCCAGGCGGCGGAGCACGGCCACGCGGCCGCGCAGCGGGACGGTGGTCAGCGAATGTCCCGCCAGGCCCCAGCGGGACAGCAGCCGGTTCGCGGCGTGCCAGCCGGTGGTGGCGGCGCGTTCCATCAGCGCGACGGGCAGGTCGACGCGGATGCCGTCGCCGGCCAGGACCAGCCCCGGCATCGGTCCGTCGACGGTCGGCCGACGGGAGAACGTGCCAGGCGCGAAGAGCGGGCAGTCCTGCCGCCACTCGGTCACGTCGCCGACGATCCGGGCGCCTTCGGTCTCCGGATAGATCCGGTGCAGGCGGCGCAGCAGGCGCGCGGCGGCCGCCTCGCGCGCCGCGGTCACCGCGTACGCGTGCAGCTCGACGACCGACCCACCGGTCGCGCGGGCCCAGGACGCGGCCTCCTCGTCGTAGTGGTTCAGCACGCTGATGTTGTCCAGCGGCGGGAGCCCGCCGGTGGCCAGGAACGCCGGCCGGTCCGCCGCGACGGGCCGATCGAGCCACAGGCGGCGGACGAGGTACGGCGGCGCGGTGGCCTGGGCGGCGACGCGGCCCCGCCACTCCGGGTCGCCGAGCCCGGGTGACGCGGCGACGAGATCGCGCAGGCCGGGGACGTCGAGGGCCAGGACGACCGCGTCCGCGTGACGGCTGCGGCGCCGTGTCTCCACGGCGAAGCCGTTCGGCCGGGGACGGACGGCGTCGACCGGGGTGCCGGTGTGGATCTCCGCGCCCAGGTGCGCCAGGTGACGGCCCGCCGCCGCCCACAGGTCCGCGAGCGGGCGGCGGGGGACGTCGAACAGCAGACCCTCGGCCGAGCCGAGGAAGTACAGATGGAACATCACCGCCAGCTCGGCGGCGGACAGCCGCTCCGGCGGGGCGAAGAAGCTGCGCGAGAACACATCGAACGCCAGGTGCCGGGCGGCGGCCGGGAAGCGCAGCCGGGTCAGGAACGCGGCGGCGTCCAGGTGATCGAGCCGCCGGTACGTGCCGGGCACGGTGACGTTCATGAGCGGGAGGGCCGCGCGGGCGTTCAGGCGCAGCAGGTCCCGGGCCCTGAAGGTCGGGCTGCGGAGGGCGAAGGCGAGGGCGTTCCAGGGCGGGGCGGTGGGCAGGCCGCGGAACGTGTCGGTGCGCCCCGCCGCGTCGACGAGCGGGTAGTCCGGCAGCGCCGTCAGCCGGTCGAGGTGCGGATCGGTCCGGCGCAGCAGGGCGCGGAGGTTGTAGTACTGGCGGAAGAACGCGTGAAAGCCCCGGCTCATGCCGACCCGGGCGCCGTCGGGCAGCGTCTCGGTCCAGCCGCCGGCCCGCCCGCCGAGGTGGTTCTCGCGCTCGTACAGCTCGACGGTGACGCCGCGCTCGGCGAGCGCGGTCGCGGCGGTCAGCCCGGCGATGCCGCCCCCGACCACGACGACGCGCGGCCGCTCCGCGAGCCCGTCCGCGTGCGGGCGTCCGGACGGCGGCGCATGGCGCACCCGCCTGCGATCCCGGCTCGCGCCGTCACTCACGGCGCCTCCGCGCGGAAGGTGTGCACGATGCCGCGCTGCCAGCCGCCGGCCGTACAGACCCGGACGCCGGTGAATCCGGCGTGGCCGAGCCGGTCGGCGAGCTCCTCCGGGGAGTCGAAGTCCAGCGCGCTGCGCCACAGGTAGCGGTACAGGCCCGCGTCCCCCGTCAGCAGCCGGCCGGCCGGGATGATCACGCCCCAGCAGACGGCGTGCCACACCAGCCGCGCGAGCGGCCCGTCGCGCAGCGCGTAGTCGTGGACGACGAGGACTCCCCCGGGACGCAGCAGGGAGCGCAGCGCCGCCGGCGCCGCGTCACGGGCGGGAAGGTTGCGGAGCAGGTAGGCCGCGAAGACGCCGTCGAACGGCCCGCCGAGATCCTCGGCGGCCAGGTCCTGGGCCGGGCTCTCGACGAACCGTACGGTGGCGGGCCACGGCTTGGCGCGGGCGCGGGCGAGCATCCCGGGTGAGGCGTCGACACCGACGATCTCGGCCCGGGGAGCGGTCGCGAGCAGCGCGGCGGTGGAGGCGCCGGTGCCGCAGCCGAGGTCGAGGAGCCGCGCCCCCGCCCCGTCCACCGGCAGGGCGAACGCGCGGGCGGCGCGGCGCAGGTCGGCGTGGTACCCGGGGTTCGCGCCGACGAGCCGGTCGTACGCCGCCGCGTGGCGGTCGAAGGCGGCGGGGACGCCGCTCCGGGGCAGCCGCCCTCCGGTCATCGGCCGGCCGTCTCGTCCGGCCGCCGGCGCTCCCAGACGAGCAAGGTGGCGGTGACGAGGGCGAACCCGAACAGGAAGTCCTCGACGGGGATGTCGAAGGGGAAGCGCAGCCCGGTGATCCCGCGCGGGTCGTACCCGACGACGGGTGCCGGCAGCCGCGTCAGGCTGCCGTCGACGACGACCTGGAAGCCGAAGACGATCAGCATCGTCAGCCAGTAGGCCGGGCGGCGGAAGAGGCCCGTACGCAGCCACCGGCGTTCGAGTGCGACGACGGCGGGGACCGACAGGAGCGCCGGAACCGTGTACCCCAGCCCGCTCATGGATCCTCCTTCGTCGGAGGAGTGACCGGAGGCGCTGCGCTCTCGATTCCCTCGCTCCGCTCGCTCATGGATCCTCCTTCGTCGGAGGAGTGACCGGAGGCGCTGCGCTCTCGATTCCCTCGCTCCGCTCGCTCATGGATCCTCCTTCGTCAGCAGCCGCCGTACGGTCTCCAGGGTGAGCACCGCGCAGACGGGCACGACGATGAAGAACAGCGCCTCCTCCAGCGGCACCGACAGCGGCAGCGTGACGCCGACGAGGTAGCGCGGGTCGTACCACCAGACGCCGGCCGCGATCGCGACCGCGTCCCAGGCGAGGAAGACGGCCGCGACGGGCAGCACGGCCCGCGCCAGCCGGGCCGGGCGCCGGTAGACCCGGCTGCCGGACAGCTCCAGGGGCAGGGTCACCACCAGGCAGCCGGCCAGCAGCAGCAGATAGCGCAGGTGGTCCACCTCACCGCCTCCGGGCGGGAGGCGCGTGCACCGCGCGGGTCCACAGGACGCGACCCAACGCGGACCCGGCGTAGGTCAGCCGCCGCCCGGCCCCGACGGTGACCCGGCCGGCGAAGACGTCATGGCCGCGGTCCTCGATCCGGTCGAGGATGCGGGAGTACAGCGCGTAGGCGGTGGCGATGCAGGGCCGCGCGGCCGGGTCCAGCAGGGCGATCCCCGGGCGGGCCAGCCGGTAGATCGCCCGGGTGCGGCCGATCTGGTCCGCCAGCGCGCGCCGTACGCGGGGATCGACGCGGCCGGTCCGCCGGCACCAGGCGAGCAGCTCGCGGTCGACGCCGTACGCCGCCAGTTCGTCGGCGGGCAGGTACACCCGGCCACGGTCGAGGTCCTCCCCGACGTCGCGCAGGAAGTTGGTGAGCTGGAACGCCCGCCCGAGGGCCGTGGCGTGCGGCACGGCCTCGGCCGGATCGCCGACGGTGCCGAGCACGGGCAGCATCTGCAGGCCGATGACCTCGGCCGACCCGTACATGTAGTCGCGCAGGGCCGCCCGGGTCGGGTAGCCGGTGACGGTGAGGTCCATCCGCATGGAGCGCAGGAACGCCGTGAACAGCGTGCCGGCGATGGCGAACCGGCTCGCGGTGTCCACGACGGCGGCCAGCACGGGATGGTCGCTCCGGCCGGCCCGCAGCCCCGCGGTGAGCGCGGTGGCGACGTCGTCCAGCAGCGCGGCGATCCGGTCGGGTCCGTGCTCCGGCCCGGGTTCGTCGACCAGGTCGTCCGTGTGCCGGGCGAACCCGTACAGGGCGTGCACCGCCGGTCGCCGGGACGGCGGGAGCAGCCGCGTCGCCAGGAAGTACGTCCGCCCGTGTCGCGCGTTGAGCGTCCGGCACCGGCCGTACGAGGCGCGCAGCAGCGGGTCGGTGATCCCGGCGGCGTCCAGCTCCCGGCGCGCGGCCGCCGTCTCCGGCCCCTCCCGGTGCCCGGTCCGGCCCGTCATCGCCGCCCGCCCGCGGAGGGGGCGACGAGGCGGCCCCGCGGACCGGCGATCAGGCCGCGCCGCTCCCGGGGGACGCCGGTGATGCGGTCGGCCGCGAGCCGGCCGGACAGCAGGGCCGCGGGAATGCCGACGCCGGGCACGGTGCCGCAGCCGGCCAGCACCGCGTTGTCCGCCGAGCGCGGGAGGTTGGCCGGCCGGAACGGCCCCGTCTGCGGCAGCGAGTGCGCCAGGCTGAAGGGCGTGCCGGCGACCAGGCCCTGCCCTTGCCAGTCGGCCGGCGTGGTCAGGTGGAGCAGGTCGACGGTGCTCGGCGCGAAGCCGAGCCGGCCCGCCACGATGTCGAGCATCCGACGGGCGTACTCGGGTCCGAGGTCGTTCCAGTCGACGGGCAGGTCGGTCAGGTTCGGAACCGGGACCAGGAGGGACAGCAACTGCAGCCCGGGCGGGGCGAGGGAGCGGTCCGTGGCGGTCGGCCGGGTCAGCAGGAGCGACGGGTCGCGCATCAGCCGGCGGCCGCTGGTCAGATCGTCGTAGCCGCTCTCCCACGCATGCCCGAAGAGCAGATTGTGGTGCAGGGTCCCCGCCCACGTGCTCGTCGCGGCCATGTGCAGCGTGATCACCGAGGACGCGGGTCGCAGCGACAGGACCCGATGCGGGGGGCCGCCCAGCAACCGGTAGGCCGTCGGCAACTCGCAACTGATCACGACCGCGTCGCAGGCGATCCGTTCGCCCTCCTCGGTGCGGACCGCGACGACGCGGCCGCCCCGGCGCTCCAGCGAGACGACGGTCGTGGCGTAGCGGAAGGAGACACCGGCGTCCGCCGCCGCGCCCGCCAACGCGTCCGGCAGGGCGCGCATCCCGCCGTACGGGAAGAAGACGCCGCCGACGATGTCCATGTAGGCGACCACGGCGTAGATCGCGAGGGCCCGGTGGGGCGCCAGGCCGCCGAAGAGCGTCGGATACGTGAAGATCCGCTGCAGCCGTTCGTCGCGGATGTACCGGGCGACCAGACGGTCCCACCGGATGAAGCCGCCCATCAGCGCCAGGCGCACCAGTCTCGGCCCCAGCACCCGAAGAGGCGAGTCGACGTTGGCGGCGATGAACCGCTCGAACTCCGCCTCGTACAACTGGACGAGCCAGTGCCGGAGCCGCCGGAAGCCGGCCTCCTCCTTCGGCCCCGCGAAGCCGCGGATCTCCTCGGCCATCGCCTCTTCGTCGGCGTGGACGTCGAGTACGGTCCCGTCGGCGAAGTGGGCCCGGTAGGCGGGGTCGAGCCGCACCATCGGCAGCCGGTCGTCCATCGACGCGCCGACCGTCGCGAGGGTGTCCTCGATGATGCCGGGCATGGTCAGCCAGCCGGGCCCGGTGTCCGTGCGGTAGCCGCCGACATCGCGGCGGCCGACCCTGCCACCGGGTCCGTCGCAGCGCTCGACGACGGTGACCTCACGGCCCTGCCCTGCCAGGTGCAGTGCCGCGGACAACCCGGACAGCCCCGCGCCTATCACCACGATCCGGTCGGTGCTCCCCCCGACAGTGCGCATGCCCCTCGCGTACCCGCGTATCCGCCGCCGAAGCACCGGCAGACCGTCGTTCCCGCAGCTCAGGACGGCGATGCGGGGATTGACCCGAGAATCGGCCGGATGCCGGATCCGCCGTGTCTAGCCGACCTTGGCGAGGGCCTGCTCGAGGTCCGCCCACAGGTCGTCGGGGTGCTCGATGCCGACCGCGACCCGGATCGTGCCGGGGCCGATGCCCGCCGTCCGGAGCTGCTCGTCGCCGAGCTGCCGGTGCGAGGTGCTCGCCGGGTGCAGGACGTACGTCTTCACGCCGCCGAACGAGGGGGTGAGGGCCGCCAGCCGCACCGCTCCCGCGAAGATCCGCCCCGCCTCGCGCCCGCCGGCCAGGTCGAAGGCCAGCACGCCGCCCTGGCCGTCGGGCATCAGGCGGACCGCGACCTCGTGGTCCGGGTGGTCCGGCAGACCCGGGTACCGGACGGACGCCACGGCGGGATGGCCCGCGAGCCGGCCGGCCAGATCGAGGGCGTTGTCGCAGTGCCGCCGCATCCGCAGGGCCAGGGTCTGCATCCCCCGGACGGTCAGCCACGACACGAACGGGTCGGCGGAGGCGCCGAGTTCGGCCGCGTAGTGCCAGACCTTCCGGTGCAGCTCCTCGGTGGCGAACACCGCCACGCCGCCGAGCACGTCCGAGTGGCCGCCGAGGTACTTGGTGGCCGAGTGGACCACGACGTCCGCGCCGTGGGAGATCGGGCGGCACAGGATCGGGCTCGCGAAGGTGTTGTCGACCACGCTGAGCACGCCCGCGTCCTTCGCCACGGCGATCAGCGCGGGCAGGTCGACGACCTGGGTGGTCGGGTTCGCGATCGTCTCCAGGTAGAGCACGCGCGTGTTGGGACGCAGCGCGCCGCGGACCTGCTCGGGGTCGGAACCGGAGACGTACGTCACCTCGACGCCCCAGCGCGCGGCGAGGTCGTCGAGCATCCCGATCGTGGCGCCGTAGAGGCAGCCCTGCGCGATGACGTGGTCACCCGAGCCGAGCAGCGCGAGCAGCGCCGCGTTGATGGCGCCCATCCCGGAGGCCGCGGCGAGTCCCGCGGCTCCGCCCTCGAGGTCGGCGACCGCCTCTTCCAGCACCCGGACGGTCGGGTTGCCGAGCCGGCTGTAGAAGAACGCGCCGTCAGGACCGCCGAACGCCTCGGCCATCACGTCGGCGTCGTCGAAGGCGAACAGGTGCCCCTGGTAGATGGGCACGCCGACCGGGCGGCTCCCCTCCACCTCGACGACGGGCGGGTGGACGGTCCTGGTCTCGGCGCGCGTTTTGTCCTGCGGTGAGTTCATGGTCCCATCCTCTGCTCCGGACGGCTCCGTCGCCACAACGCCCCTCGGCCTCGTACCGGCCCATGGTCAGAACGGCCGCGCACAGGTATTTGTCGTCTGTGGACGACAAATATGCTGGGCCTGATCACCGACCGAGGACGTCCATGGACATCGCGCAGCAGCCACTGCCCGCCTACTACCGCCTGAAGCGGCGCCTTCTCGCCGACATCGAGAGCGGTCACTACGGCATGGACGGCAGGCTGCCCACCGAGCACGCCCTGTGTGCGGCGTACGGCCTGAGCCGTACGCCGGTCGCGCGGGCGCTGTCGGAGCTGGCGGCCGAGGGGGTCGTGGTGCGGCACCGGCGGCGCGGCACGTTCGTGAACCCGGAGTGGATGCGGGCGCTGCGCGCGGCTCCGGAGGTCTCGGTGATGACCTGCGACCAGGCGTGGGCCGGCCAACTGCGGGAGGCGGCCGGCAAGGACCTGCGGCTGTCGATCACCTCGGCGCCGCTGAGCGAGCTGCGGACGATGTTCCGCCGGGCGATCGCCGAGGGCCGGGGCCCGGACCTGGCGCTCATCGACTCCGTGTGGGTGGCGGAGTTCGCCGAGTCGCACATGCTCACGCCGATCGGCGAGCTGGACCCCGAGTGGGTCGCGGCCGAGCACGACGCCGACTTCCTGCCGCCGTTCGCCGACGCGTACCGACACGACGGCGACGACATCGTCGCCGTCCAGGCCCAGGCGGACGTCACCGGCCTGTGGTACCGCCGCGAGGCCCTGACGGCCGCCGGGGCCTCCCCGCCCACCACCTGGCGGGAGCTGCGCGCCCTGGGGCGCGCGCTCGCGGCCGGCCTGCCCCGCGACCGGCACGCCCTGGTCATGCCCGGCGGCCCGGCCGCGACGGAGACCGCCACGTACGCGCTGGTCGGGCTGCTCGCCGCGAACGGCGCGACGATCTTCACCGCCGACGCGGTGACGCTCGACTCCCCCGCCGCCGTGGAGACGCTGCGGTTCCTGCGCCGCCTCGTCGACGACGGGGTGCTGCCGGCCGAGGTGGTGACCTACGACCGGCACAAGGCGGCACGGCTGCTGGCGGCCGGGCGCGCGGACCTGTTCGTGGGCGCGAGCTACCACGCCGAGCTGATCGCCGAGGAGACCGACACCCCGCTGCCCGAGGTCGGCGAGCGGTTCGGGTTCGTCCCGCTGCCCGCGGGCCCGCACGGGCCGTCGACGATCCTGTGCGGCGGGATGGTCTACTGCATCCCCCGCCAGGCGCGGAACCCCCACCTGGCGATGCGGCTGCTGCGCGCGGCCACGGCGCGGGACCGCCTGGCGGAGGTGTGCGCGGAGACCGGCCAGCTCCCGCCGCGCCGGAGCGTGCTGGACGCCATGGCGCCGGTGTCTCCGTTCCACGCCCAGACGGCGGCGCTGCTCGAGCACGCGGTCGTACGGCCGTCGGCGCCGGTGTACGCCCTGGTCTCCACGCAGCTCCAGGCGCTGCTGGAGGGCGTGCTGACCCGACGGTGGAGCCCGGCGGTGGGCGTCGCCCTGGCCGCCGACCGGATCAGCGCGATCACCGGCCTGCCCGTCGTCCGCGCCTGAACCGAACGCCTGACCGCGCGGCCCGCCGCCCGGCGCGGGCCCGAACCGGACGCCTCGCCGCGGAGCCCGCCGCCCGGCGCGGGCCTGACGCCGTTCACGTAACGCGTTCGTAACCCATTCGCTCGTACCTCTTGACGTGGAACGCTCCAGCTTCCACATTTGCCACATCACAGTGACAAATCCCTGCGGAGGGAGCGCACATGCGTCGTATATCGGCACTGGTGATGACGGCGGTGATGGTCTCGGCGTCGGCGAGCGCCTGCGGCGGCGGCGGATCTTCGGACAGCAAAACGATCAAGGTCGCCTACCAGAAGTTCGGCAACTTCATCGGCGCGGACGAGCTGTTCAAGAAGATCAAGCCCGTCTTCGAACAGCAGAACCCCGGTATCAAGCTCAAGCTCATCCCGATCGAGGCGGACGAGAACTCCTACTACACGAAGCTCAACCTCATGCGGCGGTCCCCGAAGACCGCCCCCGACGTCGCCTACGAGGACACCTTCTTCGTGAACTCCGACGCCGAGGCGCGCTTCCTCATGCCGCTCGACGCCAACCTCCAGTCCTGGCCGGACTGGTCGCAGTTCGTCGACGCGGCCAAGGTCGCGGGCAAGGCGGCCGACGGCCACACGTACGGCGTTCCGATGGGCACCGACACCCGCGGCCTCTGGTTCAACAAGCAGATCTTCGCCAAGGCCGGGCTCCCGGCGAACTGGCAGCCGAAGACCTGGAACGACATCCTCGCCGCCGCGCGGCAGATCAAGGCCAAGGTCCCCGGCGTGATCCCGCTCAACGTCTACGCGGGCAAGGGCGTCGGCGAGGCGTCGTCCATGCAGGGCTTCGAGATGCTGCTGTACGGCACCGACGACAAGCTGTACGACGACCAGGCCAAGAAGTGGGTCGTGCCGAGTAAGGGCATGGGCGCGGCCTTCGACTTCCTCAAGACGGTCTACTCCTCCGGGCTCGGCCCCACACAGCAGCAGGCGCTCGACCCGCACTGGAGCGACAACGTCGGCGGGCAGGAGCTTCCGCAGGGCAAGCTCGCCATCGCCCTCGACGGCTCCTGGCTGCCGCAGGCGTGGATCCCCGGCGGGGCGAACGCCTGGCCGCAGTGGTCCAGCACGCTCGGCACGGCGGCCATGCCCACGCAGAACGGCCAGGCGCCCGGCAAGGTGTCGCTGTCCGGCGGCTGGCTGCTGTCGGTCGGCGCCCGCACCAAGAACCCGTCGGCCGCCTGGAAGCTCGTGCAGCTCGCCCTGAACAAGGAGAACTCGCTGTTCTTCTACATCAAGGCGACGCAGGTGTCGGTGCGCAAGGACGTCGTCGCGGACCCGAAGTACCTCGAGGGCAACCCCACCCAGCGGTTCTTCACCGACCTGGTGTCCGTCACCCAGTACCGGCCCGCGTACAACGTCTACCCGCAGATCTCCAACCAGTTGCAGGCCGCCAGCGAGGCCGTGGTGACCGGCCAGTCCTCGCCCCAGTCGGCGATGAACGACTTCGCCGGCCAGGTCAAGCAGATCGCCGGGCCGGACAAGGTGGAGGCGAGGTCCTGATGGCCCGTACGCGCCTCCTCGTCGAAGGGACGACGCCCTGATGGTGGCCGTGGGCCTGCCCGAGCGCACCGTCACCCGCCGCCCGCCCGTCCGGCGCGGGCGGCGGGCCGTCGGCCGGGCGCTGCCGCTGGTGCCCGCCTTCGGCCTGCTCGCGCTGTTCTTCGTCGGGCCGATCCTGTGGTGCGTCTACGCGTCGTTCACCGACATCGCGCTGACCGGCGCGGGCGCCAGCAGCCCGCACCTGGTCGGGCTGCGCAACTACCGGGAGATGTTCGCCGACCCGGCGTTCGCCAAGTCCCTGTGGCTGACGGTCGTCTTCGTCCTCGGCTCGGCCGTCATCGGGCAGAACCTCGGCGGCCTCGCGCTCGCCCTGCTCATGAACGGCCGGCACCGGATCGTCCGCGCCGTGGTGGGCGGCATCGTGGTGGGCGCGTGGGTGCTGCCGGAGCTGGTCGCGGGGTTCATGTGGTACGCGTTCCTGTCCGACCACGGCACGTTCAACGCCATCCTGCGCGCGGTCGGCCTGCACGGCGGGAGCTGGCTGTTCAGCAATCCCCTCGCGGCGGTGACGATCGCGAACGTGTGGCGCGGCACGGCGTTCTCGATGCTCGTCTACTCGGCCGCGCTGTCGAACGTGCCGGACGAGCTGATCGAGGCCGCCGCGGTGGACGGCGCGTCCGGCTGGGCGCGGCTGCGGCACATCACGCTGCCGCTGATCCGGCGGTCCATGCTGACCAACCTGATGACGATCACGCTGCAGACGCTGGCGGTGTTCACGCTGATCTTCGTCATGACGGGCGGCGGACCCGGGACCAAGAGCCAGACCCTGCCGATCTTCATGTACCAGCAGGCGTTCAAGTTCTACCACCTGGGCTACGGCGCCGCGCTGGCGATCGTGCTGCTGGCCGTGGGCGCCGTGTTCTCACTGGTGTACCTGCGGGCCATGCGGAAGGAGGTGTGACGTGGCGCTCGCCTCTCCCACCGCGCCCGGACGACGCACCGCCGCGGTCGCCGCCTACGTCGTGCTGGCCCTCGTGGCGCTGGCCTTCCTCGCGCCGTTCGGCTGGCTGTTCCTGGCCTCGGTCTCCAGCACCCCGACGACGGACACGTCCATCCCCGACGCGCCGACGCTGCGCAACTTCGTCGACGTCCTCACCGGGGACAACCTGCACTCCCTGGCCAACAGCCTCGTACTGTCGCTGGGCTCGGCGCTGCTCACGCTGCTGCTCGCCGCGCCGGCGGCGTACCCGCTGTCGCGCTACGGCCGCAGGTTCGGCCGGCCGGTCCTGCTGGGCCTGCTGTTCGCGACCGGGCTGCCGGTCACGGCGATCATGGTCCCGGTGTACGGGCTGTTCGTCCAGCTCGACCTGCTCGACTCGATCCCCGCTACCGTGCTGTTCCTCACCGCCACCGGGCTGCCGATGGCGATCTGGATGATGAAGAACTTCATGGACGAGGTGCCGATCTCCCTGGAGGAGGCGGCCTGGGTGGACGGCGCGAACGGTCTGCATGCCCTGGTGCGGATCGTGTTGCCGCTCATGGTCCCGGGCACGACCGTGGTGTTCACGTTCACCTTCACGCTGACCTGGGGGAACTTCTTCGTCCCGTTCATCCTGCTGATCGATCCGGGCAAGCAGCCCGCCTCGGTCGCGATCTACCAGTACTTCGGTCTCAACGGCATGGCCTCGTACGGCCTGCTGGCCGCGTTCTCGATCCTGTACTCGCTGCCCGTCGTCCTGCTCTACACCGTCGCCCAGCGCACCCTGGGCAACGCGTTCGCGATGCAGGGCGCCGTCAAGGGCTGAGCCAAAGGGAAGCCTTCATGCGCATCGCCGCCATCGAGTCGACCGACCTGTTCGCCGGCTCGACGTCGCATCCCCGGCAGATCGTCCGTGTGACGCTGACCGGGGCCGACTCCCCCCTGACCGAGATCCGGGTCTCGCTCACCGGCCCGGCCGTGAGCACCCCCGAGCCCACCGTCGTCACCCGCCTGGACCCCGGCGAGACCCTGGTCGCCGAGGTCGGGGTGAGCCTCGCCGAGCCCGTCACCGAGGGCGCCGTCCGCCGCGTCACCGCCGTCGCCGAGACGCCGGGCGCGGACCGCGCGACCCTCGACGGCGAGATCACCGCCGCGGTCACCGGCTGGACCATGTGGATGGTCTCCCACTTCCACTACGACCCGGTGTGGTGGAACAGCCAGGCCGGGTTCACCGCGACCTACTATGACCTGCCCGCCGCCGAGGAACGCCGGCCGTCGACCGTCCGGACCGCGCTGGACCTGGTCCGCGCCCACCTGGACGCGGCCCGGCGCGACGAGGACTACAAGTTCGTGCTGGCCGAGGTCGACTACCTCAAGCCGTACTGGGACGTCCACCCGGAGGACCGCGCGGACCTGCGGCGGTTCCTCGACGAGGACCGGATCGAGATCGTCGGCGGCAACTACAACGAGCCGAACACCAACCTCACCCACCCCGAGTCCACCATCCGCAACGCCGTCTACGGCATCGGGTACCAGCGCGACGTGGTCGGCGGCGACCCGCGCTCGGCGTGGATGCTCGACGTCTTCGGGCACGACCCGGCCTATCCGGGGCTGATGGCCGACGCCGGGCTCACCTCCTCCGCCTGGGCGCGCGGCCCGTTCCACATGTGGGGCCCGAACCGCCACGTCGGCGACAACGAGCGGATGCAGTTCCCCGCCGAGTTCGAGTGGATCTCCCCGAGCGGGCGGGGCCTGCTGACCGCGTACATGGCCAACCACTACAGCGCGGGCTGGGTGATGGAGGAGCAGGCCCGCACGCTCGAGGAGGCCACGGAGCTGGCGTACGGCCAGTTCAGCGAGCTGCGCCCGGTCGCGGCCACCCGCAACGTCCTGCTGCCGGTGGGCGGCGACCACGTGATCCCGTCCCGGTGGAGCACCGAGGTGCACCGGGACTGGAGCAAGCGCTACGTCTGGCCGCGCTTCGTCGTCGGCCTGCCCAAGGAGTTCTTCGCCGCCGTACGCGAGGAGCTGGGCGAACGTCGCGCCGTGCCGGTGCCGCAGACCCGCGACATGAACCCGGTCTACACCGGCAAGGACGTCTCCTACATCGATACGAAGCAGGCGCAGCGGGTCGCCGAGGTCGCGGTGCTCGACGCCGAACGCCTCGCCACGCTCGCCGCGCTGACCGGCGCGGCCTACCCGGCGGAGGCCGTCGACAAGGCCTGGCGGCTGCTCGCGTACGGCGCCCACCACGACGCGATCACCGGCAGCGAGTCCGACCAGGTGTACGTCGACCTGCTCGCCGGGTGGCGGGAGGCGTACGAACTGGGCGACACCGTCCGCACGGCCGCCCTCGACCACCTCGCGGCACGGGCCGACACGACGGGCCCGGGCCGGCCGGTGATCGTGGCGAACACCCTGTCCTGGGCGCGCGACGGCATCACCACCGTCCGGCTCACGTTCGACGAGCCGCGCCCCGGCCTGCGCCTCGTCGACGACGCGGGCGAGCCGGTCCCCTGCCTCGCCGAGGGCGTTCGGACCGCGGCGGGCGGGGGCGTGGCGGAGGTCACGCTGACCTTCCTCGCCCGCGCCGTGCCCTCGCTGGGCTACCGCGTCTACCACGTCGTCGACGCCGACGACCTGCCCTCGGGCTGGACGCCGGCCGACGGCGCCGAGGCGGCCAACGCGGCGTTCGCGGTGACCGCCGATCCGGCCCGCGGCGGCGCCCTCAGTTCGATCCGCGACCTGCGGACCGGCGACGAGCTGATCCGGCCGGGCGGGCTGGGCGGCGAGCTGTACCTCCAGGAGGAGCACCCCACGCACCCCGTCTGGGGCGAGGGCCCGTGGCACCTGCTGCCGGCCGGCCCCGGGCACGGCACCGGCGCCCGCCCCGCGTCCGTACGGGTCGAGGAGTGCCCGATCGGCCGCCGGATCGTCACCGAGACGACCCTGGACGGGCTGACGATCACCGGTGAGGTCCTGCTGTGGGACGGCGTCGACCGGGTGGACTTCCGCACCCACGTCGGCGGCTCGATCGGCCAGGACCACCTGTTGCGCGTGGGCTTCGACCTGGACGTCCCCGGCGGCCGGCCCGTCGCCGAGGTGGGCTTCGCCGCGATCGGCCGGCCCTTCGGGTTCCCCGACGCGGACACCGCCGAGAGCCTGTGGACGCTGGACAACCCGGCCCACACCTGGACCGCGCTGAGCGCGACCGTGCGCGTCGCGCTGACCGGCGACGACGGCTCCCGGGAGGAGCACGCCGTCGGGGTGGCCGAGGTGATCGGCACCGACGAGGGCGAGCCCGCCCGCGCGGTGCTGACCGCGCTGGCCGCGCAGGGCGTGACCGCGACGTTCGGCCGTCCGGACGGCCCCCGCTACGGCGCGCTCGACGTCGACTCCAACCTCCCCGACGCCCGGATCGTCCTCGGCGGCCCGGAGGAGAACGGCTTCGCCGCCGAGGTCCTGGCCGCCGCCGATCCGGCCTACGCCGCGGCGCTGGCCGAGCACGGCCGGGTGTTCGTGCCCGCCGCCCGCCCGCTCGCCGAGATCTGGGTCCCGGACGCGGACGTGCGCGGCGTACGGGACCTGCCCGTGCTGATCGTCGCCGGTGACGTCGCCGGCCTGTGCGCCGACCTCGGCGACGCGACGATCGACGTACGGCGACCGGCCGGACTGGACGGGTCCGACGCGCCGTACGCCGACCGGTCGGTGGCGCTGCTCAACGCCGGCCTGCCGGGCACCGTCACGACGCCGGAGGGCCGGGTGTACCTCAACCTGATGCGCTCCTGCAGCACGTGGCCCAGCGGGGTGTGGGTCGACGGCCCGCTGCGCACGGCGCCCGACGGGTCGAGCCTGTCCTGGCAGCACTGGAACCACACCTTCGGCTACTCCCTGACGGCCGGAGCGGGCGACTGGCGGGCCGCGGGCTTCGTTCGCGCCGGGCAGGAGTACAACCACGAGGTCCTGGCGAGGCCCACCGCCGCCCACTCCGGCGTGCCCGCTCCTCGCGACGGCCTGGTGACGGTCGAGCCGGCGAACGTGCTGCTGTCCGCGCTCAAGCCGGC
Organism: Actinoallomurus sp. NPDC052274; assembly: GCF_040679475.1. Taxonomy (NCBI): domain Bacteria; kingdom Bacillati; phylum Actinomycetota; class Actinomycetes; order Streptosporangiales; family Thermomonosporaceae; genus Actinoallomurus; species Actinoallomurus sp. NPDC052274. The sequence continues at coordinate 76,534 of NZ_JBFAUT010000039.1, forward strand.
CGGCGATCCCCTCGCCGCGGCGTTGCCCGGCGACGCCGACCCCGCCGACGGGGTCACCGTCCGCGTGTACGAGTCCGCCGGCCGCCCGGCGACGGCGCGGATCGGCCTGTTCACCGGCGTCACGGACGCGTCCCGGACCGACCTGCTGGAGTCCGGCGGCCGGGCGGCCCCGGTGGACGGGACCGCCGAGGTCCCGCTCGGCGCCGCCGACGTCGCCACCGTCCGCCTGCGCCCGGCCCCCGGCAGGGTGACCGAAGCGACCGGCACGACGACCGGACCCGCCGGTACGGCGACCGGGACCGTCGCGCTGGGCCCGGCCGCGGAACCGGCCCAGCCGGTGTTCGGCCGCTACTGGCTGCACAACAAGGGCCCCGCCCCCGTCGGCAACCTCCCGGTCGCGGTGCATCTGTCCCCGCAGCGGCTCGACGGCCCCGGCCGGATCCGCCTCACCGTCGCCGCCTCGGGCCGGGAGGCGGCCGGACGCGTCGAGCTGGACGTGCCGGACGGGCTCACCGTCACCGGCCCGGCCCTGGACTACCGGCTCGCGCCCGGCGAGTTCGCCGAGTACGAGCTGACCGTCGACGCGCCGGACGCGGCGGGCACCTACTTCGTGGGCGCCCGCATCCGCGACGACCTGGGACAGCTCATCGAGGACGTCGTCACCGTCCAGGTCGGCGCGGCCCCGGCGGGCGAACCGCTGCACGTCGAGACGACCTCGTCCGCGAACCCGCTCCGGCCGGGCGACGACGGCGAGATCGCCGTGCGGCTGCGCAACTCCGCCGCCGCGCCGATCCGCGGCGAGGCGCAGCTGATCAGCCCGTACGGCACCTGGGGCCCGGGCGCCGACGTCCTGATCACCCCGTGGACGGCGGGCTTCGAGGTGGCGCCGGGCGCCGAGACCGTCGTCCCGTTCCACCTCCACGCGGCCCGCGCCGCCCGGCCGGGAGCCTGGTGGGCCCTGGTCCGCGTGACGTACTTCGGCCGCCTCCACTACACCGAAACGATCCCCGTCGAGATAACGCCCTGACCCGAGGGATGCGGGGCCGCGTCCCCGGCCCCGCATCCCCCTACTCATCCGTCGCCGGCGTGCGGCCGGATCCGGCCGGACGCGAACCCCGGCGGGAGCGCCGCCATCAGAGGAGCCGACCGAATCGCCACCCCGCCGTGAAGGAACGCCCTTGCTCACCAGCCGCACCCTCGCTCGCCTGGCCATCGTCGGCGGGATCGCCGCCGGCTCGGCCCTGCCGCTCGCCATGACCGCCGACGCGAGCACCAAGGTCACCCGGCACGTCACCGTCCGGATCTCCACCCAGGATCAGACGATCAAGCACGGCAAGTGCTACCTGACCGACAGCCCGAACCTGCGAATCCTGGTCAAGGCGGACGGCCACCTCGTCCGGTCGGTGTCGATGCACGTCACCCCGGTCCGCGGCAACTGGTGCCCGAAGTCCTTCTCCTACACCGCGTCGAAGAAGGCGGCGATCAAGCTGTACCAGCGCACGTCCGGCGGCGGCTGGACGGCAACGCGGCGTCTGTACCGATGCGGCACCCACCCGCGCGAGACCCTCTTCGCCTGCTACCTCAACCACTGACGGTCCGGCCCGCGCCGCCATGGCGAGCGATTCCTACCTGGATGCCCGCCTTGGCGGCGGCGGGACGGGGTATCGCCGCCACTCGGCTGGGCGGATTGCTCGGCAAAGGAGCACGGCTGCCGGTACATCTGGGCGGTTTATCCCGGTTCCCGGCCCCGATCACCGAGCATTCGTGCCGATGCCCGATCGCCGGCACCGGGCTTCGCCTGGGAGCCCAGTCGGACGCGGCACGTACGTCCACGGCACCGCCGCGCGAGCCGAGATCCGCCCCGGAACGGGTGCAGCATGCCGGGCAGCACCCGCCGGGTCAGGTGGACGGCGGAGGTGACGTTGAGGTTCACGAGCCGGAGCTCGTCGGCCAGATCGTTGTCCGCGAACGGCCCGGAGACGCCGACGCCCGCGTTGACGGCCAGGGCCTCGGGCGTACGCCCGGTGACGCGGATCGCGTCGTACAGCTCTTCCACGCCGTCGTAGCCGGCGAGATCCACGCGGACGGCGGTCACGGCGGCGCCGGTGGCCCGCAGCTCGCGCGCCGCGACGTCGAGTTCGGTGTCCTCGGCCGCGATGAGCACGTCGAAGCCGTTCCGGGCGAACTGCTCGGCGAGCGCGCGGCCGATCCCGCTGGACGCGCCGGTCACGACCGCCATCGGCCTGGTCTGCTCGGTCATGAGGATGTCCTTTCCGCGCCACCGCCGACGCCGCCGCCGCGACGCGCTGTGTTCCTCCGCTCGCTCACGGTCTCCTTCCGTCGCCACGACGCCATCCCCGCTGACGCGCCGATAAACCCCTCAGGTCCGTGAGCCCTGCGGTCAACAGGTAAAGATCACTCGATTTGACGAAACCGTTGCGTTCGAACGGAGTTGCCGTTGTGCCAGCGGGAAAAAGCCGAAATAGCGACTGATTCGCTCAAAAGAAAGGTGGTGGGTCACATGTCCGCGCGCCCTATGCCCGGCATCGAGGAGCATCCCGACATAGCTGCGCTTCGCGCACGGTATGACCGCGTCGCCGAGACGAGGTCCGCCCACACGCTCGATGGTCTGACCTTCCTGAGCGGCCTGTACCTGTGCATCTCACCGTGGGTGGTCAACTTCCACGGCCGTACCACCACACTGACCGTGAACAACCTGATCACCGGGATCGCGGTCACGCTCCTGGCGCTCGGCTTCACGTCGGCGTACGGGCGCACCCACGGCGTCGCCTGGGTCGTGCCCCTCATCGGCATCTGGACGATCATCGCGCCGTGGGTGATCAGCGGCGCCAGGCCGAGCACGTCGATCATCATCAACAACGTCCTCACCGGCGCGCTGATCACCCTCTTCGGGCTTGGTGCGGCCGCGATCGGGATGATGTCGCACCGGCGCCACGGCGGAGAGATGCCGATGCAGCCGAGCAGGCCGACCCCGCGCCGGGGAATGATGTGAGCGATGCCTGAGTCAGATCACCCGATCAAGGGCGAGCACAAGTACGAACAGAAGATCACCTCACCCGAGCAGCACGAGGAGCGTCCGGGGAGGAGCCTGGTGACCACCGACCATGAGGTGATCCGCCACTGGGCCGAGGAACGGGGTGCCCACCCCGCGACGCCGCCCGGGAGTGAGTACGAGGGCAGGCCGGGACGCCTGCTGCTCGACTTCCCCGGCTACGGAGGTCAGGACCTGCGGGAGGTCTCCTGGGACGACTGGTTCCGGACCTTCGACGAACGCGAGCTGAACTTCATCTACCAGGAGCACAAGGCGGACGGCTCACCGAGCAACTTCTTCCGGCTGGAGAATCCCGACGAGCCCTGAGCCGGGGCGCGGGAGACCCCGTCAGGCGTCCTTGCGCCAGACCAGGACGGCGGAGATCGGGTGGTTGCGGTAGCGCTCCCACTTTGGCTTGACCGCGAGCCACCGGTCGTCGATGACGCCCTCCCGCATCTCGACGAGACGCCAGCCGGACGTGACGCCGGCCATGACGTGGTCGCTCAGCAGGTGGACGTGCGTACTGATCGCGATCGGCTCGCCCGACGCGCTCGTGAAGTGGGTCGGCATACCCGACGCCATGATGAAGTGCGGGTGGAAGGCCACGATCACGCACAGCGCGCCCGGCTCCGCCAGGCGCCAGGCCTCGGCGTAGAACGGCGTCAGGTCGGCCAGGTGCTCGTCGATGAGCGACGCGATGACCAGGTCGTACGCGCCGCCGTCGAGCCCGGTCGCCGTCACGTCGGCCTCGAACAGCCGGTCGTGCCCGCCCTTCGACCGCGCGACCGCGAGCATCTCGGGGGTGAGGTCGACCCCGTCGATGGCGGTCACCCCGTGCCGCCGCAGCCAGGCGGCCGTCCGGCCGGTGCCGCATCCCAGGTCGACGGCGCGCCGCACCGTCTCCCAGGAGGGCTCGGTGAGCCGGTCGAGCAGCGCGAGGTCCATGACGTCCTCGACGGTCTCCTCGTACGTGCCCACCCACTGCCCGTAGCCGGTCCGTACGTCCACCATCCGATAGCCGCGGGTGTCGAAGTCAGCGAACCGCACCATGCGACCCAGTATTCATGATCATCGAGCCGGTCCGTCAATCGCCCGGGTGATGGCGGACTCGACGGCGGCGACGCGGTCGGCGAGCAGGCCGAGAGCGCCGACCGCCCGGGTCATCGGGTCGTCCTCGGCGCCACCGAGCGCCTGGGCGCGCTGGTAGGACGCCTTGACCGCCGCCCAGCGTTCGGCCCGTTCGGCGGTGAGCGTGCCGCGCAGCTCGGCCAGCTTGAGCAGGTTGGCCTCGGCCCCGGAGGCGAGGGTCTGGGCCTCGCCGAGGTAGTGGTCGTCGATGACCGCCTCGAGTTCGGCCTCGTTCATCACCGGCACGATCCGCTCGGCGAGCTTGTTCATGTTCCGGTACGAGCCCTGGAGCTGGAACGGCGGCTCGGTCCGGGAGGCGTCCGCCTGGGCCGCCGAGGCGATGTAGGCGCGGTTCGCGGCCAGGATGACCTCCCGGACCCGCAGCAGCCGGCGCAGCACCGCGGTGATCTGCTCGACCTCCGGGCCGGAGTACGGGTGCGCGAGCCGGTCCGGGGACACGGTCGTGTCGCCCTGCGCGAGCCGGACGAACAGCTCCACGTCGGCCCGGTCCCGGGTGGACAGCGGCGCGAGCACGGGGTTGGAGGTGAGGGAGTTCTCCAGGTAGCTGAGCGCGAACAGGTCCTCCCGGCCGGACAGCACGTCGCCGAGGTTCCACACGTCGGCGCGGTTGGCCAGCATGTCGGGGATGCGGAAACGCTGCCCCGACTCGGTGTAGGGGTTGCCCGCCATGCAGACCGCGAAGCGCTTGCCGCGCAGGTCGTACGTGCGGGTGCGGCCGTCCCAGACGCCCTCGATGCGGCGCTGCGCGTCGCACAGCGAGATGAACTTGCCCAGCAGCTCGGGTGAGGTGTGCTGGATGTCGTCGAGGTACAGCAGCACGTTGTTGCCCAGCTCCAGGGCAAAGTTGATCTTCTCGACCTCCTGGCGGGCGGTCGCGTCCGGGGCGTCCGCCGGGTCGAGCGAGGTGACCGACGGGCCGAGCGCCGGGCCGTTGACCTTGACGAACATCAGGCCGAGCCGGCCCGCGACGTACTCCATCAGCGTCGTCTTGCCGTAGCCGGGCGGGGAGATGAGCAGCAGCAGGCCCATCTGGTCGGTGCGCTTGGCGTCGCCGGCGGCCCCGAGCTGCTTGGCGAGGTTGTCGCCGATGAGCGGCAGGTACACCTCGTCCAGCAGCCGGTTGCGCACGAAGGAGCTGAGCACGCGCGGCCGGTACTCCTCTCTGGCCGCCGTCCTCGCCGCCGAGGGCCTGACCTTCGACGACGTCGTCAAGTCGACCGTGCACCTGCAGGACCTGCACCGCGACTTCGCCGCCTA
>NZ_JBFAUT010000040.1:0-80947 GCF_040679475.1 Actinoallomurus sp. NPDC052274
GCCGCCGCCCGCGCGCGTCGCCCCGCCGGCCCTCACCCCGCCGGCCGTCGCCCGGACGGCCGGAGCCGTGCTCGCGCACCCGCCGGAGGACGAACTGCTCGTCGAGGAAGCCGGTCCACTTGTCCAGGTCGATGGCGTAGCGCTCGCGCATGCCCCGGTCCCTGATGCCCGCGATGATCGGCGCGGCGGCGTCGATCGCGGCGAGCCGGCCCTCGGTGGTGTCGAGGTCGTACTTGGCGATCGTCGCCTGGATCGCGAACCGGAACAGCGGCACGCGGGCGGCGACCAGGTCGCGCACTGCCGCGTCACCGTGCTGGAGCCGCAGGTCGCACGGGTCGAGGCCGTCCGGCTGCACGGCGACGAACGTCTGGGCGGCGAACCGGTGCTCCGTCTCGAAGGCGCGCAGCGCGGCCTTCTGACCGGCGGCGTCGCCGTCGAAGGTGAAGATCACCTCACCGCTGGCCTCGTCCTGGTCCAGCAGCAGCCGGCGCAGGATCTTGATGTGCTCGTCGCCGAAGGAGGTGCCGCAGGTCGCGATCGCGGTGCCGACACCCGCCAGGTGACAGGCCATGACGTCGGTGTAGCCCTCGACGATCACCGCCTGCCGCCGCTTGGCGATGTCCTTCTTCGCCAGGTCGGCGGCGTACAGCACCGAGCCCTTCTTGAACAGCGGCGTCTCGGGGGTGTTGAGGTACTTGGGGCCGTCGTCGCGCTCCTCCAGCCGGCGCGCGCCGAACCCGATGACGTCGCCGGTGAGGTCGCGGATCGGCCAGATCAGCCGGCCGCGGAACCGGTCGATCGGCCCGCGCCGCCCCTGGCTGGCCAGCCCGCCGGTGACGAGCTCCTTGTCGGTGAAGCCCCGGCCGCGCAGGTGCCGGACGAGCGCCTCCCACTCGTTCGGCGCGTAACCGACGCCGAACCGCTCCGCGTCCTCCCGGCCGAAACCCCGCTCGGCGAGGAAGCGGCGGCCGAGCTCGGCCGCCGGGGTGAGCAACTGCTCGGCGAAGAACTCCGCGGCGGCCCGGTGCGCCTCGATCAGCCGGGTGCGCTCGCCCTTCTGCCGATTGGGGACGTAGCCGCTGTCGGTGTAGCGGAGCTGCACGCCGGCCTTCGCGGCCAGCCGCTCGATCGCCTCGGCGAACGACAGGTGCTCGATCTTCTGCACAAAGGAGATCGCGTCACCGCCTTCCCCACAGCCGAAGCAGTTCCCCGTCAAAATATTGTCTTCGAGGACGAAGGCATGCCCCTCGTCCACTACAGCGCAGAAGACCTCTTCGACTCGGCCGGTCTCCTCTACAGACTTCACCACCCAGCCTCGACGGGCGAACTTCTTCGCCGTCGATTCAAACCGGAAACGGTGCTCGTCGATCAGGAAGAAGTCGTCGGTGAGATCTTCGTTGGCGAAGTGAACTCGAAAGATCGAACTCGGCTCCCGCCCTGGGAACCCTTCCCTGACCTGCTCGGTGATCCCGTAAGTCCCGATGCCCAGTCGAGCGCAGAGCGTACGCACATACTCAAGAACATCTCGATCAGCGCAGTGGAGCATGACCGTACCGTCCTTGGCCACATGGCCGTCTGCGGCCACATAACCGGCCAGCCACCCGTAGAGGTACGGCGTCGACTCGTCGAGCGACGGAAGCTCCCGGAAGAACCGGGGGAGGTGGTGAACGAGAAGCCGACCGCGCCAGCCACTGGATCCCGCCGCGTCATCGACCGTCACGTGGTTGAGGGGGAACCACTTCAGTAGCTGGTGGTCCTTGATGGTATCCAGCGTGGCGACACTTCCGGTGCCATTGAAAGTGCCGTCACCGAACGTGATGCCGTGGGCGATACCGAACGGTGATGGTGTCGTGCGCTTGACGCGCGAACCAGGGAACACCCAGGCGAGTCGATGCCCCTGGTTGAGGTCACGGGTGACGACTTCGCGATTCCAGTCACGCCTCTGGCCCGCACGCACGAACCAACGGTGCTCCGCGGTGGCGTAAAGCTCCTTGGTCTGACCGTTTCGCCCCAGGACCACCTTCATCAGGGGCTGGACGCCGAAGGAGTAGAACGGAGCGTCATGCCACTGCGCGTCCCGCCCCAGGATGCGGTGGGTGCCGCCCGCCAGCTCGCGGATCGGTCGCAGTCCCTCCCACGTGAGCACTCGGGTCTCACCCGCCAGGCAGTGGAACATCCCGTTCGAGACGTTGAAGGACGGCGATTTCTCGTCGTGGAACGGGCAGAGGCCCTTGAGCGCGCCGCCGCCCGCGTTACGGAGCTGGACGTACTCCCCCACGACCGCGTCGATCGGCGACCGTTCACGTACGAGGGCGATGTCTTCATCACGGATCCGGCCTGCCACGTCGGCAGTCTAGTCCTGACCTCGGACACCGCGGGCCGTACCGGGCACCCCCGGAGAGGGCCGCGTGACCTGATCAATTGGCGCGTCAGCAGTCTGGACAAATCACGGAAAGGCGCGATGTACTTACTCAACTTCGGCGGCGATGGCGGATGCCGCCGTCACTCTGCATCGAGTGGTTTCGGGGGCCGCGATGAACCCGCGCGAGCGACGGAGGGCCGCCATAGGTCGACCCGGCGACACAAGGTGGAACCATGACCGAGCGAAGCGAGGGCATCAATAAGCACAGCACCTTGGTCATGAGGCCGACGAAGGAGGTCCCGTGACCGAGCGAAGCGAGGGCACCAATCGGCACAGCACCTTGGTCATGAGGCCGACGAAGGAGGCCTCATGACCGAAGTCGTCCTCGACGCGGTGAACAAGGTCTACCCGGACGGTTTCCACGCCGTGCGGAACGTGAGCCTGCGCGTACCCGACGGCGAGCTGTTCGTGCTGCTCGGCCCGTCCGGCTGCGGGAAGTCGACGCTGCTGCGCATGGTCGCGGGCCTGGAGGACATCACCTCCGGTGACCTGTGGCTCGGCGGCAGATACGCCAACGACCTCCCGCCGCGCGACCGCGACCTGGCGATGGTGTTCCAGAGCGGCGCGCTCTACCCGCACCGCGACGTCCGGGGCAACATCGCCTTCCCGCTGGAGATCTCCAGGGACGTGTCGTCGGCCGACCAGGAGCGCATCGTCGAGCTGTCGCGGGCGCTCGGCATCGAGGAGACCCTGAACCGCCTGCCCTCGACGCTGTCGGGCGGCCAGCGCCAGCGCGTCGCGATGGGGCGGGCGCTGATCCGCGAACCCGGCATCTTCCTGATGGACGAGCCCCTGTCCAACCTGGACGCGGGCCTGCGCACCGAGCTCCGCATGGAGATCAGCGCCCTGGTCCGCAGCCTCAAGGTCACCACGCTGTACGTGACCCACGACCAGACCGAGGCGCTCACGCTCGCGGACCGGGTGGCGATCATGCGGCAGGGCGTGCTGCAGGACGTCGGCACCCCGCAGCAGGTGTACGACGACCCCGCGACGATGTTCGTGGCGGCGTTCCTGAGCGCCCCGCCGATCAACCTCATCAGGACGGGCGTCTGGGCGGATCAGGAGGAGGGGATCATCCTCGGCCTCGGGAACCAGCGGCTGGTCCTGCCCTGGTCCGATCCCCGCGCGCCCACGCTGGTGTCGCACCACGGCAAATACGTGACGGTCGGCGTCCGCGCCGACGCCCTGCGGCCCGCGGCGGACGGCCTGATCGCGGGCCGGGTACGGGCGCTGGAGTTCCACGGCTCCGAGTGGCTCGCCTACGCGGAGGCCGGCCTCCCGCACGTCGATCCGGAGGCCCCGTACGAGAACGACCCGCCGTGGGCGAGCCCGGAACCGAGCTCCGGCGGGGGCGTGCTGCGCCGGATCCTGCGGTCCGCCGGGATCGTCGCCGAGGACCCCCTGCCCGAACCGGGCCGGCACGACGGCCATCACCGCCGGTCGGACGTGGTGTTCCGGCTCGAGTCGCGGTCCGGCGTGGCGGTGGGCGACGCCATCCGGCTGGCCGTCGACACCGACCGGATGCTGCTGTTCGGCGAGGACGGCCGCCGCGTCGACCCCGTACGCCGCTGACCGCTGCGGACCCGGTGGCGCGCCGTCGCGTGGACGGCGCGCCGACCTCGCGGGGTACGCGTCAGTCCCGGTTCGGGGGCTGGGTGTGCATGGTCCCGGCGACGCGGTTCCACATGTTGATCTGGGCGACCTGGGCGACGAGGAACGCCGCCTCGTCCGGTTTGAACGCGTCGGTCACCGCGGTCCAGATCTCGTCGGAGACCTCCTCGGGTCCCCTGGTGGCGGCCTCGGCGTAGGCCAGCGCGGCCCGCTCCGCGTCGGTGTACAGCCGCGACTCCCGCCAGGCGGGCAGCTGAATGATCCGGTTCAGGTTCTCGCCGAGTTCGAGCGCCTCGTGCGTGTGCATGTCGATGCAGAAGAGGCAGCCGTTCAGCTGCGAGGCGCGGATCTTGACGAGCTCGCGGACGGTGGCGGTCAGCGGTCCCTTGCGGATCGCCTGCTCGGCCTGGAGGAACGCCTTGTAGACGTCGGGTGCCAGTTCGGCGACGTTCAAGCGCGACATCGCGTCAACCCTTCTCGGTGGTGGTTCTTCGCCAGGGAGACGAGACGGCACCGGCCGGTGTGACGGGTTCCGGAAGGAATTTCAGGATGCCACGCTGACGTGCGTCAGCTTCTCCGGATTGAGCACCCGCCGGATCGCCAGGATCCGGCCGTCGGCGGCGATGTCGAACGTGTCGATCACCGCGACCGCGCCGTCCCGGAGGATCGCCAGGGCGGGCTCGCCGCCGATCTCGCAGGGGACGGCGTGGCCGAGCGCCCAGCGAACGCGGACCCGCTGCAGCACCTCGGCCACCTTCCTGCCGCCGACGATGAGCTTGCGCGCCGCCGAGACCCTGCCCCCGCCGTCGGTGACGTAGACCACGTCGGGGTGCAGCAGCTTGACCAGTCCCTCCAGGTCACCGGTCTCGTACGCCGCGCGGTAGGCCGTCAGCACGCGCTCCCGCTCGGGCCGGGTCGCGCGCGGCCGCTCCTTGGCGGCGGCCACCCGGCGGCGCGCCCGGGAGGCGAGCTGCCGGCTGGCCGCGGGAGTGTTGCCCAGCACCCCCGCCACCTCGTTGAAGGGCACCTCGAAGACGTCGTGGAGGACGAACGCGACCCGCTCCGACGGCGTCAGTTCCTCCATGACGAGGAGCATCGCGGTGGCGACCGACTCGTCGACCAGCACCGGCTCGGCGGCGTCCGGCCCGGTCAGCAGGGGTTCCGGCAGCCAGGGACCGACGTAGGCCTCCCGGCGCACCCGCGCCGAGCGGAGGATGTCGTACGACCGTCGCGCCGAGACCGTCACCAGCCACGCGCGTACGTCCACGACATCGGACAGGTCGGCGGCCGCCGCGCGCAGCCACACGTCCTGCGCGACGTCCTCCGCGTCGGCGACGGTGCCGAGCAGCCGGTACGCCACCCCGAACACCGCCGGGCGGTGCTCCGCCCACTCCTCGTCGGTCACGGGCCGACGGTACCCGGCACGCCCGCACCGGCTCGGCGAGGGGTGCACCGGGCCCGCCGGGCGGAGCGCCTACACCAGCTCGGCGAGGGGTACCGCGGGGTCCGCCAGCCGCGCGGCGTCCACCGGACGGCCCGACCGGATCAGCGCCTGGATGTCCCCGGTGACGTCCCAGACGTTGACGTTCATCCCGCCGACGACCCTGCCGCCCGACAGCCAGAACACGATGAACTCCAGCTCGTCGGTGTCGCCCGAGACGTACGCCGCCGGGTCGGTCCCGCGGTACACGACCTGGTCATAGCCGCCGACCCAGGCGCCGGACGCCTCCATGCCCAGCTCGTACTGGTCTGTGTAGAAGTAGGGGACGCGGTCGTAGACGACCGGTCGTCCCAGCATCGAGCGCGCCGCCGCGGGCCCGCCGTTCAGGGCGTTCGCCCAGTGCTCGACCCGGATCCGCCGGCCCAGCAGCGGGTGGTCCGCCTTCGCGACGTCGCCCGCCGCGTAGACGTCCGGGTCGGAGGTGCGCAGCGACGCGTCGACCACGATGCCGTCGTCCACCTCCAGGCCCGCCTCCTCCGCGAGCGCCGTGCCGGGCACCGCGCCGACGCCGACGATCACGACGTCGGCGGGCGTCTCCGTGCCGTCCGTCGTGAGGACGGACGACTCGGTGATCTTAGCGACCTCGCCCGTGACGAACTCCACGCCGTGCCTGCGGTGCAGGGCCGCGAAGACCTCCCCGAGCTCCGTGCCCAGGGAGCGGCGCAGCGGCGTGGACGGCGCGATGATCCGTACCTCGTTGCCGTACGCGCGAGCGGCCGCCGCCGCCTCCAGCCCGATCCAGCCGGCGCCGACGACCGCGACCCGCCGGTCCCCGGGCTCCAGAGCCGCGCGCAAGCGCTCGGAGTCGGGCGCGTCCCGTACGTAGTGGACGTGCCCGAGGTCGGCGCCGGGAACGGCCGGCCGCCGGGCGGACGCGCCCGTGGTGAGGAGCAGCTTGGTGTAGCCGACGCGTTCTCCGTCGGCGAGCCGTACCTCGCGGGCGGCGCGGTCCAGTCCGCTCACCCGGACGCCGAGACGCAGCTCCACGTCGTTGTCGGCGTACCAGGACTCCTCGTGGACGTACGCCTTGTCGAAGGGGTCCTTGCCGGCCAGGAAGCCCTTCGTCAGCGGCGGCCGCTCGTACGGCCGCACCGTCTCCTCGCCGATCAGGACCACGCGCCCGGTGAAGCCCTCCTCCCGCAGCGTCTGCGCGGCCTTCGCGCCGGCCAGGCCGGCTCCGACGATGACGTACGTCTCGGAAACGGGCATGGGCACCTCCACTTTCTGGATCAGCGTCAGCCCAGTATCCTCCGCGCGCCCGTCTCGGGAGGGCGCAGCGCGCGAAGCGTCAGCCGAGGAGTTCGCGGTGCCAGGCGAGCGCCGACGTGTCGGTCAGCGAGGCGATCTGGTCGACGACGACGCGCAGCCGCGCGCGGTCGTCGGCGGCCTCGGCGTAGAACCCGCGGAACACCGGGTCGAGGACCCGCGGGGCCTGCCGCGCGACCGCGTCGGCGAGTTCGGCGATGAGCTCCCGCTGCCGGGCCTGCAGCGCGCCGTGGTCCGCGCGCCCCATCACGTAGCGCGCCGCGACGCCCTTGAGCACGGCGCACTCCAGCCGCCGCGCGCGCGGCACGACCAGGTCCGCCGCGTACCGCGTGAGCGGACCGGTGCCGTACGCCTCGTGCGTGGCCCGCTCGGTGGCCCGGCAGAACCGGCCGATCAGCTCGCTCGTGAGGTTCTTCAGCGCGGCCGCGGCGCGCAGCGTGCCGTCGTAGGCGCGCGGCCAGTACGGCTCGGCGAGCAGTCCGGTGAACCGCTCCTCCAACTCGGCGACCTCCGCCTCGCAGTAGAGCCGGGCGGTCAGCTCGCAGACGGCCCGGCGTTCGGCCGGGTCGGCCAGCCGCTCCAGCCGGATGTGCCCGGCGTGCAGCCCGTCCTCCAGGTCGTGCACGGAGTAGGCGACGTCGTCGGCCCAGTCCATGACCTGCGCCTCGAAGCAGAGCCGCGCCCCGCCGGCGGGAGGCGTATCGCCCGGCCGCCCGCCCTCCTCACCCGCTCCGCGGGCGCCTCGTCCGCTCGCCGCGTCGGGTCCGCTCCCTGGAGCGCCGTCCCGCAGCCAGGCGAAGACCCGCCGGTCCTCCTCGTAGACGCCGTACTTCGCGCCGTCACCGACCGGCGTCCTCCTCGGCCAGGGGTACTTCACGGCCGCGTCGAGCGCCGCACGGGTGAGGTTCAGGCCGACGCTGCGACCGTCCGGCGCGAACGACTTGGCCTCCAGCCGGGTCAGCAGGCGCAGGCTCTGCGCGTTGCCCTCGAACCCGCCGCACGCGGCCGCCACCTCGTCGAGCGCCGTCTCGCCGTTGTGGCCGAACGGCGGATGACCGAGGTCGTGCGACAGGCACGCGACCTCCACGAGGTCCGGGTCGCAGCCGAACGCCTTCCCGAGCTCCCGGCCGATCTGCGCGCACTCCAGGGAGTGGGTGAGGCGGGTCCGCGGGCTGTGCTGACCGCGCTGGTCGCCCGCCGCCGGCTCGACCACCTGTGTCTTGGCCGCCAGCCGGCGCAGCGCCGCGCTGTGCAGCACCCGCGCCCGGTCCCGTTCGAACGGCGTGCGCTCGCGCCGCTTCGGCGGCTCGGGCGCCCAGCGCGCCGTGTCCTGCTCGGTGTAACCGGTCATCGGAGTCCGAGCGTATCCATGTAGGCAGGCCCTAGAGTGCGGGCATGCCCGATGGACCGTACCGACGCCGCAGCGCCCGTGTGCTCCTCATCGACGACGCCGACCGCGTCCTCCTGCTCCGCCTGCTCCATGACCACCGCCGCCGCGCACGCGGTCACTACTGGCTGACGCCCGGAGGAGGCGTCGACGACGGCGAGGCGCTCCACGAGGCGGCGGCCCGGGAGCTGCGCGAGGAGATCGGCCTCATCGTCGCCCCGGAGGACCTCGGGACGCCGGTGGCGACGACCTCCGGGTACGCGGAGTTCAGCTGGGCGAAGGGAACGTTCCGCGACGACTTCTTCCTGCACCGGGTCACCGCGCACGAGGTCGACACCGGCGGCCTCCAGCCGTACGAGCTGAAGCACGTCAGCGGGCACCGGTGGTGGACCGTGGACGAGCTGGCCGCCACCACGGAGGCGGTCTACCCGTTCGGGCTGGTCCCGCTGCTGCGCGACCTCCCCGCCGGCTGTCGCCCGGCCGAGCCCGTCCTGCTGCCCTGGCACCACTGAACCGGCCGTGCCAAACGTCACCGCGGCAGGTTATGGTCCTTTTCACCGCTCTGTCCGTACGTCTCGAGGGCCGCCCATGCTCACCACGTTCCGCGCCGCGGTCGCCGTCGTACTGCTGGCCGGCTTCTACGTGCTCGTCTCCGCCATCACCGCCGGTACGGTCTTCTTCGACTTCTACGCGGTGAAGTACGGCCACGCGGGCGGCTTCAAGGTCGCGGCGTTGGCCACCTTCGGCGTCCTGGCGATGCTGCGCGGCGTCTTCGTCGTCGGCCGCCGCAAGGACGAGGAGCAGCCCGGCGTCGCGGTGACGCCCCACGACGAGCCGGAGCTGTGGCGCACGGTCACCGAGCTCGCCCACCAGGTCCAGACCCGGGTGCCCGACGAGATCCGCCTCGTCCCCGACGTGAACGCCGCGGTCAGCGAGAACACCCGGCTCCTCGGCCTCATCCCCGGGCGGCGGTACATGTACATCGGCATCCCGCTCATGCTCAGCCTCACCGCCGACGAGATGCGCGCGGTGCTCTGCCACGAGCTCGGGCACTACAGCGGATCGCACACCCGCCTGGGCGGCATCACCTACCGGGGACGTACGTCGCTGATCAGGACGATCGAGCGGCTCCGGGACCACGCCATCATCCGCACCATCTTCCTGCTGTACGCCAAGCTGTACCTGCGGGTGTCGCAGGCGGTGTCCCGGCGGCAGGAGCTGGAGGCCGACGCCGCGGCGGTCGCCGTCTCCGGGCGGCGGCCGATGGGCGAGGCCCTCCGGAAGGTACGCGCGAGCGCGGCGGCCTGGAACTTCTACCTCGGTTCCTACTGTTCGCTGATCGGCCCCGCGCAGGCCCGTCCGGCGGACCTGTTCGCCGGGTTCTACACACTGCTGCGCGAACCGAGCCGGCAGGAGGAGCTCGCCAAGGTCGTGAGCGCGCCCGAGGAACGCTCGCCGTACGACTCCCACCCGAGCCTGGCCGAGCGCCTCGCCGCGATCGCGGCGCTGCCGGAGCCGGCGGCGCGTCCCGACCCGCGGCCGGCCCTGGCGCTGCTCGCCGACCCGCAGCGCGCCGCGCTGGCGACGCAGGCGTCGATGCTGACCGACGAGGCGCTCCGCCTGCCGGTCCTGGAATGGCCGCAGATCGTCGAACGCGGCCTGTACGCCGGGGCGAACGCCGAGGCGATGAAGGACGTGTTCACCGCCGCCGGCCAGGCGACGAACACGCCGCAGCCGACGGTCGACACGGTCCTGCGGATCCTCGCCGGCGGCGGCGCCGGCGACCTCGGCAACCGCCTCCGGATGGCCGGCTGGCAGGGCGATGACACCCGCGCGCTGGTGGCACGCGTCGTCGCCCGCGCCTTCGAGGGCCTGCTCATCCAGGCGGGCCGCGCCCGCTACACCTTCTCCTGGTCCGACGTCGCCCGCCTGGTCGACGGCGACGGCGCCGAGGTCGACCTGTCCGACCTCGTCCGCAGGGCGGTCGACGACCCCGGTCAGGTCAACTCCCTGTACGAGCACCTGCTCCGCCTGGGCATCACCCCGGCGTCCGCCCTCGCCCCCGCGCCGGCCCCAGGTGGCGCGGCCCCGGCTCCGGTCGGCACCGTCCCAGGTGCGGGCGGCATGTACGCAGGTCCTGGCGGCGCGGTGCCAGGTGCGGGCGGTGTGGTGCCTGGTACCGGCGGCGCGGTCCCTCCCCCGGGTGGAATGGCACCCCCTCCGCGCTGATCCGTGCTCTCAGGGCCGTACCGGACGCTCGGTGACCGCACCGCGGAGCCGGACGACCACCGCTCGACGACCGACTCGTCACGATCGGCCGCAGCAGGTCTTGCCGTCAGAGCGCGACCGAACCTGAGGTCGGAGTCATCAAGCCATAGATGCCGACGACGCACAGGGCGATCACGATCGTCGACCACAGCGGGAAGGCGTTCAGGAAGGCGAATTGGCCAAGGATCACCAGCGCGGTGAGCGCGATGCCCGGTGTTCTGGCCCATGCCTTCCTGGCGAGGATCGCACCACCTATGACGAGTTGCGCGACTCCCAGAATGAGCCAGATGCAGCCCCAGGCGGTGTAATTGAAGATGAGCAGCCTGCTCGACCCGACCTGGTAGTAATGGTCCTTCAGGAGAGCGGTGAGCCCGTCCAGGATGTTGAAGAAGCCCACCACGCAGACCAGCAGGCCGGCGAATGCCAACCAGCCCGATGTGGTCGGTTGTCGGGAAGCATGACTTCCCGCGGAGCCCGGCATGACAGTCCTCTGGTCGACAGGAGTTCTACAGCAGCCGTCGTTCCCCGCCCCTGCCCTCGTCATACGACACGAGTCACCTAGTTTTCGGTTCCTGGAAAGGGCCTTGACTCGTCGCTCACGCTCCGGCTCCGGCTCCGGCTTCGCACGAGGCCCGACCCCTGGGCCTGGCGGTGCCGTCCCGCCTGCGACGAACCGCCGGCGGCCGTTCCCGTCCGGGCAGCGGACGGGAACGGCCCGCGGCTCCCCCTCCAGGGGCCGGTCAGGGTGTCAGCCCGTGAAGCCCTTGAAGATGTTGGTGAACTCGTACGTGCTCTGGCTGATGCCGCTGCAGGTCGGCGAGACGGAGCCGTTCGGGCAGCCGCCGTTGTCGCGGCCGACCGACCAGAAGCCGATGTACCCGACGTGGTTGGTCTGGGCGTAGCTCAGCAGCTGACTGGCGACGGCCTGCGTGGTGGTCGGCCCGGTGTCGTTCTTCCCGATCATCGGGGTGAGGCCGAGCATGCCCTTGAGGTCGGCGTCGCTCTTGCCGGGCCAGACCTGCTTCATCTGCCCGAGCGTGGAGTTCGCCGCGGCGATCAGGGCGTCCCCCCACGATCCCGAGTACCCGAAGTCCATCAGCATCGGATTGACGGTGACGTTCAGACCGCGGGAGGCGGCGTCCTGCAGGATCTGCACCGAGAACGGGTCGACGCCGTAGTCCGAGGACTGCACCCGCAGCGTGTAGGTGACCGTGGTGCCGCGCTCGGTCTGCAACTGCTTCAGCGCGGTGTTGACCTGCGCGACCGGGATGGACGCCTCGACGTCGACGTCGATCCGGTTGCTGCCGACCGCGTCGAGCGCCTTCTCGTAGGCGGCGAGCAGCGCGGACGAGCTGCCGCAGGTGTTCTCCAGGTACGGCCCGGTCGCGCCGCCGGTCGCCACCGTGACGTCGCCGCCGACGCTCTTCAGGTCGTTGACCTCGCCGATCACGCGCGAGTCGTTCAGCGGGATGGTGCCGCCCCACGACGGGTTGCACCCGGTGCTGTCCGCGAGCGCGAAGGCCAGGGTGAAGTGCTTCTGGCCCGTCGCCGTGGCCACGTCCTTCAGCGTCGGGCTGGCCATCGTGATGTCGATGTAGGGCGAGAACCGGCCGCCGCCCGTGCCGCCGCCTCCACCGCCGCTGCTGTCGGTGGTGGCATTGACCGTGGCGCTGAAGGCCGAGGCGTTCCCGGCGGCGTCCTTGGCCCGCACCTTGAAGCTGTACGAGGTCGACGCGGCCAGCCCCGACACCGTCGCACTGGTCCCCGACACCGTCGTGGCCAGGGACGACCCCTGGTACACCTCGTACCCCGTCACCCCAACGTTGTCGGTCGAGGCGTTCCAGGACAGGGAGACGCTGGAGGAGGTGTGCCCGGTGACGGTGAGCCCGGTGGGCGTGCTCGGCGGCTGCGTGTCCGAGCCACCGCCGCCTCCCCCGCCGTCACAGGCGGCGCCGTTCAGCGTGCAACCGGACGGCGTCCCGCTCCCCGACACCACGAACCCGAACGACACCGAACCACCCGCCGGGACCGACGCGTTGTAGTCCCGATTCTTGAACGTGTAACGCGACCCCGACTGCGTCAACAACGCGTCCCAGTACGTACCCACCGACGACCCCGACGGCAGATCGAACGCCACCGTCCAACCACTGACCGCCGATGAACCGTTGTTCGTGACCGTGAACTGGCCCTGGTAACCGCTCCCCCAATCCGACGTCTTGGCGAACGTCGCCGTGTTCGCCGCCGCGTACGCCGACACCGCGGTCAGCACGACGGCCAGGGGCAGTAGCAGCATCCCGACGAGCAGGGACGCGATCCTGGATCTCTTCAAGGCGGGGACCTCTCTCGTGGGGCCGGCTCTCGATGGGACCGGCTCCCGGCCGCGCCGGCGGGTGGAACGACCGGGAGCCGGGGCTCAACCGGTGAACTGGCCGATGATCGCGGCGAAGTCGTACGGCTGCTGGGTGACGCCGCTGCACTTGCCGTCCGCCCAGCCGGTGGTTCCGGTGCACTGCCGGTCCCGGTTCAGCGACCAGAACGACAGCCGACCGAGATGGTGCTGCTGCGCGTAGCCGAGCAGCGCGCGGAAGGTGTCCTGGGTGAACAGTTCGCTCGGCTGGTCGGTGTGGCCGTTCATCAGGATCAGGCCGGTACGGGCGTAGAGGTTCGCGTCGGACAGGTCGGGGCGCAGCGCGGCGAGCTGGGTGTGCGCGGCCTCCATCACCTTCTGGACGTCGGCGGCCATGGACGCCGCCGGGCCTCCGTAGTCGAAGGCCATCACCGCGTACAGGTCGATGTCGGCCCCGTTGTCCTTGGCCCGCTGGATCTCGGCCTTGTCCAGGTCGCTGAGGCCGACGGTCGTCACCGGCATGGTGAGGGAGACCTGGAGAGTGCGCCCGGCGGCGGCCGCGTTCTGCTTGAGGATCTTGATGGCCTGGAACCGCCGCGTCTCCCCGGCGACGTCGCCGAGGTCGTCACCCTCGATGTCGAAGTCGACATGGGTGAGGGCGTACTTGTCGATCACCTGCTGGTACGCCTGGGCGAGGGACGCGGCGTCGGAGCAGGCGGCGCCGAGTTCGAGACCGTTGTAGCCGCCGAAGGAGACCGCGACGTCGCCGCCCGCCGCGCGTACCGCGTCGACCTGCGCCTTGACGGCGGTGTCCGAGGAGACCGGGTGCGCGGTGTCGCCGTCCCAGGTCGGGGTGCAGCCTCCGCCGTTCGGCGCGAGGACGAAGGCGAGGACCAGCGACTTCACGCCGCTGCCGGAGACGATCCCGGAGATCGGCTGCGGGTCGTTGTCGAGGGGCATGAAGTACGGCGCCGCGCGCAGGTCCCCGGACGGCGGCGGGGTCCCACCGCCGCTGCTGTCGGTGGTGGCATTGACCGTGGCGCTGAAGGCCGAGGCGTTCCCGGCGGCGTCCTTGGCCCGCACCTTGAAGCTGTACGAGGTCGACGCGGCCAGCCCCGACACCGTCGCACTGGTCCCCGACACCGTCGTGGCCAGGGACGACCCCTGGTACACCTCGTACCCCGTCACCCCAACGTTGTCGGTCGAGGCGTTCCAGGACAGGGAGACGCTGGAGGAGGTGTGCCCGGTGACGGTGAGCCCGGTGGGCGTGCTCGGCGGCTGCGTGTCCGAGCCACCGCCGCCTCCCCCGCCGTCACAGGCGGCGCCGTTCAGCGTGCAACCGGACGGCGTCCCGCTCCCCGACACCACGAACCCGAACGACACCGAACCACCCGCCGGGACCGACGCGTTGTAGTCCCGATTCTTGAACGTGTAACGCGACCCCGACTGCGTCAACAACGCGTCCCAGTACGTACCCACCGACGACCCCGACGGCAGATCGAACGCCACCGTCCAACCACTGACCGCCGATGAACCGTTGTTCGTGACCGTGAACTGGCCCTGGTAACCGCTCCCCCAATCCGACGTCTTGGCGAACGTGGCGGTGAGCGGGCCGGCGGCGTGGGCGCGCCCGGCGGCCAGGACGCCGAGCGCGAGGAGGCAGGCGGTCAGGATGGTCAGGGCACGCGGGCGAACACGCACGGGTCCTCCTTGCGGGCACCCGCGCACAGGCGCGGGCGGGGTCGCGTCCGGCGGTCAGAACCCTGTCGCTGTCGTCGGGCGAGCCCCCGGAGGCTTTCGCCTGCGCCTTACCTGAAGCGGCAGTCGATCCGAGTAAGCCCGATGTGAACCGGAGCCGTCAATATTCTTAAGAAGCTTTCTTGTTAATTAGATCGCGACTCCGGCGGACCGCTCGTCAGTGCATAGACCACGCGTTGCCCGTTTTGACCGTAAATGCGGTTCGAGTGGCCCGAAACCCGGCTCCTCAGTCGACGTTCCGGGTGTTCAGTCCCGGATGGTCCGGATCGAGGTGCCAGCTGTTGACGCGCCGGGGGTGGATGCGGATCACCTCATTGCTGAAGAAGCCCGGCGCCAGCGGCGGCTCCTCGACGGCCAGGGTCTCGGCGCGGCCCCGGATCTCGACGCCGCGGCCCCAGCCGGGCCGGACCGCCCCCGGCTCGTCGGGGGTCATGTCGTCGACGACGAACGCCACCACGGGGTTGGCCCGGACGTTGCGGTACTTCTGGCTGGCGCTCAGGTTCGGCCCGCCGATGTCGATCGTGTCGTCCTCGTTGAGCCGGAAGCCGACCGGTCGCACCTGGACGGCCCCGTCGGCGGCGACGGTCGCCAGGCGGCCGAGGTTCTGTCCGGCCAGATACGCGCGTTCCCTGTCAGTGAAGATCATGACTCCCGAGGCTAGGACCTCGACCAAGGTTGAGGTCAATCAGGAGTCGCCGCGCCAGCGGCCGATGAACACGTACCAGAGGTAGCCGCCCGTCTCGCGGACGATGTAGTGGAACTGCGTGTCCCTGGTGCCGACGGTCGGCCCGCTGCGGGTCGGCGAGGTGACCGCCTTGATCCCGTTGTCGTCGGCCATCGTCCGGGAGCGCAGCGCGTGCCAGGGGTCGGTGACGATGACGGCGGTGTGCCACCCCTGCCGCTTGTACTCCCTGCCCACGTCGATCATGCTCTGCAGGGTGTCGCTGCCGCTGCGCACCGCCACGATCCGGTTGTTCGGCACGCCGTGCTGGTTCAGCCACGCCTTGCCGGTGCCGGCCTCGGTGTAGTTGTCCCCGGGCCGGTTGCCGCCGACCGTGACGATGTGCGGGGCCACGCCCGCGCGGTACAGCTTCAGGGCGTGCGTCAGCCGCCACTCGAGCACGGCCGAGGGCTTGCCGTTGTACTGCGCCGCGCCGAGCACGATGATCGCGTCGGAGTGCCGGCGGTCGTCCTGCCGGGCGACGTACCAGACGCGGAACCCGGCGAACAGCGGCGTACCGATGATCAGGACGAGCAGCAGGTAGACCACCCGCCGCACCCACCGCCATCCGGAACGCCGGCGCGGCCGGCGGCCGGTCGCGGCGCCGTGCTCGTCCGCGTCCGGGCCTCCGCCGCGCTCGTCGGCGTCCGGGCCGCCGCCGCCGGAGTCGTCGGCGGCGCGCCGGTCCGTGTACTCCCGTGGCCGCTCGAGCACGCTCGTCCGGTCGTCCTGGGAGTCCTCGGAGTCCTCGGAGTCCTCGCCGTCGCGTCCGCGACGGGGCAGGTCCTGTCGCGTGGGGTCGGGGCGCCACTGCGGCAGGTCGCTGCGGGTACGCGCCGGTTCGGCCGGGACACCCGAGGTGCCCCGGCCTAGCTCGACCGTGGGCTCGCCACGGTCAGGTCGTTCGGTGATCGCTCCTCCGTCTCGCACGACCCGTTAGACGCGGTCGGCCGGGTCGGTGGTTCAGCGGCTGTCACTCTCTGATGACTTTATAGCCGCCCGGCCCGCCTCCAGCCGCGCGACCGGGACCCGGAACGGCGAGCAGGACACGTAGTCCAGGCCGACCTCGTGGAAGAAGTGCACCGAGTCCGGGTCTCCGCCGTGCTCGCCGCAGATGCCCAGCTTGAGGTCCGGGCGGGTCTTGCGGCCCTCCTCGGCGGCCACCCGGACGAGCCGTCCGACGCCGTCGACGTCGAGGGTCTCGAACGGGGACACGCCGAAGATGCCCAGCTCCAGGTAGCGGCTGAAGAACGCCGCCTCCACGTCGTCGCGGGAGAATCCCCACGTCGTCTGGGTCAGGTCGTTGGTGCCGAAGGAGAAGAACTCCGCCGCCTCGGCGATCTGCCCGGCCGTGAGCGCCGCGCGCGGCAGCTCGATCATGGTGCCGATCGGCGCCTCGACTCCGACCTCGCGCAGCACCTCCTCGGCCTGGTCGCGGATGAGCTCGAGCTCCTGGACGGCGACGACCAGCGGGATCATGATCTCCGGGTGCGGGTCGCGGCCGGCGGCCTTCTGCTCCGCGGCCGCCTCGGCGATCGCGCTGACCTGCATGGCGAACAGGCCCGGGATGACGACGCCGAGCCGTACGCCGCGCAGGCCGAGCATCGGGTTCTCCTCGTGCAACCGGCGAACGGCGTCCAGGAGGCGGCGCTCGTCGTCGGAGGCCTCGCCGGTGGCCACCTTGACCGACAGCTCGGTCAGGTCCGGTAGGAACTCGTGCAGCGGGGGATCGATCAGCCTGATCGTCACCGGGCTGCCGTCCATCGCCTCGAAGATCTCGGCGAAGTCCTGCTTCTGCAGCGGCTTGAGCGCGTCGAGGGCGGCCTGCCGGTCCTCCTCCGTCTCGGCGAGGATGAGGTCCTCGACGAGCTGCCGCCGGTCCCCGAGGAACATGTGCTCGGTGCGGCACAGCCCGATCCCCTTCGCGCCGAACCGCCGGGCCCGCGAGGCGTCGGCGGCCGTGTCGGCGTTGGCGCGTACGTCGAGACGGCGGCGCGTGTCCGCGTGGGTCATGATCCGGTGCACGGACCCGACCAGCTCGTCGCCGTCCTCCACCGACAGCGTCCCCTCGAAGTACTGGACGACCGGGGAGTCGACGACGGGGACCTCGCCGAGGTAGACGGCGCCGGAGGATCCGTCGATCGAGAGGACGTCGCCCTCGGAGATCGTCACGCCGCCGGGCCCGGTGACCTTTCCCGCCCGTACGTCGACCTCGAGCTCCTCGGCGCCGCAGACGCAGGTTTTGCCCATGCCGCGGGCGACGACGGCGGCGTGCGAGGTCTTCCCGCCGCGGGAGGTGAGGATGCCGCGCGCGGCGATCATGCCGTCGAGGTCGTCGGGGTTGGTCTCGCGGCGGATCAGGATGACGTCCTCGCCCCGCTCGGCGAGCTCGACGGCGCGTGCGGAGGTGAAGACGGCCTTGCCGACCGCCGCGCCGGGCGAGGCGTTCATGCCCTGGGCGATCTTCTCGGCCGTCGCGTCGTCGGCGAAGCGCGGGAACATCAGCTGGACGAGCTGGTCGCCGGTGACCCGGCTGACCGCCTCGTCCTCGTCGATGAGCCCCTGCTCGACGAGCTGGCAGGCGATGCGGAACGCCGCGGCGGCGGTCCGCTTGCCGACGCGGGTCTGCAGCATCCACAGTTTGCCGCGCTCGATGGTGAACTCGATGTCGCACAGGTCGCGGTAGTGGTTCTCCAGCGTCTCCATGATCTGCAGGAGCTCGTCGTAGGAGCGCTTGTCGATCTGCTCCAGCTCCGCCAGCGGCACGGTGTTGCGGATGCCGGCGACGACGTCCTCGCCCTGGGCGTTCTGCAGGTAGTCGCCGTAGATGCCCTGGTGGCCGCTCGCGGGGTCGCGGGTGAAGGCGACGCCGGTGCCGGAGTCCATGCCCAGGTTGCCGAACACCATCGCGACGATGTTGACCGCGGTGCCCAGGTCGGTGGGGATGCGCTCCTGACGGCGGTAGAGGATGGCGCGCGGGGCGTTCCAGGACTCGAACACCGCCTTGACCGCCAGGTCCATCTGCTCGCGCGGATCGGTGGGGAAGTCGCGGCCGGCCTGCTCGCGGACGATTCCCTTGAACGTCTTCACGAGATCCTTGAAGTCGGCGGCGTCCAGGTCGAGGTCGTCGTCGACGCCCTTCGCGCGCTTGGCGTCCTCGAGGGCGTCCTCGAAGTGCTCGCCGTCGATGTCCAGAACGGTCTTGCCGAACATCTGGATGAGCCGCCGGTAGGAGTCCCAGGCGAACCGCTCGTCCCCGGCGCGCTCGGCGAGCCCGTGCACGGACTCGTCGTTGAGACCGACGTTGAGGACGGTCTCCATCATCCCCGGCATCGAGAACTTGGCGCCGGAACGCACGCTGACCAGCAGCGGGTCGTCCGCCTGCCCGAGTCGCTTGCCCATCTGCCGTTCGAGCGCGTCGAGGTAACGGTCGATCTCCGCGTCGAGGCCGTCCGGAACGGCTCCGTGCTCGAGGTAGTGCCGGCAGGCCTCGGTCGTGATGGTGAATCCCGGCGGAACGGGGAGCCCGAGATTGGTCATCTCGGCCAGGTTCGCGCCTTTGCCCCCCAGCAGATCTTTCAGGTCCTTGTTGCCCTCGGTGAAGTCGAACACGTACTTCGGCATGGGAGACTCTTTTCCCTCCGGTCCACGCTGAATGCGGCGACTCTACCCAGCTCTCGGTGAAACGATCGTCACTGTCAGCGCTCATCGAGCTTTGCGCAGGTCAGCACCGGTGTAGTGGTCTATTCCAATACCGACATTCCCCCCATTCCACCCCAATAGCCCTCGGTAGGGGGCGCGCCAGGTGCGGACCCCGCCACGGCTGCGGGATGATGTGCGGATGAGGCCTGTGACCAATCCCGGGGCTGGTGAGGCGTTCGCGCCGATCGCCGATTACGGGTTCCTGTCCGACACCGAGACCACCGCGCTGGTGGCCCCGAGCGGCAATATCGAGTGGATGTGCCTGCCGCGCATGGACTCCCCGAGCGTGTTCGGCTCGCTACTGGACCGCGACGCCGGATACTTCCGCGTCGGGCCCGCGGGCATCGAGGTGCCCGCCGCCCGCCGTTATATTCCGGGCACGATGGTGCTGGAGACCACCTGGTGGACACCGGGCGGCTGGCTCGTCGTGCTCGACGCCCTGCTCATGGGCCCGTGGCATCACGAGGACCAGCGATCCCACACCCACCGCCGCACCCCGACCGACTATGACGCCGACCATGTGCTGCTGCGCGTCATCCGCTGCGAGAACGGCCAGGCGCAGGTGCGCCTCGACTGCATGCCGATCTTCGACTACGGCCGGAAGAGCGCCAAGTGGGAGCACACCGGCGCCGGCTACCACGAGGCCGTGGCCAGGGGCAACGGCATCGACCTGCGGCTCACCAGCGACCTGAACATCGGGTTCGAGGGCTCCCTCGCCACCGCCCGTACGCTCCTGAAAGAGGGCGAGAGCCGGTTCGTGGCGCTGTCGTGGAGCGAGCACCGACCGCCGCAGTCGTGCGAGGAGGCCCAGGAGCGGCTCACCTGGACCGTCCACCACTGGCAGCACTGGCTCGACCGGGGCCGCTTCCCCGACCACCCCTGGCGGGCGCACCTGCAGCGCAGCGCGCTCACGCTCAAGGGCCTGACGTACGCGCCGACGGGCGCGGTCGCGGCGGCGGCGACCACCTCCCTGCCGGAGGCGCCGGGCGGTGACCGCAACTGGGACTACCGCTTCACCTGGATCCGCGACTCGACGATGGCCCTGTGGGCCTTCTACTCGCTGGGCTTCGACTGGGAGGCCAACGACTTCTTCCACTTCATCACCGACGTCGCCGAGGCGGCGGGCGGCCACCTGCAGATCATGTACGGCGTCGACGGCCGCGCCGAGCTGGAGGAGTCCACGCTCGACCACCTCCACGGCTACGACGGGGCGCGTCCCGTGCGCATCGGCAACGGCGCGTACGTCCAGCAGCAGCACGACGTGTGGGGCGCGATCATCGGCTCCATCTACCTGTACGTCCGCAAGCGCGACCGGCTCGACGACCGGCTCTGGACGATAATCGTGAAGCAGGTCGAGGCCGCTCTCGAGCACTGGCGCTTCCCCGACCGCGGCATGTGGGAGGTACGCGGCGAGCCGCAGCACTTCACCTCGTCCAAGCTCTTCTGCTGGCTCGCCGCCCACCGCGGCTCCCAACTCGCCCAGATCCGCGGCGACCACGAGCGGGCGGAGCGCTGGCAGCGGGCCGCGGACGAGATCCACGCCGACATCCTCGAGAACGCCGTCGACGAGCGCGGCGTCTTCGTCCAGCACTACGGCACGAAGTCGCTCGACGCGTCGGTGCTGCTCATCCCCATGCTCGGCTTCCTGCCCCCGGACGACAAGCGGGTCCGCGAGACGGTCTTCGCGATCGCCGACGAGCTGACCCAGGACGACCTCGTGCTGCGCTACCGGGCCACGGAGACGGACGACGGGTTCGACTCCGAGGAGGGCACGTTCACGATCTGCTCGTTCTGGCTGGTGTCCTCGCTGGTGCTGATCGGCGAGTTGGAGCGTGCCAAGGCCATGTGCGAGAAGCTGCTGTCCTACGCCAGCCCGCTTCAGCTGTACGCCGAGGAGATCGACGCGCACAGCGGCCGGCACCTGGGCAACTTCCCGCAGGCGTTCACCCACCTGGCTCTGATCAACGCGGTGATGCACGTCATCCGCGCGGAGGAGGAGCTGCGCGAGGTGCCACGGATCTGACCGCCCAGAAAAGCCGAATCACCGAACATAACAGACACAGCAAATAGCGAGAAAGGCCTGAGTTGCGGCCATAAGCGGGCATTGACCGGCGGGACGCCGAACCCTACCGTGCAGTAACGGCCCCGCCAGGCCCCCGCGGAACCCGGTGCCGGTTCCCCCCTCCCGGCACCGGGTGACGCCAAGGTCAGTCGGCCCTCTCCAGGACGAGCGCGACCGGCGTCGCCGTGAACACGCTCGACCAGGTCCCGACGAGGATCCCGGCCAGCAGCGCCACCGCGAAGTCGGTCAGCGAGTCGCCCCCGAACAGGGCGAGCGCCGCGAGGATGAAGATCGCGCCCATGCCGGTGTTGACCGTACGCGGCACGGTCTGCAGCGCGGCGCGGTTCGCGACCCGGGCGAACGGGGCCTCCGGCTCCGCCGCCCGCAGCTCCCGGATCCGGTCGAAGACCACGACCGAGTCGTTCACCGAGTAGCCGATGATCGTGAGCAGCGCCGCGAGGAAGATCCCGTCGAGGGGCCTGCCCGTCCAGGCGAACAGCCCGGTGACGATGACGACGTCGTGCAGCATCGCCAGCACCGCGCCGGCCCCGAACGTCCACCGGAACCGGATCGCCAGGTAGACGAGCTGGCCGCCGAGCGCGGCGCCCAGCGCGATCACCGCCTTGTTCCGCAGCTCACTGCCCATGCTCGGCCCGACCTTCTCGTCGCGCTGCTTGGTCACGGTCCCGCCGTCGCGCCGGAGCGCCGCCTCGATCCGCCGTTCCTGCT
Organism: Actinoallomurus sp. NPDC052274; assembly: GCF_040679475.1. Taxonomy (NCBI): domain Bacteria; kingdom Bacillati; phylum Actinomycetota; class Actinomycetes; order Streptosporangiales; family Thermomonosporaceae; genus Actinoallomurus; species Actinoallomurus sp. NPDC052274. Next base: position 21,775 of record NZ_JBFAUT010000040.1, read on the forward strand.
GGTCGCTGAGGTTCTGCGTACGGACGGACACGCCGTCCTTGCCGGACGCCTGGACGACGGCGTGCGGGAACCCCGCGTCCGACACGACCCGGCGCGCGGTGTCCGCGTCGACCGGCCGGCTCGTGGAGTACTCGACGAGCCGGCCCCCGGTGAACTCCACCCCGAGGTTCAGTCCGCGTACGGCGATCCCGGTGATCGCCAGCAGCACCGCGACCGCCGAGACCGACAGCCAGAGACGGCGACGCCGCATCAGGTCCGGGTTCCGCCGCTCGATCCACCGCCGCACCCGCCCGGCACCGGCCAGTCCCGTCAGCGACGGGCGCGCCGCGACGGCCCGCCGGCCGGTCGCCCACTCGGCGAGCACCCGTGTGACCAGCAGCGCCGACACGAACGAGGCCAGCACACCGATCGACAGCGTGACGCCGAACCCGCGGACCGACCCCGAGGCGAGGTAGAACAGCAGGCCCGCGGCGAGCAGTGTCGTCATGTTCGAATCCGCGATGGCCGACCAGGCGTTGCGGAACCCCCGGGTCAGCGCGGACCGCACGCCCCTGCGCGGCAGCGCGGCGTACTCCTCTCGGGCCCGCTCGAAGACCAGCACGTTCGCGTCGACCGCCATGCCGATGGCCAGCACGAAGCCGGCCAGCCCCGGCAGCGTGAGGGTGGCGCCCATCGCGCTGAGCACGGCGTACGAGATCAGCGCGTACGAGGCGAGCGCCACCGTGGCGACCACGCCCATCAGGCGGTACATCCAGATCACGAACAGCGCCGTGAGCAGGACCCCGAGCACCGCGGCGCGGGCGCTCGCGTCGATCGCCTCCGCCCCGAGGCTTGGCCCGACCGTACGCTGCTCGACGACGCCGACCGGCACCGGCAGCGCCCCGCCCTGGATCAGCGCCGCGAGGTCCTTGGCCTCCTTCTCCCCGAACCGCCCGGTGATCTGCGTCGATCCGCCGGTGATGCCGGTCCCGCAGCGCACGCCCGGGTCGACCTGCGGCGACGAGATGACCTTGTCGTCGAGGAGGATGGCGACCCGCCGCGCGGGATCACCCGGCGCGGCGCAGGCCGCCTTCGCGGTCAGCTTCTGCCACGCCGCGTCATGGCGGAAGCCGACCGAGACGAACCAGCCGCGCAGGTCCTGCGGATCGAACCCGGCCTGCGCCCTGCCGACCTCCTCCCCGGTCAGCGCGACGGGCCCGACCCGCAGCGGCTCGCCCATCTCGTCGGTCATGGCCTGGCCGGCGCTGGACACCACCGGCCGGAAGGACAACTGCGCGGTACGCCCGATGACCTCCATGGCCTGCCGGGCGTCCTGCACGCCGGGCAGTTCCACGATGATGCGCTGGTCGCCGGAGCGGGTCAGCGTCGGCTCCGACAGCCCGAGGGCGTCGATCCGCTTGCGCAGCACCTCCATGGCACGGTCGGTGGCCCTCCGATCGGCCTTCGCGTACGGGGAGTCGTGGGTCTGCAACACGATCTGAGTGCCTCCGCGCAGGTCCAGTCCGAGACGCGGAGACGTGGTGAGGGCGATGAGAACTGAGGCGGCGATGATGGCGAACGCCAGGAGCGCTCGCACCGCCGTGGCACGAGAAATGGAATGCCTCCATACGGGCCGGCCCGGATGACCGGGCCATGGTGGAACCCCGCCGTGCCCGTCAGGCGCGGCGGGATGAGGATCGGGAACCCGTGATGGAGGGCGGCCCGCGCCCGCGCGGAGTGAGCGGCGCCGTCCCGCTGGGCGCCCGCACCGCATCGACGACCGTCCCGACCAGGCGCCGGTCGCCCCCGGCCGCCATCCGCCCGGCGAGAACCGCCGGACCGTCCACCGCCGTATGCGCCGCCGACGAGACACTCGTCCCGACCCGAGCCCGCGGCGCGCCGCTCTTGGCGCTGAGCACGACGCCACTGGAAACGGTCGCCGCCGTGGCATACGCCGACCCGGACACGGCCGCGACCATGACGGACCCGGCCCCAGAGACACCGGCCGCCGTAACGCCTCGGGGCACATCAGCCGACCGAGCCCCGCCCGCCGACTGGCGATCAGCCGCCGGTTGGACATCGGCCGCCGGTTGGACATCGGCCGCCGGCCGGAAGTCCGCTGCCAGCCGGACAACTGCCGCCGGTTCGGCACCGGCCGCCCGTTGGGTCCCGACCGCCGGTTGGGGGCCGGCTGCCCGTTGGGTGCCCGCCGCCGGCCGGTGATCAGCCGCCGATCGAGCTTTGGCCGCCGCCTGGGCATCGGCCGCCGGTTGGATGCCGGCTGCCCGTTGGGGACCGGCCGCCGGTTGGGTGCCGGCTGCCCGTTGGGAACCGGCCGCCGCGGTGAAGATGCTCGAATCAGCCGCCGACGCCGAGACCGCCGACGTCGGGATGGCCGCGGACGCGTGCGCGGCGGTCGCGGGGTCGACGGCGAACCCCAGAACGCCGAGGAGAAGGACCAGTACTCGGAGGCCGCGGGTCATGCGTTCGTTCACGCCCGCCCCTCCGCTGCCGGTGATCTCCCGCGCCCACCGTAACCGACGCCCGCTCCCCTGACGTCCCTGTCCGGCCGCCCCGAGCGGACCGCCACCGACGATCGGATCGGCCCGTCAGGCCCGCTTCGGCCGCGTAGATGCCGCGATGTTTCCTCAGCCCGGACCTCATGACACCGGCAGAAGGCTCGGAAAACATCTCCGCCCCAGACCGACTTATCGCTCTTTACCGGTATCCGCGCATCCGAACACGCCGCATTCCCCGAGCGTTCTGCACGCTCACAGGGGGCACCCCGCCACCAGTGCGGGCAGCGCAGGACTTTGCCGCCGCCGTTGACCGGCGAAATCCGGCTATCCGGACGCCGGACGGGCACACCGACGGCAACCAGTCAACGGCGACGGCAGGGTGCGGCACGGCGGGCGACGAACGCCAAGTGGTGACAGCCGCCGGGGCGGTCACGGACGCGCGTGCCGCCGTCATGGGGATCGCCGGCGAATGTAAGGACCCTCAGGAGGAGGACCAGCGAGCCCGACTCCTGCAGTGTGCAGGAGGCTCGGGCAACAACCTCGGCAAGGCCGGGCTTGTCAGGATTCGCTCCATTGGTTAACGGCAATCGCCGAGCGTTCTGCACGCTCTCTCGCCCACGCCGCCCACCACCCGACCTCGGGCCACCTTCCACCCGAGTGGCGTGGAGGATCGACGCGCGCCGAAGCGGGGAGGGCGTGGCGTACGGAAGTCTCGGAGAACACCCAGGCCGCCGCCCGTTTCACTGCGCTTCACCCGATCGGCCCCCCGAACGCGCCGCGCTCGCCGAGCGTTCTGCGCGCCCATCGGACGCGGATGGGTCGCGGTCGCCGACGATGGCCCATACCGTCCTGCCGCCGCCGCCGCCGCCGCGCAGCCGCCAGCCCCAGCCGTCCGAGCGGGCTTCTGACGAGCTGAAGGCTCCGTCCGTTCGTCCGAGCGGCCTGGCGATCCGGTGATGTCTCGCCGGCGTCCCACACCTCGATCAGCACGGCGCCGTCTTGACGTGACAGGGTCATGTCGACCGCGTCACCGACCTCCATCGCATGCGTGACGAGCACGGCCGCGATCAGCCGGACGAATCTGGCGAAAGAGCGGCCGCAGCACCGACACGAGAGGCGACTGCGTCGAGGTCACCGCTCTGACCCTCGTCGGTCGCCTGAAGCCCGAGCCGAGGTGACCTCGCGCCGGCCCGTTGAGCCCCTGTCCATACCGGACAGGGGCTCTTCGCATGGATAGGGATCAGGTGTGGTCGGCGGCGCGGAGGCCGGTCAGGGCGGCGTCGGCGAAGGCGGTGATCGCGTCGTCGGAGTGGGCGGGGCGCCAGACGACCGAGGTGGACCAGGTGAGGCGCGGCTCGTCGATCGGCCGCCACACCAGGCCCGGCGGCAGCGCGCCCGCGGGAGGCTCGTTCAGGTGGACCCCCAGGCCGGCCAGGACCAGGCCGTGCACGAACTGCGGGTTGCGGGCGTGACGGATCGCGCCCGGGAGGAAGCCGTTGTCGCGGCAGGTCGCCAGCATGTGGTCGTACAGCCGAGGCGCCATCTCCCGAGGGAAGATCACCAAGGGTGAACCACTGAGGACGCGGAGCCGTACGACCTCGTGGTCGGCCGCGTGGTGTCGCTCCGGGAGGATCACGCCCAGTCTCCGGTGCACGACCGGGCCCGAGGTCAGGCCCACCGTGTCGCACGGGTGGCGGACCAGGCCCACGTCCAGCTCGCCCTCGCGCAGCTTGGCGAGCTGCGCCTCGGTGGTCAGCTCGTGCAGTTCGAGCAGGACGTCGGGGACGCGCTCGGCGAACGTCGTGACGAGGGTTCGCAGCGCCAGCGGCACCGTGTCGGGCGGCACCCCGGCGCGGAGCACCCCGGCGGCGCCCGGACGGATGCGGCGCATCGCCTCGCGGGCCGCCTCGCTGCCCTCCAGGATCGGGCGGGCGTGTTCGAGCAGCAGCGCCCCGGCCTCGGTGAGCCGGACCCGCTGCCGGGTCCGGTCGAAGAGCGTGACGCCGAGTTCGCGTTCGAGATCGCGGATTCGCTGGGAGAGCGGGGGCTGGGCCATGTGCAGGCGTTCGGCGGCCCGGCCGAAGTGGAGTTCCTCGGCGAGGACGACGAAGTAGCGCAGGTGCCGCAGCTCCACTGATGAACCATATCGTTCCGATATGACGGCCGGTCGTTATTGATGTTGGCCTCTTCGGCACCTCCCCTGTTTGTATCCCGGCAAATGTCTTCCACGACGACGCCGGGAGGAACCCCCATGAACGAAGATCCGGCCAAGACCGTCCTGCTGGACCGTGACGGCCCGGTCGCCATCATCACGTTGAACCGGCCCGAGAAGCTGAACGCCTGGACCGCGGCGATGCGGGACCGGCTCATCGAACTGCTCGGTGCGGCCGCCGTGGACCCGGACGTGCGCGCCGTCGTGCTCACCGGGGCGGGCCGCGCCTTCTGCGCGGGCCAGGACCTGCAGGAGACCACGGCGATCGACCCGGACGACCACGCGGCCTCCGACGCCTGGATCGACGGGTTCGACCGGCTGTACCGGGCCGTCCGCGACATCGACAAGCCGACCATCGCGGCCGTGAACGGGGTGGCCGCGGGCTCGGGATTCCAGTTCGCGCTGCTGGCAGACCTGCGAGTCGGGCACCGGGAGGTGCGGATGGGGCAGCCGGAGGTGCTGTCCGGGATCCCGAGCATCACCGGGATCTGGGCGATGTGGGACGTCCTCGGGCGGGCCAAGACGACGGAGCTGGCCCTCACCGGCCGGCTCGTCGACGGCGAGGAGGCCGCGCGGCTCGGCCTGCTGACCAGGCTCGTGGCCGCCGACCGGGTCCTGAACTCCGCCGTCGAGCAGGCCCGCGAACTGGCCGAACTCCCACCCGGCGCGCTCGCCCTGACCAAGGGACGGCTGCGCGAACTGGACGATGAGGCGCTCACCGCCGCCGTACGGGCCGCCAAGAAGGTGCACGCCGCGGCGTACGCCACCGGGGAGCCGCAGCGGGAGATGGCCAGGTTCCTCGCCGGCCGCCGCCGCTGACCGCCACCGACCTTTTGGAGCGTCACCGATGAATGACACCTACACCCGCATGCGGGACGGGCACCGCTGGGAGGTGCCGGAACGGTACAACATGGCCGTCGACGTCGCCGACCGGCACGACCGCCGCAACGTCGCGCTGATCTATGAGGACCACACGGGGGCGCGCCAGGAGGTCACCTGGGGGGAGGTGCAGGACCGGTCACGGCGGGTCGCCGCCCACCTGTGGGCCCTGGGCGTACGGCCCGGCGACCGCGTCGCCGTCATGCTGCCGCAGCGGCCGGACACGCCGGCGACCTACCTCGGCGTATTCCGGACCGGGGCCGTCCTGGTGACGATGTCGCTGCTGTGGGCCGACGAGCCGATCCGCTACCGGCTCGCCGACTCGGGCACCAGCGTACTGATCACCGAGTCGGGCGCGGTGCACCGCGCCGGCGACTTCGGCGGCGCGGTGGTCGACGTGGACGACCCGGCGATCGAGGCGCTGCCCCCGGCCTTCGACGACGCCGACACCGCCGCCGACGATCCGGCGTTGATCTTCTACACGTCCGGCACCACCGGGGCGGCCAAGGGGATCGTGCACGCGCATCGCACGCTGCTCGGCCACAACGAGTTCCGCTACTGCCACGACCTGCGGCCCGGCGACGTCTTCTACGGCGCCGGCGACTGGGCCTGGTCGATGGCCAAGCTCATGGGCCCGCTGCGGGCGGGCGCGACCCACCTGGTCTACCGGCCCGCCGAGGGCTTCGACCCGGCCGGCCTGCTGGCCGCCATGTCCCGGAACAAGGTCACCACCGCGCTGGTCAACCCGACGTTCCTGCGCAAGATGCGGGCCGACGTGCCCGACGCCGGGCGGCGTCACCCGCAGTCGCTGCGGGTGGTCTGCTGTTCGAACGAGCCGCTCACCGTGGATCTGATCTCCTGGTTCCGGGATCAGTTCGGCGTCACCCCGCTGGACTACTACGGATCGACCGAGTCGTACCCGCTCATCGGCAACTTCCCCGGCGTTCCGGTCAAGGAAGGCTCGATGGGCCGTCCGCTGCCCGGCTGGGACGTCGCGCTGCTGGACGAGGACGAACAACCGGTGCCCGCCGGGGAGGCCGGGGAGATCTGCCTGCGGGCCCGCAGCAACCCGCAGTTCCCCCTGGGATACTGGAACCGGCCGGAGGCGTCCGCCGAGGTCTTCGGCGGCGCGTGGTTCCACACCAAGGACCAGGCGGTCGTCGACGAGGACGGCTACTACTGGTTCCTCGGCCGCACCGACGACGTGATCAAGACCTCGGGTTACCGGGTCGGGCCGTACGAGGTCGAAGAGGCGCTGCGCGCCCACCCGGCGGTGCGGGACGTCGGCGTCGTCGGCGTGCCCGATCCGGTGCGCGGCCAGGCCGTCAAGGCCTGGGTGCAGCTCGCGCCGGGCCACCGGCCGAGCGAGGAACTCGCCCGGCAGATCAGTGAATACGCCAAGGCCACGCACTCGCGGTTCGCCTATCCGCGGCTCGTGGAGTTCGTCGCCGACCTGCCCCGCTCGGCGACCGGGAAGATCCGGCGCGCCGAACTGCGTCAGCGCGACGCCGGTCCCCGCCCCGGCATCGGATGAGGAGAATGCCCATGACCGCGACCCCCGCTCCCCCGGCGGACCCGCGCACGGTCCGCCGTACGGTCATCCTGTCCTCCGCGATCGGCAACTTCGTCGAGTGGTTCGACTCGGCCGCCTACGCCGTCATGTCCGCGACGATCGCCGGACGGTTCTTCCCCACGTACGACCGGACCGCGGCGCTGCTGGCCACGTGGGCGATCTTCGCGGGCGGATTCGTCGCCCGCCCGCTGGGCGCCGCGTTCTTCGGGCGGTACGGCGACCGGATCGGCCGCAACCGGATGCTGGCGCTGACGGTTCTGGCGATGAGCGGCGCGACGTTCCTCGTGGGGCTGCTGCCGACGTACGCGATGATCGGCGTCGCGGCGCCCATCCTGCTGTTCCTGCTGCGCTGCGTGCAGGGGTTCTCCACCGGCGGCGAGTACACCGGCGCGTCGGCGTTCATCATGGAGTACGCGCCCGAGGGCCGGCGCGCCCGGTTCGCGTCGGCCGTCCCGGTCACCGTCGGGCTGGCCAGCGTGGCGGGCTCCGGCCTCGGTTTCCTGCTCACCTCCACGCTGAGCACGCCCGCGCTGCAGAGCTGGGGGTGGCGGATCCCCTTCCTGCTGGCGGCGCCGCTCGGCCTGATCGGCCTGTACCTGCGATCCCGCGTCGAGGACACGCCGGTGTTCCGAGCGCTGGAGCGGAAGGACGACATCGCGCAGACCCCGCTGCGCGACGCCGTACGGAAGTGCGGCCGGCAGATCGCCACCCTGTTCGGGTACAGCATCACGAACGCGATCGGGTACTACCTGATGAGCAGCTACATGATCGCGTACATGTCGGAGGAGCTCGGCTACTCCAAGAGCGAGGCTCAGCTGACGAACGTCGTGTCGATGCTGGCCTACAGCGTCGCCTGCCCGTTCGCGGCCTCGGCCAGTGACCGGTACGGCCGCAAGCCGCTGCTGCTGGTCGCCTGCGCCGGGTTCGTGGTCGCGCCGCTTCCGGCGTTCTGGCTGATGAAGACCGGCTTCGTCGGAGCGGTCATCGGCACGTCCCTGCTCGCCGTACTGGTCGCGGTGATCGGCAGCTCGAACGTCCCGGCGCTGGTGGAGATGTTCCCCGCCCGGCTGCGGGCCAGCGGATCGGCGATCGGCTACACCGCGGCGTACGTGCTCTGCGGCGGCACGGCGCCGTTCGTGGCGACCGGGCTGGTCTCGGCCACGGGCAGTTCCCTCGCCCCGGGCGTGTACCTGATGTCCATCGCGGTGGTCTCCACTCTGGTCGTGCTGCTGGCCTTCCGCGAGACCCGCCACCTGCCCCTCGGCCGCGACACCGTACGCGAGGAGCCGTCGGGCACCGAACCCGTCTCGGCCTGAGACGATCTACGCCGGTGACCGCCCCAGGAGACGGTCACCGGCGTAGTGAGCCTCGTTCGTCAGCAGCCGAGCAGGCGGGTGGCGAGGAACGCCTCGACCTGGTCCAGACCGATGCGCTCCTGGGCCATCGAGTCCCGCTCCCGGATGGTCACCGCGTTGTCCTCGAGCGTGTCGAAGTCGACGGTCACGCAGTACGGGGTGCCGATCTCGTCCTGGCGGCGGTAGCGACGGCCGATCGCGCCGGCGTCGTCGAACTCGACGTTCCAGTTGCGGCGCAGCTGCGCGGCGAGGTCCTTCGCCTTGGGCGACAGGTCGGTGTTGCGCGACAGCGGCAGCACCGCGACCTTGACCGGCGCGAGCCGGTGGTCCAGGCGCATGACCGTACGCTTCTCCATCTTGCCCTTGGCGTTCGGCGCCTCGTCCTCGGTGTAGGCGTCCATCATGAACGTCAGCACGCAGCGGTCGACACCGGCCGCCGGCTCGATGACGAACGGGACGTAGCGCTGCTCCTTGTCCTGGTCGTAGTACGACAGGTCCTGGCCGGAGTGCTTGGCGTGCGTGGACAGGTCGTAGTTGGTGCGGTTCGCGACGCCCTCCAGCTCACCCCACTCGCTGCCCTGGAAGTTGAAGCGGTACTCCACGTCCACGGTCCGCTTCGAGTAGTGGGACAGCTTGTCCTTCGGGTGCTCGAACAGCCGGAGGTTCTCCTTGGAGATGCCGAGGTCGACGTACCACTGGAGCCTGGTGTCGATCCAGTACTGGTGCCACTCCTCGTCCGTGCCCGGCTCGACGAAGAACTCCATCTCCATCTGCTCGAACTCGCGCGTACGGAAGATGAAGTTGCCCGGCGTGATCTCATTCCGGAACGACTTGCCGATCTGGCCGATGCCGAACGGCGGCTTGCGCCGGGCCGCCTGCTGCACGGCGGCATAGTTGATGAAGATGCCCTGCGCGGTCTCCGGCCGCAGGTACGCCAGGCCGGACTCGTCCTCGACCGGGCCGAGGTAGGTCTTGAGCAGGCCGTTGAACATCCGCGGCTCGGTGAAGGCGCCGCGCGTACCGCAGTTGGGGCAGACGAGGCCGGCCAGGCCGTTCTCCGGCGCCTTGCCGTGCTTCTCCTCGTACGCCTCGATCAGGTGGTCGGCGCGGTACCGCTTGTGGCAGGACTGACATTCGGTCAGCGGGTCGACGAACTCCTTGATGTGGCCGCTGGCCTCCCACACCTCACGGGCGAGGATCACCGAGGAGTCGAGGCCGACGACGTCGTCGCGGCCCTGCACCATGGACTTCCACCACTGGCGCTTGACGTTGTTCTTCAGCTCGACGCCGAGCGGGCCGTAGTCCCAGGACGCGCGGAGTCCGCCGTAGATCTCGCTCGACGGAAAGACCAGGCCTCGGCGCTTGCTGAGGTTGACGATGGTCTCCATCAATTCGGAACGACGGGCCATGAGTGATCTCCATCCGGCTGGCGGTCGGCGGGTTCTCCGCGTATATGAGGTACGGCGCCTGCGGTCGACCTGCGAGTCTGACCACGGCGCCCGGGTATCAGCTTAGCGACAGGACGGTGAGCCCCGCGCTCCAATACGCCGCCACGCCCCGCCGCACCGCCTCCGAGCACCCGATACGGACCCCGCCGGGAGCGCGCGAACCGCCGGTGTCCGGAACCACGCGGGCCCCAACGGTCACAGGTGATGCATCAGGTTCTCGGCGAGCAACCGCGCGATCTCCGGACTGTTGACGTGCCGCCGCGCCGCCGGCCGGTTCCCCGAGTAGGAGATCCGCGCCACCACCTCGTACCGGCGGACGAAGACCTCCATCCCCCGCGAGTCCTCCCGCCAGCACGCCAACCCGTCGACGTTCTTGATCGGGGTGAACCTCGCGTTTCCGGCCGCCGGCCGGACCATCCCGTCGTACGTACGCCGTGCGGTACGAACGTCCTGGCGATAGCGCCGTGACTTGAAGACACGCAGATCGAGGGAGAGCGCGACTCTCTGATCAGCGTTCCACTGACATCCCCAGGCCCCGCCGCCTGATGCGTCACCCGTCCCCCGGCCCTCACCGGTCAGCTGCCGCACGAGCGACCGGTCGAGCAACTTACAGGGATCCGACACGGTCGTCCGCTCGTACTTGTCCCCACAGCCGCCCAGAATGACGCCTATCGCCACGGCCCCGAGGCCGAGCCCGGCAACGAACCTCCGTCCGGCCACAACACCACCCCGCGATCATTCCTGCCACCCCGATATCACCGGATGATCTTGCAAGGCAACCCAACCGTCAAGAGAATGACCGCCGTCGACGGCCGCCGCCCGGATAAGGACTGACGACCATCAACCACCGGCCGTACTATCCAGTCAACGGAAGTGCACGGCCGTCAAGCATCCCAAGCCGCATCAACCGCCGTACGTGCCACTTATACCCAGGTGCCCTTCTTCTCAACGGCGTGGGCCACCGCGACGTCGACGTTCCAAAGCGGTAACAACGCTCACCGATGCAAAAGAGCCCGTAGGATGTCGATACAGAAAGGCGTTTCGACGGGTAATCCGTACGGCCGCCAGGTCTGCGACTCTAGAGGAAGGGACCGCCATGATGCGTCGGCGCGTCCGTATCGTGTTGAGCGCCACGCTTCTGATCGCGACCGGTGGGTGCGCGACCAGTTCTCACGGGGACACATCGCCGAGCGTCAGCTCAACCGCATTGGTCGGCTCCACATCGTCGCCGTTTCCAGTCTTTCGGCCGGGCGAGATTCGGTCGGTCCCGGATCCTCGGACGCTGTTCAGCCCGGCCCTGCGCAAAGAGTTGCGGTTCGATGCGTACCACGGTTCGGAATGCAAGAAGGACAAGGCTAACGAGTACATTGACGGGTGGGCCTGCTACCTGTTCACCCCGCGTAAGCGCCTACAGGACACTGAGCTGCTGGCCGTGTACGTGGAAGTGCACCACCCGACTCCGACCCAGGACGCGACGGAGTTCACCACCAGGGATTTCGCCTCGTACAGGCAGGTCTTGGGCAGTGAGTGGGCTCCTGCCCAACTGGGCGATGAAGCACTGCGAGCGGAAACCGCCGGTGCCAGCTGGATCCGACTGCGGATCCGCAACGTCATGATGGCAGTCAGCGCGGACATCCCCGACCCGGATCCGCGTTCCGTCTCGGAGGAAGACCGCCGAGCCTGGCGGGCCGCCACGGAATTGACCCGCTCGATCACCGGACTCGCACAGTAGGAGCCGCTCCGACATTCTGCCGCGCCCCTCGCGGAGAGAGCCATACATTTTCTCTGGATGGATCACTTGTATACTGCCGTGCACGATGATGAGAGTGTTGGATCGTGAGTAACTACTCGAAGATTGTCTTCCAGCGCCCTAGATGGCGCTTTCGCGACGTTTTTCGGTCGTACGTCATCGATGTGGACGGACGCCCGCAGGGCAAGTTGCGGCCAGGCGAAGAGTTTTCTTTTGATGTCCTGCCAGGCAGGCATGTGATACGGGCGCGCGTGGACTGGAGCGGTAGCCCTTCGCAAGAAATAAACGTAGCCCGCGACTCGCTACTTTTTGTAAGCGTTGAGTCGTCCGGTAATGCTCTCCAAATGTGGAAAGTCTTCATGCCTACGGGCGCATTGAGACTGACCGTTGAAGAGCGTCGCCTGACGCCCCCCAAAGGTTTCTCACCGCCCTAGGCGCGCAAGCACCCGCTTCCCGCAATCAGCTTCAGGGCAGTGCTCTGACAACGTCCGACGAGAATTCCCCACGGTCACGCCGATCAGATATCCGGCCTATGAGTCAGTCCTCTTGATTCTTTAGCAGCCTCGGCGTTCTTAACTTCCGTCCCGGCATACTTATCCGCAACCTGATATATCGCTTCCCTGAAGGAGATTAGACCATTCGTAGCGTCGTTCAACCTCGCCATGGCCTCTCTGCGATTGGCCTCATACCCCGCTCGCGCCGATTCCCCTGCGACCCCTAGAGCATTCATAGGAAACCACGCATTGTCCAACTGCGATACCGCCTCACTCCACATGTTCACGGCATCATTAATACGATCTCCACACCCCCTCAGAGAAGAAACTTGGAATTTCACCGTCTTGTCACTCATCGGACTCCTAAATGCTCAACTACCAGGCCCGGTAAATTAACCCAGCTTGGCAAGAATCTCTGTGGCAGCCCGACTTGCAACCATCGAAAGATTTTTGCTGGCCAGAGATGGCGAATCAGACGCGTCACAGGTGAGCCAAATAGTGCTGTAGTTCTTCTGCAGCACAACTCCAAGAGAGACGCCCGACTCCACATACCAGCATGTCTCAGGCGCTTCTACAGGTATTGCATTACACTTTTTGCCGGCCGTGTAGCTTCGATAATGAATCTTGGCCCCTGAGTACGGATCCCCACCAACAACACGCATGAGATCTACGTGGGCGCTGAGATTGATAGTTCCTTGCTTTCTGTGCTCACCCTTCAGGCCACCGTTATCCCATCGACACTCCACATCAGTTGACGCATCATTAGGTTCGGGAGTGTTCGTCTGACGGCCAACTTTTAGGCCGATTAGCTCCTCAGAAAGCGCCGGGCTGATCAGGCCGCAAGGATCAGGAATCTTCGCGTCAGTCCGAATAAAGTTCTTTGGAAGCTTAGAAGGATGATCTCTGCTATCGCCATGACCGGAACAGCCAGAGATCAGCAGACACACACTCATCCCGGCCAGCAGGAACTTCTTTAGAGGTGACATTATCTCTTCAGACTCCTGTCAGCGGGGACTGAATTTCCACTTCCGCTTATCAGTAACACCGGAAGGGACATCATCGGGGGCCTGTATTCGCAAGATCTGGCCGTGGAGTTGAACTATTTTACCCTGCTTAACAGAAAGATCGTTCTCTAGATTCTGTTTTCGCGTCTTCATATCGGCAACGAACGTTGTTAGTGTATGCAACACTTCCTCGTCCTGCTTATCCGGGTCGAGTGGAGCTACTTTCTGAAGCGTCTCGCCGATTGCGAGCACCGCCTCGTTGTAGCTTTGCGCTGCGGTGTTGTATAGATCGACGACGTTGTTGCCGATGTCGAACAGGACGTCACTATTGCGGGAAGCGACATCCGTGACATCTCCCATCAAACTTGAAAAAGCGTCGAACGCATCACCATCCCAGTAGATATCCAGGCCTTTGTAAGCGCTGTTGAGCACCCTAGAGGATCCTCCGATGCGTTCAGAGGCCGCATACCACTTTTGCGCTACACCCAAGATCGCAGGACCGTTAGGCTTGAGCTTCCGGGCAAGTTCAGTTGCCTGCTTGACCTCGGTTGCTTGGGCAACCATTGCTCCAATATTTATAAGATCGCTCGCCGCACCCGCGGGAAAAGACTTTATTCCCTTCGCCGCAGCGGCCTTTGCCCCCGCACCCTTCGAACCACCCGACTTAGCTGACATCTACGGATTCCCCTTACCCGTACAGATGGTTCGACTCTGCAACTTCCGCGAATTTCTGCTCACGAACGCGCGAAATGCGAGATTGCGCAGCTCTTATCGCATCTAGGATGCGTTGACCCACAAGCGTAGGATCGGCGGTCTTCATGGCGGCAGGATCCAATTGTATCTTCATTAGGTCGCCATTGCCGTTCATTACGACGTAACCTAGGTTCGGATTGATGCCCTGCTTGATCCCGAGCCGGCCAAAAGACTCCTTGAGGGACCGGAGCTGCTGAGCATACCGCTCGACGGCATCGACGGTAACTTGAGTCCGGCGCTCAACCTCTTCTATCTCCGCCAACCGCGCCTGCGCTCGAGCACCGAGAGGAACATTCTCGTTACTAGGACTCGTCACCGAACCACCCGCCTTCGATTATTCCGCTTAATGAAAGCATATATCGCTATCGCTACCATGACCGCCACAATCCCAACTCCCACGAAGATCGCTGGCACGGCGCTTCGCTTAGCGCTGTGAGCGGATTGCGGTGAACGTCCACTCTGCGACGGCGATACCGCAGGTGCTGTTGGCGTCGCGGCCGCATTCGCTTTTTCCCAAGCGCTGAACACTGGATTCGGCGCATCAGCTGCGACCTTATCGACCAGAGCGTGATACGGGCGCACCAAACCATATCCGGTAGCGTCATCTCGACCGGATGGGCCGACGTCGCGAGCGCTTGCGATGATTCGTTGCACGAGCTCTCGTCCGGACATTCGCGGGAATTTTGCCCTTACCAACGCAACGACTCCCGATGTCAGCGCCGCCGCCTGACTAGTCCCGTTCCACTTTGGGACGAACCGACCCGCTCTATTGATCGATCCTGTTTGTACTCCTGGGGCCGCTACTGCGACATATGGCTGTCGTTGCGTCTTGAACCATGGCTTGAAAAGGTAATCGACCGCACCTACAGTAAGGATACCCGGGCACAATGCCGGGTATTCCGGACTATTGAACTCGTGGCCATCATTACCCGCCGAAGCGACAACGATAACATCTCGATCGAGGGCATATGTGACAGCCTTTTCGGTGATTACGTCACAACCGAGCCACTCGGGACTCGGGGCCCCTTGAGAGATGTTGATTACCTTCGCACCATGATTGACTGCGTATTTGATGCCTTCTACGATTTCTGCGTTACCGCCCTGAGCCCGGATCGGCAGAATCTTCGCTTCAGGAGCTACCCCTACCATCCCCGTGCCCGTTCCCCGGCCAGCGATCAGAGCTGCCATCGCAGTTCCGTGACCGTTCTCCTCATCGTCGGAGTCGGTACGTGCGTCGCCCTTGCCGGCATCAATATCAGCACCTGGCAATACAGCATCACGCAGATCGGGCAGCTTCGCATTGACCCCGCTGTCGAGCAGCGCCACCGTGACTCCTCGACCGGTACTGATCGGCCAGACCTTGTCCTGGATGTCCCAGGTACCGAACCACCACTCCTCCGCGCGTGGTCTAGGCGCGCTGTATGCCGGGGGTGCCGTGATCAGGATCGATGAGATCACCATCAAGATGGATGAAATCCTGCTCGCCCATGTACGCGTTGGGATCGCCGACGGAATGAACCGTCGATGGCTGGCTGAACTCTTCACCGGTCTCCTTCGCCGGCTCGTCGACGAGATCGAGTAGTTCCTGCAACTCGTCTACGGTCAACAACTCGTCCTCATCCTGTGCGCTCTGCCGCAGAAGGTTCGGTGCGTCACCGATCACACCAGGCACAGCGTCGGCGCCGACGGTCCAGAGATCGCGGTCTTCGGCGAGCCAGGCCGTTCGCTCGCGTTCCTTCTCGTCCGACCGTCCACCTCCAGATGGCGCAGGAGTTCCGATCTCATTGCTCCGGCCCACGCCGACGCTGGGCCGACCGCCTGCGCTCCGGCTGGAACCGAGCGCCTCCGTTTCTCCGGGGGTGCCCGGTTTCCCCACACCTGGCCTGAAGTCGCCAGATCTGAAAGATCCGCCGACTCCGCCGAGTCCGATGTCGCCGATCCCCGACGGTCCTGGGCCCGAAGCCGGGCCACCAGGGATCCCGGGAGGTAGTGAGTTACTGGCAGGGCCGAGTCCGCTGCTGAGGGAACCGGAGGGCGGAGGCGTCCCTCCCGCGAGGTCTGCACCACCAGGCTCCGGAAGCGTTGAAGGGCCTCCGGGAGTGTTCGGCGATCCATAGTGAGTTTTACCCGTGTGAGGCAGCGACACGTGCCCGCGCGGTACTCGGACGCTTCCAGCGTCTCCGTGTTCACCTGCGCCCTTGCCACCAGGATTCTCGGATGGGATGTCGCCGCTCGGTTGATCTCCTCGCTCCGACAGTTGCGGAAGGTTCTTCTCGATCTGAGACGGCATGCCGTCCCAGGTCTGGGCGATACGCTCGTTGAGGTTCCGCATCACCTGGTCCGCTGCGGCGATCGCGGCCGGGGAGTCGGTGTTCTTCTTCGGCCAGTTGATGCTTCTGTACATCGGAAGAATCGAGCCGCCATACCACTGGAGAGTCTTGGCAGTCTCGTTGCTACGGACGACAAGCTCTCCTGCCGTCCCGTACAAACGACGCAGCACCAACTGGGCGGCCTCGGCTGCCGGACCGCTCCAGTAGTCGGCAAGGACCTTAGCCGCATCCCAGAGCGCATTCTGCGCTTCGATGATTGCATTGCCTATGGCATCGTAGGCTTGGGCCGCATCAGTGATGCTGCCCGGATGAGTACCGGCGATCAGTTCCCTGATGTCGTCCGGACTGCCGTAGGAGCCGGCGCCTTGCGGACGTCCGCCGCTCTTGATGACGTAGGTGTGGTGGTCAACTCCCATGATGAGTCCCGCGTTAGTCGGCAGAGGGCACGTTGGGCCAGGTCGGATTGTCCGTGGGTATCTGCCGCCGCCCCTGAGCGCCGATCTGTCGAGCATGGCTGGTCAGGCCTTGTTCAGTGCCTGTGTAGTGGGCGGCCATCTTGCGCAGCATCTGAGCGGCTGCGGTGTATTCAGTGACGAACCGCTCAGTGACATAAGTGATGTTGTCGTACGCCTTCTGAGCTGTGTCGGCCAGGGCTTGTCCCGCGTCCCAATCTCCGATGTCGGCTGCGGTGACGGGACCCTGAGTCTGGAGTTTGTCGATGGTGCCGGTGCTCGCCAGCGTTCGCAGCGCTCCCTCCAGGATCGAGGCGGCGCGGTTGAGCTTGGCTGGGTCCCACTTGATGTCCGGGTCACCGCCCCCGACCCAGACCTTGGGGTACTGCGACCCCGGCTGTGCGCCCCCTTCGTTCAGCGGCGGCATGCG
The DNA here is from genome assembly GCF_040679475.1 of Actinoallomurus sp. NPDC052274. Classification (NCBI taxonomy): domain Bacteria; kingdom Bacillati; phylum Actinomycetota; class Actinomycetes; order Streptosporangiales; family Thermomonosporaceae; genus Actinoallomurus; species Actinoallomurus sp. NPDC052274. The sequence goes on from NZ_JBFAUT010000040.1 coordinate 38,953, forward strand.
GCCGTCCCCCTTCTTGACTTGTGCACCCCCGTGCCCTGCTCAAGGCTTGTCAAGCTACAGAATCACCGGCTGTCATGTCGAGGGCCGAATAACCGAAAGATTCCACCGTGTCGGATATGCCATCACGGATTCGCAGGTGGACCCTGCATCATCAGGTCTGGTCGAGTTTCGGTTGGTCGCGTTGACTGTTTCGGTCAGCGTACGTAACCGTCGACGGCGTCGTTGTCGATGTTCAGCGTGTAGCCCCCGTGGGTCTCGCGGTGGTCGCCGCGGTACTGCTTGATGCGGCGGTGGCCGGGCCACCAGCCGCGCGGAACGTACCGGTCGCCCCACGGGTCGGGCTCCTTGTCCCAATGGGCGAACCAGACGGCGGTGGGCTTGTTGATGCCTTTCGCCGCGGCCAGGTCCCGGATGCCCGAGGTGACGCTGCTGTAGATGCCCGGGACGTACCCGAGCGCACGGACCCGCCTGGTCCACGCGTCGACGAAGTCGAGGACGGCGTGGCGGCAGACGGGGTCGTGCCGGTGGTACGCCTCCATGTCGTAGTAGATCGGCGTGTGCCGGCGCAGTCCGAGGAGGCGGGCGCGGCCGACGGCGTCCTTGGCCGCGGCCCGCGCGTCGTCGAGGGCGCTGTCGGGAGTGAAGTTGACGCGGTGCGGGCCGCAGGGCGCCTGTGGGCCGACGTAGGTCGGGATCAGGCGCCAGCCCATGGCCCGTACGGCGGCGATCCAGTCGTGCGACAGTCTGCCGTCGGGGCAGGCGCGGGAAACGCCGCCGATGTAGACGTTCGCGGCGACGAAGTCCTTGCGCCAGGCCTGCATGGCGTCGAGGGACGGCGCGTGGCAGGTGTCGAAGCCGTCACCTGTCACCCAGCGGCGGAGGTGGGCGACGCCGCTGTGGCGTTCGGCGGCGCCTTCGGCCGGGGGCGGCGGGTCGACGGTGATGCGGGCCAGGACGCGCTCGAGGTCCTGGGCGCTCTGGCCGTACGAGCCGGTGATGAACGCGCCGGCCTGCGGCATCGCGATCCGGATCTCGTGGGCCGCCGGATCGCGTACCCAGAGGCCCGGCGGGTGTCCGGTCTCGGCTCGCCCCGCGAGGAGGCCGGTGACGAGGGCGTTGGTCTGTGGGGTGAGGGGTTCGATATGGATCGCCGTGGTGCGGCCGACGGCGTGGGCGGGGCAGAGCTGGTGTTCCCCCGCCGGCCCCAGGTAGAGGGCGTGCCGGTCGAAGCGGAGGCACTCCGTGGAACGGGGGCCGAGGTGGTGGACCTCCCAGCCGGCGGGCACCGGGATGCGGAGTCCCTGGTAGTGGACGTCGGTGTCCGCATGGACAGGGCTCGGGAACAACGTTGCGAGGATTCCGGCGAGCAGCATGGCACGGCGCATGGTGTCCCCCGATCGTCGTCCGTACGACGATGATCGGGGGGACGGGCGGGACGGGCGTGGGGCGCGCGGGGGGCTGAGGAGGTCTTCGACGGCAGGAAGGCCGCTCTTTACTCAGGGATCGACGATCTCGTACGCGCCCGGCTCGTCGATGGCAAGCGTCGAGAGCGGGATCAGGGCCAGCCGGACGTCGTACGCGCCGAGTGCTCGGCGGTAGAAGCCGGCGCCGTCCCAGTAGGTCACCATCGCCCACAGATCGGGTTCGTCGACGGAGCGGGCGAGCCCGCCGGAGCGGTGGCCGGGGCTGCCGGCGAGGGAGCGGAGCACCTCGTGCGCCGTCTTGACGAACGTCTCGGTCTCGGTCTCGGGGACGCGGTATCGGGTGATGGCCAGCACCCGTCCATCATGCCGGTACGCGAGGCGATCTCCCCGCGCGGGACGCCGATGCGCGACGATGGGAGCGTGGCTTCCAAACTCCAGCAGCGCAGCGCCGTGTTCTTCGTCTATCTCCACCAGCTTCCCCGCTGGGTTCCGCTGGTGGTCCTGCCCGCGCTGCTGATCGCGGGGCTGGCGGTACCGGGGGTGGCCGGCGGCGTGCTGCTGGTGGTGCTGGCCGTTCTGCTGTGGTTCGCGTTCCTGGCCGCGCCGGTGCGCAGCGCCTCCCATCGCCTGGTCAGGCTCGTGGCGCCGCTGGTCATCCTCGTCGCGGCGGTCGGGAAGCTGGTGGGCTGACCACCATTCGGACATGTACGGTTTTGACAATCATTTTCATATTCATCCATACTCGGACCGTGCGATACCGACGACTCCTGCCCTTCGTGCTCGGCGCCGTGCTGCTGGTGACCGGCTGCGGGGCGCGGACCGGCGGCCACGGTGACCCGAAGATCGTCGCGGCCTTCTATCCGCTGGCGTGGCTCGCCGAGCAGGTCGCCGGTCCCGACGGCTCCGTGCAGAACCTCACCAAGCCCGGCGCCGAACCCCACGACCTGGAGCTGACCCCACGCCAGGTGATCGACGTGGGCGAGTCGAAGCTGGCCTTCTACATCAAGGGCGTGCAGCCGGCCGTCGACAAGGCCGTGCGCGAACACGCCAAGCACCACTCCCTCGACGCGTCCTCGCTGGTGAAGACGCTACCCGCCCCGCAGGACGAGGCCGACCACGGCGCCGAGGACCCGCACCTGTGGCTGGATCCGAACAGGTTCGCGACCGTCGCGACCGCCCTCGGTGAGCGCCTCGCCGCGATCGACCCCGCGCACGCGGCGGCGTACCGGGCGCGGGCCGCGCAGGTCGTCGCGAAGCTGACCGCCCTGGACGGAGAGTTCCGTACGGGGCTGCGCGACTGCGCCCGCAAGGAGATCGTCACGGGCCACTCGGCGTTCGGCTATCTGGCCGAGCGGTACGGCCTGACCCAGGTGGGCGTGACCGGCCTGGACCCCGAGGCCGAGCCGTCACCCGGCCGCCTGGCGAGCCTGACCCAGCTGGTCCGGCGTACGCATGCCACCACCGTCTTCACCGAGACGCTCGCCAGCCCCAAGACCGCCGCCACGCTCGCGAACGAGGCGGGCGTGCGCACCGAGGTCCTGGACCCCGTCGAAGGTGTGAAGCGGGGGTCCTCCGACGACTACTTCTCGATCATGCGCCGTGATCTCGCGACGCTGCGACCCGCCCTAGGATGCCGATGACCGTTCCGTTCCGTATGACAGGCGGCGAGGTGCGGCTGGACCGCCGCCCGGTGCTGCGCGGCGTCGACCTGACCGTCGAGCCGGGCGAGGTGCTCGCCGTGATGGGGCCGAACGGCTCCGGCAAGTCCACGTTGATCCGCTCGCTGCTGGGCCTGATCCCGCTGTCGGCCGGGCGGGTGGAGCTGTACGGCGTGCCGCCGGCCCGGTTCAAGGACTGGAAGCGCGTCGGGTACGTCCCGCAGCGGCTGTCGGTCGGCGGCGGTGTGCCCGCCACCGTGCGCGAGGTCGTGTCGTCGGGCCGGATCGCCCGGCAGTCGCGGTTCCGGCCGTTCTCGGCCGCCGACCGGCGCGCGGTGGACCGGGCCCTGGAGGCCGTCGGCATGGCCGACCGTGCCCGGGACTCGGCGCAGGAGCTGTCCGGCGGCCAGCAGCAGCGCGTACTGATCGCCCGCGCCCTCGCCGGTGAACCGGACGTCTTCGTCATGGACGAGCCGACGGCGGGCGTCGACGCCGCGAGCCAGGAGACCCTCGCCCGTACGCTCCGCGGCCAGGTCGCGGAGGGCCGTACGGTCGTGCTGGTCGCCCACGAGCTCGGACCGATGGAGCCGCTGATCACCCGTTCCGTGGTCCTGGAGAACGGGCTGATCACGCACGAGGGCACTCCCCCGAAGCCGCAGGGCGAGTGCGCCCGGCCCGGCCACGACCACGTCCACCCGCACGCCCCGGCCGAGGAACCACACCTGCTGTCATGATCGAACTCCTGTCCTACGACTTCCTGCGCCGCGCGCTGATCGCCGCCGTCCTCGTGGGCGTCGCGGCCCCGGCGGTCGGCACGTTCATCGTCCAGCGGCGGCTGGCCCTGCTCGGCGACGGCATCGGCCACATCGCGCTGACCGGCGTGGGCCTCGGCCTGCTGACCAGCACCTCCCCCACCATCCTCGCGCTCGTGGTGTCCGCGCTGGGCGCGGTCGCGATCGAGCTGCTGCGGGTGCGGACGCGCACCGGCGGCGACGTCGCCCTCGCCCTGCTGTTCTACGGCGGGCTCGCCGGCGGCGTGCTGTTCGCGAACCTGTCCGGCGGCAGCGCGAACCTGTCCAGTTACCTGTTCGGCTCGATCAGCAGTGTCGGCACCGGCGACCTGTACATCGTCGCCGGCCTCGCCGTCGCGGTCATCGTCATCCTGGCGCTGTTCGGGCGGGAGCTGTTCGTCCTGTGCCAGGACGAGGAGGTGGCCCGCGCCAGCGGCCTGCCGGTCCGGTTCCTGTCGCTGCTGATCGCCATCGTGGCGGCGCTGACCGTGGTGGTGGCGATGCGCGCGGTGGGCCTGCTGCTGGTCAGTGCGCTGATGGTGGTGCCGGTCGCGGCGGCGCAGCAGCTCACTCGCGGGTTCAAGGCGACGATCGGGCTGGCCGTCGTGGTGGGGGTCGTGGCCTCCGTCGGCGGGCTGTGGGTCTCGGTGGACGCCGACTTCGCCCCCGGCCCGACGATCGTTCTTCTGGCGATGGCCGTCTTCCTGGCCGCGGTCGGAACGGGGAGACTGGTGCGTATGCGCCGAACGGACGTGACGTGAGCGGGCGTCGGGAGGACGTGCGCCGGGCACTCTCGGGCTGTGAGAGTTTCCGCAGCGCCCAGGACATCTACGCCGACCTGCGGGCCGCCGGCTCCCGGATCGGCCTGACCACCGTGTACCGCGCCCTGCAGTCGCTGAGCGAGGCCGGCGAGGTCGACGTGCTGCGCACCGACGAGGGTGAGGCCATCTACCGCGCGTGCCGGACGGACGAGCATCACCATCACCTGGTCTGCCGCGTGTGCGGCCGTACGGTCGAGGTCGAGGGCCCGGCGGTGGAGAAGTGGGCCGAAGCCGTCGGCGCCGAGCACGGCTTCCGGGACGTCACCCATACCGTCGAGGTCTTCGGCACCTGCGCCGAGCACTGATTTCACATCCGAGCTCGGACACGTTACCGCCCATCCACACGAGCTCGGTGATAGAGGACGTCGCCGACCATCGTCGCATCGCCGTGGCGCCGTACAACCGCACTCGTGTCAGGGACTCACTTCTCCGACCCGATTCCCGCCCAGCGGGAGCCCGCCGGGCAGGCAGCGGCGACCGCGGCGAAGGGGCCCCTTCCCTGGTGATTCGGTAAGAACTACTCGCAGGCCCGAAACGCCGACCCGAGTCATGTCCGGTCGGTGACCACGTGATTCCCCGGTTGCCGATCGACCACATTCCGTACAGTCCCTTACCGGCTCGGTCATGAGAGAGCGAGCTGTCTCGCTGACGCGGGACGAAGCGCAGAAGGGAATCCCCATGAGAATGCCCAGCCCGTCCAGGGTCAACCGAACCGTCACAGCCAGCGCGGTCACGCTCGCGGCGGGAACCGGCAACACCACCGCGGCCGCCGCCGCCGTCCTCGTGGGCGTGGTGGGGGGCAAGCTGACGCGGAAGCCCTCCGACGAGGAGACATCGGAGGACTCCGGCCGGAAGAACTGATGGCCGCAGCCTTCAAGACGAGCGGCCCCTCGCTGAGGGGCCGCTTCGCTCTCGATCAGGTATGAACGGCCTGCCGGCTTCATCGGTGCCGTCTTCGGCCACGGCTGAAAAGCGCCGCCGGCAGGATCGCTCAGCGGGCGGGGGCGGGCTCCTCGTCGTCGGCGCCGATCTCGGCCTCGGTGACCTCGTTCGGGATCGCGCCGCCGAAGCGGCGGTCGCGGCGGGCGTACTGCTCGCAGGCCTGCCAGAAGTGGCGGCGGTCGAAGTCCGGCCACAGCACGTCCTGGTAGACGAACTCGGCGTACGCCGACTGCCACACCAGGAAGTTGGAGCTGCGCTGCTCACCCGACGGGCGCAGGAACAGATCGACGTCCGGGATCTCCGGCCGGTACAGGTACCGCGCGAAGACCTTCTCATTGATCTTCTCGGGACGGAGCTTGCCGGCCTGGACGTCACGGGCGATGGCCGCGGCGGCGTCCGCGATCTCGGCCCGGCCGCCGTAGTTCACGCAGAACTGCAGGGTGAGGACGTTGTTCCGCTCGGTCATGCGCTCGGCGTCCTCGAGCTCCTTGATGACGCTGCGCCACAGCTTCGGGCGGCGGCCGGCCCAGCGTACGCGGACGCCCATGGCATTCAGCTGGTCGCGGCGGCGGCGGATCACGTCACGGTTGAAGCCCATGAGGAAGCGCACCTCCTCCGGCGACCGCCGCCAGTTCTCCGTCGAGAACGCGTACGCCGACAGGTTCGGCACGCCGAGCTCGATCGCCCCCATGATCACGTCGAAGAGGGAGTACTCCCCCATCTTGTGGCCCTCGGTGCGCGACAGACCGCGTTCCTTCGCCCACCGCCCGTTGCCGTCCATGACGACGGCGACGTGCCGGGGAATGAGATCCTTGGGGATCGCGGGCGGCCGTGCGCCGCTCTTGTGCGGCTCCGGCGGCTGTACGCCCCTCATGGTCCGGTGTTCTCCTCACTCGTTGGTCGTGTTCGGCGTCGTGCCGTGGAACAACGCCGCCCGCTCGCCCCGCGCCTCGCGCTCGTTTCCGATGGTCGCACCCGGCTTCTCGCGCTCCACGTGCCTGAGGGAGCGGATCCCGTGCTCCAGATGCCACTGGAGGTAGGCCGCGACGAGGCCGCTGCACTCCACCCGATGCCTCGGCTCGCTGCCGTCCGCGCGCGCCCAGTCGCCGCGCAGCAGAGCGATCATCAGGCCGACCGTCGCCTCGGCGGGACTGGCGGACCCGGGCGGACGGCAGGATCCGCACACCATACCGCCGGCCGCGATCGCGAACGCCCGGCCGGTGCGCTCGCCACAGCGCGCGCACTCCTCCAGCGCCGGCGCGTAGCCCGCGATGGCCAGCGAGCGCAGGAAGTAGGCGTCGAGGACGAGACGGGGATCGTGGCCGCCCTCCACGAGGGTCCGCAGCCCGCCGATGACGAGCAGGAACTGCCGTAGCGCCGGTTCCTTCTCGATCGGGGTCAGCTTCTCGGCGGTCTCCAGCATCGCCGTGCCGGCGGTGTAGCGCGGATAGTCGAAGACGAGGCGCTCGCCGTACGGGCGCAGCGTCTCGGCCTGCGTGATCAGGTCGAGGGAGCGGCGCTCGTACAACTGCAGGTCCACGTGCGTGAACGGCTCCAGCCGGGCGCCGAACCGCGACTTGGTCTTGCGGACGCCCTTGGCGGCGGCGCGTACCCGTCCGCTGCGACGGGTAAGGATCGTCACGATGCGGTCCGCCTCGCCCAGTTTCTGGGTGCGGAGGACGACGCCTTCGTCACGATAGAGACTCACCCGTCCATTGTCCCGCAGACGCCGGGTGGAACCGGCAGGAACCCACTACGGTCCAAGGTCGTTGACTTGACGATCCGATCTTCACCCTCGTACTAGCCGACGTCTCAGGAGACAACGTTGACCTGTTTCTTCGACGCCTCACACGGCATGGCCACCCAGGAGATCACCTGGACACCGCAGTGGGGGGCGCCGCGCCCCGTACGCTGCTGTGCGGCGTGCGCGCAGCGCTGGATGGAGTACCTCCAGGCACAGAGCGGCTATCCGCAACCGGGGTACCAGCACGGATACCCGCAGCAACACGGCTACCAACCGGGTTACCAGCAACCGGGTTACCAGCAGCCGGGTTACCACCCGGACTACGACCACGACCATGAGCACCGCCAGCGGCGGCAGTTCGGTCTCGGCAGTGTCGCCGCGGCGGGCGCGGCCGGGTTCGTCGGCGGCATGGTGGTCAACGAGTTGCTCGACGACGATGACGAGCATGAGCACGTCGAGGTCATCGAGCACGTCGTCCACGAGGACGTCGTCGACTACGACGGTGACTACGGGGGCGATTGGTGAGGAAGCGCCGATAGTTCCACTGCGGAATCGGCCTTTGACGGTCCGTGACCGGATGCGGTCCGGGTAATGCGTGGTGGGAGGGGCATTCGCGTGGGAGCGTGGCTCCATGAGATGCGCAATCGTCCCCCCACACGTCCTGGACCACATCGCCGAGAACCACCGTGACGAACGGCTGCGCGAGTCCGCGCAACGGACGCTGGTCATCGACAGCGGGCAGCGTGACGCACGCGCGGCCGCGCAGCTGATCGCCTCCGCCGAGCCGACGACCGGGCCCGCGGTCGCGAAGCGGACGATCCACGACGCCGGGCACCGCGACCAGTTGCCCGGCAGGACGGTCCGCTCCGAGGGCGCCCCGGCGACCGGCGACCGATCCGCCGACGAGATCTACGACTGGCTCGGCGTCACCTTCGACTTCTACCGCAGCGCGTACGGCCGCGACTCGATCGACGGCGCCGGGCTGCCGCTCGTCGCGAGCGTGCACTACGCCGTCGACTATGACAACGCCTTCTGGGACGGCTCCCAGATGGTCTACGGCGACGGCGACCGGCAGGTCTTCACGACCTTCACCGGACCGCTCGACGTCACCGGGCACGAGCTCACCCACGGCGTCACGCAGTACTCCGGCGGGCTGGACTACACGGGGCAGAGCGGCGCCCTGAACGAGTCGCTGTCGGACGTCTTCGGCTCGCTCGTGAAGCAGTACCACCTCGGCCAGACCGCCGACCAGGCCGACTGGCTGATCGGCCAGGGCATGTTCGCCGCCGGCGTGCACGGCGTCGCGCTGCGCTCGATGAAGGCCCCCGGCACCGCGTACGACGACCCGAACCTCGGCAAGGACCCGCAGCCCACCGACATGGCGCACTTCGTGCAGACGACCCGCGACAACGGCGGCGTGCACATCAACTCCGGGATCCCCAACCGCGCGTTCTACCTCGCCGCGGCCGCGATCGGCGGTCACGCCTGGGAGAAGGCCGGTCGGATCTGGTACGAGACGCTCACCGGTGGTCACCTGCCGAAGGACGCGGATTTCGCGACGTTCGCCCGCATGACGGCTGACTGCGCGGGCAGACTGTTCGGCGTGAAGGGCGCGGAGAGCGACGCCGTACGCCGGGCGTGGACGACCGTGGGCGTGGAGATCGCGTGAAGGTGGCCGTCACCCGCAGCGGAGGATTCGCCGGAATGGTCCGCCGTGCCGAGATCGACTCGGCGGACCATCCGACGGTGGCCAGGCTGATCGACGAGATCGACCTCGGTGACGTGCCGGAGCCCACCCCGGCCGCCGACCGGTTCGTGTACGAGGTCGAGATGGACGACCACTGCGTACCGGTCGCGGAGACGGACCTGTGCGGACCACTCCGGGAACTCGTCGACTACGTCCTGGCCCACGGCCGTTGATCGCCCTTTGTGAGGGCGCGGCTCGGCCGGGCCGCTCGGCCCACAGGTTCAGGGGGCCGAACGGCACGTCTTTCTGAAGAGGGGTCAGCGACCCGCGCGGTTGACGGCGGACAGCACCGCCTTGAGCGAGGCGGTCACCGTGTTGTCGTCGATCCCGACGCCCCACAGCACCTCGTCGCCGACCTGGCACTCGACGTACGCCGCGGCCTTCGCGTCACTGCCGGCCGACAGGGCGTGCTCGGTGTAGTCCAGCACCCGCGCCTGGACGCCGACCGCGGCGAGCGCGTCGATGAACGCGGAGATCGGGCCGTTGCCGATGCCCTCGATCTCCCGGATCTCACCGTTGATGCGCAGGTCGACGTTGAGGACGTCCTTCTCGTCGACGCGGGAGCTGGCACGGTGGGCCAGCAGGCCGACCCGCGGGCCGTTCGTCAGGAACTCCCGCTCGAAGATCTCCCACATCTGCTCGGGCGTCACCTCGCCGCCCTCGCCGTCGGTGTGCTCCTGGACGACGCGGGAGAAGTCGATCTGCAGCTTGCGCGGCAGGTCGAGAGAGTGCTCGGTCTTCATGATGTAGGCCACGCCGCCCTTGCCGGACTGGCTGTTGACCCTGATGACCGCCTCGTACGACCGGCCGACGTCCTTCGGGTCGATCGGGAGGTACGGCAGCGCCCAGCGGAACTCGTCCACCGGAACACCGGCGGCCGCCGCGTCGCGCTCCAGGGCGTCGAAGCCCTTCTTGATCGCGTCCTGGTGGGAGCCGGAGAAGGAGGTGTAGACGAGGTCGCCGGCGTACGGGTGACGCTCGTGTACGGGGATCTGGTTGCAGTACTCGACGGTACGGCGGATCTCGTCGATGTCGGAGAAGTCGATCTGCGGGTCGACGCCCTGGGAGAAGAGGTTCATGCCCAGCGTCACCAGGCAGACGTTGCCCGTCCGCTCACCGTTGCCGAACAGGCAGCCCTCGACACGGTCGGCGCCGGCCAGCACCGCCAGCTCGGCGGCGGCCACACCGGTGCCGCGGTCGTTGTGCGGGTGCACCGACAGCGCGATGTGCTCGCGGCGGGACAGGTTGCGGCTCATCCACTCGATCTGGTCGGCGTAGACGTTTGGCGTGGACCGCTCGATCGTGGACGGCAGGTTCAGGACGATCTCGCGGTCGGGTCCCGGCTCCCAGACGTCCATGACCGCTTCGCAGACCTCGAGCGCGAACTCCAGCTCGGTGTCGATGAAGATCTCCGGGCTGTACTCGTAGCCGAAGTCGCAGTCGCCGAGGTACTTCTCGGCGTACTTCATCACGTGCTGGGTGCCCTGCACGGCCAGGGCCTTGCAGTCGTCCCGGTCGATGCCGAAGACCACGCGCCGGAACAGCGGCGCGGTCGCGTTGTACAGGTGGATCGTCGCGCGGGGCGAACCGGCCAGCGCCTGGGCCGTACGGTCGATCAGCTCCTCGCGTGCCTGGGTGAGGACGGAGATCTGCACGTCGGCGGGGATCCGGTCCTCTTCGATCAGCTGGCGGACGAAGTCGAAGTCCGTCTGGCTGGCCGACGGGAAGCCGACCTCGATCTCCTTGTAGCCCATGCGGACCAGCAGCTCGAACATGGCCAGCTTGCGCGCCGGGCTCATCGGGTCGATGAGCGCCTGGTTGCCGTCACGCAGGTCGGTGGACAGCCACCGTGGGGCCTTCGTGATCGTCTTGCTCGGCCAGGTGCGGTCCGGCAGCTCGACCGGTTTGAAAGGGGCGTACCGGCCGAAGGGCATGGGACTGGGCTGTTGCTTGATACGAGGATTCATGGAAAGGGATGCTCCCGAGACAGGTGCCTGCGGCCGACGGTCACGTCGAAGCCCCGCGGCGAGGGAGCCGACCTGTTACAGGCCCCCGCCGCGGCCGCTAAGGAGGAGCAGCTCGCGCAGCACGTCGTACAAGGTAACAGATCGCATCCGCATCGTCCCAATCGGTCCCATTCAGTGAGACGGCCGAGGTGTTTCCCCGTCGACACGTCGGTCCACCGCCGTGGCCCGCGGCCGGGCGACGTGGAGCGCGCCGGGGGCCGTGGAGCGCGCCGGGGGACTTCCGCGGTGGTTCGCCGGTCAGGGAACGAGGACGGACAGGCAGGTCACGCAGCCCTCCATCTTCTCGAACTCGCTGATGTCCACGACCGAGACCTCGTACCCCTCGTCCCGGAGCTGGTCCGCCGTACGCGGCGCGGACGCGGCGATGAGGACCCGCTTCTCCCCCAGCACGACCACGTGCGCGCCGGAGGGCTCCGGCGCCACGCGGAGGCCGGGCAGGACCGAGGTGTCCACCCACTCGGGGTTGCCGATGAGCGTGCCGTCCGGCAGGGCCGTCATCGCCGTCTTCAGGTGCAGGCAGCCCTCCACCTGGACCGGGACGACATGCCGGCCGCGGGCGCCGAGGATCCGGGCCGCCAGGCAGATGGCGTCCTCGTTCGTACGGCCCGAGCGGCCCACGTAGACGGTCGTTCCGACCTGCAGCACGTCACCGCCGTCCAGAGTGGCCTCGCCGTCGATCCGGGCCACCTCGAGCCCCAGCTCCGTGACCACCCGTTCCATGGAGGTCACCTCCGCACGGCGCTCCGCCGCTCCCGGCCGGGCGAGCAGGGCGAGGCCGTCGCAGACGACGACGGTGTCCTCGACGAACACGGCGTCCGGGAGGTCGTCGGCCGCCGGGAGCTCACGCACCTGCCAGCCCGCCGACCGCAGGGCCTCGACGTACGCCTCGTGCTGCCGCGCGGCCGACCCTGCGTCCACCGGGGTCCGGTCGATGTGGGTCACGAGCCCGTCGGCCAGGCGCGGGCTCGGCCGCCGAACCAGGGCGGTGCGCTTCTCGGGTTTCACGGAGGGCTCCTGCCATGTCACGGCGATCCCCGTGTCGGAGACGCCTTCCGGTCACTGCGCTGTCGCGGCCGCGCCGACGCGCGCGGTCCCTCGGTCGGACCGACCGGCCGCGCTCACTCACGCGCGGCCCCTCGATCCTGGCGGACAGGCCGTCCTCGCGCACGCGCGGCCCCCGGATCCCGCCGATCAGACCACCCTCACGCGCACACGGCCCCACGGCTCCTGTCGCTCGAGCCGTGTTCACGCGCGCGTGGCCCGCGATCCTGCCGGTCGAGCCGCGCTCACTCGCGGGCGGCCCCCTCCGTGGTGGCGATCACGCCGAACGCGTGCGCCGGCGTGAGACCCAGCCGGTCGGCGACCAGGCGAAGCGCCTGGCGCTCGACGTCGCTGAGCGCCCCGTCGGCCAGGGCGATGCGGACCGCCTGCGCCAGGAACCACTCCCGGGCCTCCGCGGTGAGCTGTGCCCCGGCGGTGGCGATCACCTCTTCCGCGTCCCGCGGCGGCTCGTCGATGGCGGCCTGAAGCGCGTCGTCGTCGAAGTCGGCCGCGCCGTATCCGCGGACCGCCTCGACCGCGCGGCTCCGCGCGCCCGTGTCGTCCCGGTCGCCCGCGGCCAGAACCAGCACCGCGGCGGCGCGCATGGCCAGAGGCAGGGCCGCCTCCATCTGCTGGGCCGTCGGCAGACGGAGGGCGCCGAGGCCGAAGCGGCCCCGGCAGGCGGTGCACTCGACGACCTCACCGGCCTTGGTCAGCGGAATCACCGGCAGGAAGAACAGCGTGAACCACCGGCGGGCCAACCGACGCCGGTAGCGCCGGTCGCCTCCGCAGCGCGGGCAGTGAAAGTCACCATGACCCACCGTCCGGAAGAAAACGGCGAACCCGAAGATCAGCAACACGGGCGGCCTCCTCCTGTATCAACCTGATATCGGAGAATATCCAGCCCGTCGTCCCCTCCGGCAGAGCGGCCGGGGCTGCACTTCCCTCCCCACGGAGGCGAAGTTGCCCGAATCCCCGGCCCTCCCGGCCGCCGGACGTTAGGCTGCCGCGGCATGACGACCCCGCCTGGTGACGATCCCCTGCCCGACGGCGGCGCCGTCCCGCCGCCGCGATCCGACGCCGAGAGGGTGCGCGCCGCCGCCCCGGACCCCGCCTCGCCCCCTGACGGCACGGCCCTCCCGAGACCGCCCCAGGCCTGGTTCACACCGCCTCAGGTCCCGGCCACGCCCGAGCCATCGGAACCCGCGCCCCACAAGAGCCTCGGCGAGTACCTCGGCGCGCTGGTGATCGGGGCGGCCGCGCTCCTGCTCCTGTCGGTCTTCCTGCCGTGGACGACCTGGCGCACTCCCGACCTCGGACGGGCCATCTTCGTCGGGGTGTCGGAATCCCAGGGACACACCACGTACGGACTGGCGGCACCGTACGGGGACATCATCGTGCTGGCCGGCACGGTCGCGCTCGGCCTCGCCCTCGCCGGCCGGGCCGTGCACGAGCGGTTCATCCCCTACTCCGCGATCCCGGGGGCGCTGAGCTTGCTGGCGTTGTTCCATCGCGGAATGACCCTCGGGGACGGATCCGTGACGGAGTCGATCACCTGGGGATTCTGGGTCGCCGTCCTCGCCTCGGTGGCGGTGCTGGCCCTCGGCCTGGCCGCGCTCGCACGCGGTACCCAGCCGACCCGCTCGTAACGACCGCCCCGTCGCGCGCAGGCGGGGGTCTTAACGGCCTCGGCATCACGCGCAGGCGGGTCTGAGCGGCCGCGGCATCACGCGGTCTGAGCGGCCGCGGCGCCGCGCGGAGGCCGGTCCCGACGGCCGCGCCCTCGTACGGAGTGCGGTCATAGCGGCCGGGACGGCGCGCGGCGATCAGTCGTAGAAGCCGAGGCGGCGGAGCTGTTTCGGATCCCGCTGCCAGTCCTTCGCCACCTTGATCCGCAGATCGAGGTAGACCCTCGTGCCGAGAAGCGCCTCGATCTGCTTGCGGGCGCGGGTGCCGACCTCCCTGAGGCGAGCGCCCTTCGGCCCGATGACGATGCCCTTCTGGCTGGGGCGTTCGACGTAGAGCCAGGCTTGCACGTCGATCAGGTCGTCGCGGTCCTCGCGCGGGCGGATCTCCTCGACGACCACGGCGATCGAGTGCGGGAGCTCCTCGCGTACGCCCTCCAGCGCCGCCTCCCGGATGAGCTCCGCGACGAGGATCTGCTCCGGCTCGTCCGTCAACTCGCCTTCGGGATACAGCGGCGGCCCCTCGGGCAGCCGGGCGGCGAGCAGGTCGCTGACCACGTCGAGCTGGTAGCCCGACTCGGCCGAACACGGGACGACCTCGGCCCACTCGCCCAGCCGGGAGACCTTCAGCAGTTGCTCGGCGACCTGGCTCCGGTCGGCGAGGTCGGTCTTGGTCACGATCGCGACGACCGGCGTCCGCTTCACCTGGGCGAGCTCCGCCGCGATGAACCGGTCGCCCGGCCCGACCGATTCGTTCGCCGGGACGCAGAAGCCGATGACGTCGACCTCGCTCAACGTGGAGCGGACCAGGCTGTCCAGCCGCTCGCCGAGCAGCGTACGGGGCTTGTGCAGCCCCGGCGTGTCGACGATGACGAGCTGGGCGTCGGGCCGGTGCACGATGCCGCGGATCGCCCGGCGCGTCGTCTGCGGCTTGTTGCTGGTGATCGCCACTTTCGTTCCCACGAGGGCGTTCATCAGCGTCGACTTGCCCACGTTGGGACGCCCGATGAAGCAGGCGAACCCTGATTTAAAGCGCGTGCCGGTCGGCGTCTGGGGCGAGGTCACACCGTCGATTGTCCCGTATCCCGCGGAGCGCTCCGACAGCACGTACGGCGATCAGTCTGTCAGGACCGCTCGTACGGCGCCGTCCAGACCCGCGACGAGCACCGGCGCCTTGGCGGCGAGGTCGCGGACGGCCGCGACGTCGGGGGTGCCGTCCTCGGTGACGACCGCGGCGGCCTCCAGGCTCTCCGCCCCGCTGGACACGGCCATCGCCACGGCCACCTGCAGCGCCGTCAGCCGCAGCGAGGGCAGCTCCACCGTCGCGGCGGCGTACGTGCGGCCGGTCTCGTCCCGGACGGCGGCGCCCTCCGCCGAACCCGCACGGGCCCGCGTGGACCGGGCCAAAGTGATGATCTTCGCGTCTTCCGGATCGAGCTCGCTCACGCGCCCCAGCGTACTTGCCGCCGCCCGCCCGCCGAGGCCAGGGCGGGGCAGGCCGGTGGATCACGTGCTGGTCGATCTGTGACGGCGAGGGATCCGTGCGGGGCCGTACCGGATGCTCGGCGAAGGCGCTACCCATGATGGTGACATGCGGGCTTTCGCCGTCGTCCTGGACTGCGGTCGCCGAGCATTCGGTACGCCGTGGGCGGCGGCCCGGGTGCCGGCCCGGTCGGCCGGGGTGACGAACCCGCCGCTATCGGGCAGTGATCAGCCTGGTCTCCGTACTGTCACAAGATCCACCGGACAGGTCCCGGCTAGGCCTCGGCGTTCTCGCGCTCCTCCTCGGCGGCGGGATCCCTGGTCGGGATCCGCTCCACCAGGACCGTGCCGATGCGGTTGCGCCGACCCGCCAGGCTCTCGGCGGTCAGCCGCAGCCCCGCCACCGTCGCCTGCGACCCGGCGATCGGCACCCGGCCGAGCGCGTGCGCCAGCAGACCGCCGACGGTCTCGACGTCGTCCACCTCGATCTCCACGTCGAACAGGTCCGCGAGGTCCTCCACCGGAAGCCGCGCGGTCACCCGCGCGGAACCGTCCGGCAGCTCCTCGACCCGGGGCAGCTCCTGGTCGTACTCGTCGGTTATCTCCCCGACGATCTCCTCGAGGATGTCCTCGATCGTGACCAGCCCGGCCGTCCCGCCGTACTCGTCGATGACGATGGCGCAGTGGATCTGCCGGGCCTGCATCTCGCGGAGCAGCTCGTCGATCGGCTTGCTGTCCGGGACGTACGTCGCCGGCCGCATGATCGACTCGACCTTCTCGACCGACTCGCCCTCGCGGAACTCGTGGCTGCGGCGGACGATGTCCTTCAGATAGGCGATGCCGACCACGTCGTCCTCGTTCTCGCCGACCACCGGGATCCGGGAGAACCCGCTGCGCAGCGCGAGCGACAGCGCCTGCCGCAGCGTCTTGTCGTGCTCGATGAAGACGATGTCGGTCCGCGGCACCATCACCTCGCGCACGAGCGTGTCACCCAGCTCGAACACCGAGTGGATCATCTGCCGCTCGTCCGGCTCGATGAGCTGCCGCTGCTCGGCGAGGTCGACCAGATCCCGCAGCTCGGCCTCGGACGCGAACGGCCCCTCGCGGAAGCCGCGCCCGGGAGTCAGCGCGTTGCCCAGCAGGATCAGCAGCCGCGGCAGCGGCCCCAGCACGCGTGCCAGCGGATGGATCACCGCCGCGCCGACCAGCGCGACCCGGTCGACGTGCTGACGGCCGAGCGTCCGCGGCGTGACGCCGATCGCGATGTAGCTGACGACGATCATCACGGCCGCGGCGGTGAGGTACGCGCGCCAGTTCGCCTCCAGCCAGGTGATGCACAGGTCCGCGACGAGGACCGTCGCGGCCAGCTCACAGCTCACCCGCAGCAGCAGGAGGAGATTGAGGTAGCGCGGCGGGTCGGCGACGACCTCGGCGAGCTGCCGGCTCCCCCGCCGCTCCTCGCGCCCCAGCTCTTCCACCCGGACCCGGGAGATCCGGGCGAGCGCCGTCTCGGCGCCCGCGAACAGACCGGCCACCGCCACCAGCGCGGCGGCACCGACGATCAGCCAGCCCTGAACGGCGGTCATGATGAGGGCCGGGCGCGCGCCGCTCGCCATGAGGCGAGCAGCTCGGCCTGCAGGCCGAACATCTCCTTGTGCTCTTCGGGCTCGGCGTGGTCGTAGCCGAGCAGGTGCAGGATGCCGTGGGTGCAGAGCAGGTGCAGCTCGTCCTCGGCGCTGTGACCGGCCTTCTTGGCCTGTCGTACGGCCACGGTCGGGCACAGCACGACGTCGCCGAGCAGGGCCGGGTCCGGCGGCGCGTCCTCCGTGCCCCCGGACACGTGGCCCGGCCGCAGCTCGTCCATCGGGAAGGACAGCACGTCGGTCGGGCCCGGTTCGCCCATCCACTTCTCGTGCAGCTCGCTCATCGCGTCCTCGTCGACGAGGACGATCGACAGCTCGGCGAGCGGATGGACCCGCAGTTTCTCCAGCACGTGCGCGGCCAGTGCCGACAGCGCCGTCTCGTCGGCCTCCGCGCCGGACTCGTTCAGAACCTCGATGCTCATCGGCCTAGCGCCCTCGTTGCTTGCGCGGGCCGCGACCGGACGCGCCCTGCTTGATCTGGTCAGGCTGTGCGTCGTACCGGCTGTACGCGTCGACGATGGCGCTCACCAGCTTGTGCCGTACGACGTCCTTGCTGGTCAGCGTGCAGAAGCTGATGTCGTCGAGCCCCTCGAGGATGTCCTGGACGACCCGTAGTCCGCTCTGCTGCCCGGACGGCAGGTCGACCTGGGTGACATCGCCGGTGACGACGACCTTCGACCCGAACCCGAGCCGGGTCAGGAACATCTTCATCTGCTCCGGCGAGGTGTTCTGCGCCTCGTCCAGGATGATGAAGGAGTCGTTGAGGGTGTTGTGCGTCAGCAGGTGGTCCTGGGTGACGTACAGCGAGTCCTCAGCCGCCACCTGGATGCACACGCACTCCTCGCGGCCCGCCGGCTCGATCTCGTCGATGAACCGCATCGGCCGCCCGCCGCCCCCGGCCGCGTGGTACTTCTCAGCCTTGCGGGCGAGGCGGAAGGGCTCGATGCCCTCGGGGAGGCGGATGTCGACGATGTGGGCGTCGCTCCGGTAGCCGACGTCACGGCCGTTCGCCCGGCCGGGCTTGCGGCCCTCGGCCAGGCGCCGCCGCGTGTAGGCGACACCGCCCAGCGACTGGACGAGCGCGATGACGTCGTCGCGGAGCACGATCGACGTCGTCGTGAACTGGATGCGGCAGCTACGGTCGGCCTGGATGACCGGCCCGCCGTCGCTGTCCAGGAGCCCCTGGAGCACGGCGAGACGCACGTTCGCGCTGTTGTGGAGGTACACCTCCGGCACGAACTTCGTCGCCGACCTGGTGCCGTAGAGCCCGAGTTCACGTGCGACCGCGGTCACCGGGTTCACGATGGTGATGACCTGGCCGGGCTCGGCGACACGGTTGAGCATGTAGTCGACGCCGCCCTTGTGACGGACCTCGACACCGTGCAGGAGATCTTCCAGTGCGACGGCGGGCTCGGGGTCGTTCGTGGCGAAGGACGGCGTCGTGGAGCCCGTCAGGCAGCCGTCGCCGAGCAGCAGGCCAAGCGCGTACGGGTCCATGGGGACCTCGCGCTCCGGGTACTGCACCGGGGCGGTGAGCAGCGGCAGCTCGTAGCGCCGGGCGTGCGCCGCGCGCAGGTTGCCGATCATCTCCCGGGTCTCCAGGACCCGCCACGGCTTGCCCCGCCGCTTGTCGGACGCTGTGCGGACGGTCCACAGGTGCTCGCCGCAGCACAGCGTCCACGCCCCGTCCTGGGCGGTGACGCGGTAGATGTCCTTCTCGCCCTGCGGGTAGACGCCGAGGACGGGCGTCGGCTCGCCGTTCGACCCGATGACCAGGTCCCCGACCTGGAGGTCACCGATGGGACGCCAGCCGTCGGGCGTCAAAACCGGCATAAAGGTCGGCTGCGCACGACCACGCATATATGCCAACGGAGCGACCTCGATGGTGCCGGCGGCCATCAGGCGGGGGATCGAGTCGGGGTCGACCATGTCGTGCAGCGCGTCGTACAGCGGGCGCAGGTACGGGTCGATCTTCTCGTAGAGGGTGCCCGGCAGGAAGCCCAGCCGCTCGCCGGCCTCGACGGCCGGACGGGTCAGGATGATGCGGTTGACCTGCTTGGCCTGGAGCGCCTTCACGGCCTTGGCCATGGCCAGGTAGGTCTTGCCGGTGCCCGCCGGCCCGATGCCGAACACGATCGTGTGCTTGTCGATCGCGTCGACGTAGTGCTTCTGGTTCAGCGTCTTGGGCCGGATGGTGCGGCCCCGCGACGACAGGATGTCGAGGGTGAGGACCTCGGCCGGCCGCTCGGACGTCTCGGCGCGCAGCATGGCGATGCTGCGTTCGATCGCGTCGGGCGTGATGGGGGTGCCGGTCTTGAGCAGGTCGAGCAGTTCCTCGAAGAGCTTGGCGGCGAGGTCGGTCTCTTCCGGCCGACCGGTGATCGTGATCTCGTTGCCGCGGACGTGGACGTCGCTGTCGAAGGCTCGCTCCACGACCTCCAGGAGTTCGTCGCGGGAGCCGAGGAGGGCGACCATCGAGTGATCGTCGGGGATCACGATCTTGATCTGCGTGGGCGCGCCGTCGGGCACAGCCCCGGTATGAGTTGATTCGGCCATAGCGCGGCCTTGCGGCCTTTTCGCCCCTACCTTCCGGTCACGTCGGGTCTTCGGCTGCGTATCACCCATGGTACCGGCCCGGGCCACTCAATTTCCGACCGCGCGGGGACGCCCGCTCATCCCGGCGGCCAGCCCAGACCGCGGCCGCCGAGCACGTGCGCGTGCACGTGGAACACGGTCTGTCCCGCTCCGGGACCGGTGTTGAACACCACGCGGTACCCGGTCTCCTCGATGCCTTCGGCGACCGCGATCTGGTGCGCCGCGCGGACGAGCTCCGCGAGAAGGTCGCCGTCCTCGGCGGCGAGCGCCGCCGCGGTCGGATGGTGGTCGCGCGGGATGACGAGCACATGCGTCGGCGCCTGCGGGTTGATGTCCCGGAACGCGATCGTCCGATCCGTCTCCCGAACGACGTCCGCGGGCACCTCCCCGGACACGATCTTGCAGAACAAACAGTCCTGTTCCGTCAATGCGCTCTCCTTCGCCAAGGATCAGCGCATGTTATCGCGCCACGGGGTGTCGCGGCCGTCCGCGAATCGTTACGGCCTCCGGCGTGTAACTATGGCCAAGGCACTCCCTTGTCTGGTTATCGTTACCTTCACGCGAACCCCCAGCGCCGGATCCTTCGGTAAATCCGAGGCCGGGTGACGTTCGCACGAACCTGCTGGGTCAAGGCGTGCGTCCAATCAGGACGACAGCCGACGACGGCACTGACGGGCGGATAAGGCGAGACGAGGAATGCCCTTTCGTAAACCTCACGGCGAGGGCACGCGTCCTACTGATGTGACCGAGACCCTCGTGGCCAGAGGAACGACGGGCGCTGTGACCGTGGCGTGGGACGCTGACCAGGCGGTTACCGCGCTTTACAGCGCTCATTACCGTTCCCTCGTACGCCTCAGCGCACTCCTGGTGCGTGACCTGGCGACGGCCGAGGAAGTGGTGCAGGACGCGTTCGTCGCCATGCACGGGGCCTGGCGGCGGCTGCGCGACCCGGAGAAAGCCCTCTCCTACCTCCGGCAGTCGGTGGTCAACCGGTCACGATCCGTACTGCGGCACCGGGCGGTCGTCGAGAAGTACGCTCCCAAGGGCCTGCCGGACGCGCCGAGCGCTGAGAACGGCGCGATCGTCGAGCTCGAGCGGTCGGCCGTGGTCAAGGCCCTGGGGAGCCTGCCGACCCGGCAACGCGAGGCCTTGGTGCTGCGCTACTACGGTGATCTGTCAGAGGCGGAGATCGCCAACACCATGGGGATCAGCCGGGGAGCCGTCAAGAGCCACACCGCGCGCGGGATGGCCGCGCTACGCAGCGTTCTGGAGCAGCTTTAATGACCGAACCCTTCGACGAGTACGGCGAGCGTCTGCGCCGTGTCTTGCAGGCGGAAGCGGAAGCGGTCACGCCCTCTCCAGAGGGGCTTGAGCAGATCCGCGGCAAGATAGCGAAGAAGCAGGAGCGGCGCTTCGGCGCGTGGTTCGCGATCCCGTGGCTGCGCCCGCTTGCGGCCGTGGCCGCCGCGGTCATGGTCGCGGGGGTCGCCGTGTCGACGACGCCGGCGCTGAAGACGTTCGTGCAGACGGGGCACTTCAGCCCCGCGGACCGGCACGACGACGGCACGTCGGCGCCCGGGGGGCAGAAGGTGGTGACCGCCTGGCCGCCGGTGAATCCGTCCCGTCCGGACGTGAGCGCGGTGCCGCACCCGTCGGCGTCCAGGACCGGCCCGTCCGGCGCCCACGTCATCCCGGGGCACAAGTGCCCGCCGGGCGAGGACCCGATCAGGCCGCCGATCGGTTCGGCCGACGACCAGACGGCGAGCCCGGCTCCTTCCCCGCAGGTCACGTGCGGCCCGGACACGGCCACGTCGGCGCCGCCGACCCAGCCGGCGTCTCCGCCGCCGCCGACGACGCCGACGCAGGTGCCGACGACCGACACGCCGACCAACGGCGCGCAGCAGCCGTCGGCCCAGTCGTCCCCGTGAGCTGAGGATTACCAGCGGCCGCCGCGGCTGAGGAGCACGGCGGCCGCGGCCACCCCCGCGGTGGAGGTGCGCAGGACGGTGGGGCCGAGGAGCGTCGTGACGCCGCCTGCGGCCTCGAACGCGGCGACCTCGTCGTCGGTGAGACCGCCCTCCGGGCCCACGACGACGACGATGTCACCGGTGGCCGGGACGTCGACGCGGCTGAGCGGCCGGTCGGCCTCCTCGTGCAGGATGACGGCGAGGGCGGCGCCGCGGACGCGTTCGGCGGCCGTCGCCGTGTCGGCCGGTTCGGTCACCTCGGGCAGCCAGGCACGCCGGCTCTGCTTGGCCGCCTCGCGCGCGGCGCCGCGCCACCGGGCGAGCGCCTTGGCGCGACGTTCGCCGCGCCACTGGGTGACGCAGCGGGCGGCCGTCCAGGGCACGATGACGTCGACGCCCACCTCGGTCATCGTCTCGACCGCCAGCTCGCCCCGGTCGCCCTTGGGCAGGGCCTGCACCACCACGATCCGGGGATCCGGGCGGGGGACGCGCCGGCGCGCGCGGGCCTCGAGGCGCAGGCTGTCCCGCTCGGCGGAGGTGACGACGCACTCGACGAGAACGCCCGCTCCGTCGCCGAGGTCGACCCGCTCCCCCGGCCGCAGCCGGCGTACGGCCGCCGCGTGACGTCCCTCGGGCCCGTCGAGGAGGATCCGGTCGGACTCGAGGCGTGCGGGGTCGCTGAGGAAGAGGGGTGGGCTCATGGCTCCGATCGTAGGCGTGCGGCGGAGTCGAGCGAGCCCGCGGCCTTGAGCGTGTGGAGGATCGGAGCGGTCTCGATGGTGTGGATCCCGTCGAGGGCGCCGAGGCGCCGCGTGAGGTAGTGGTGCAATTCGGCCGGATCCGCGCAGAGTGCCTGCGCGAGCAGGTTGGTGGGGCCGGTCGTGGCGGCGACCACGGCGAGTTCGCGGTGGCCGGCGAGGGTGGTCGCGACGTGGTCCAGGCGTGCCGGTGCGACGGCCATCCACAGCAGTGCCTGGGTCGTCGCGCCCAGGAGCACGGGATCGATCTCGACGTCGAAGAAGAGCACTCCTCGGGAGCGGAGGTCGGTGAGACGGCGCGCCACGGTGGCCTGAGACCAGCCGGTCGCCGTGGCCAGGTCGCCGTACGAGGCGCGGCCGTCACGGCGTAGCGCGTCGAGGAGGGCGTGATCTGCGGGGGCCCATGATCGGTTTCCGTCCGGGGCGGCCGGCGCGTGGGCCGGCCGAAGCAGCGCCTGCTGCCGGTCACTGAGCGCCTGGGTGGTGCCGCGCCACGCGGTGGGGCCGCCCAGATAGCTGTGCAGCAGGCAGTGTGCGGAGACGGCGGTGATGCCGGCCCTCCGCGGGATGTCCCGCAGCAGCAGCGCGCGGGAGACCTCCACGCCGTGCGGCGCGCGCACGATCGCGAAGATCTCCGTTCCACCCGAGACGAGCTTGACCCAGGAGGTGTCCGGCCGCCGGGCGAGGGATCGCGCGAGGGCCTGGGCGGTGGACGGCGTGGTGGTGAGCCGGACCATCCACTGGGTCTGCCCGGCCTGGCCCGGCTCCGTCAGGCCGACGACCCGCAGTCCCGCCTCCGCGCGCAGCCGCCGGTAGCGGCGCGCCACGGTCTGGGTGGACACGCCGAGGACCTGGGCGATCCGGCTGAAGGGCGCCCGTCCGTCGATGTGCAGGGCGTGGATGACACGGCGATCGAGGTCGTCGAGCATGGCCGAATCCTGCACCGAATCCGGTATCGATGGAAATTATCCGCCGATTCCGCGCCATAGATGGAATGACTCACCCCTGCCGCCCCACGCTGACCCGCGACATCGAGTCGACCGAAGGGAAGCAGGCGATGGAGATACGGGACACGGTGGCCGTGGGCTCGGCGTACCGGTGGCGTTGGGCGGCGCTGGCCGCCCTGCTCACGGCGGAGGCGATGAACCTGCTGGACGCCACGATCGTGCAGGTCGCCGCGCCGGTCATCCACGCCGACCTGGGCGGCGCCGCCTCCGACATCCAGTGGTTCAACGCCGCGTACACCCTGCCGTTCGCCGTGCTGCTGATCACGGGCGGCCGGCTGGGCGACATGGTCGGGCGCAGGCGCGTGTTCGCGGTCGGGGTCACGGCCTTCGCGCTTGCGTCCCTGTGCTGTGCGCTGGTGCCCGACGCCGCCGCGCTGATCGCCACGCGGGCGGTCCAGGGGGCGGCCGCGGCGTTGATCATCCCGCAGACGATCGGGCTGATCCGCGTCATGTTCGACGGCGCCGAGCTGGCCAGGGCGATGGGGAGCATCGGGCCGGTCATGGGTCTGGCGGCGATCTGCGGGCCGGTGCTGGGCGCGGTGCTCACGCACGCCGACCTGTTCGGCTCCTCGTGGCGCGCGGTCTTCCTCGTCAACGTCCCGCTCGCCGCCGCCGTGCTGGCCGTGATCCCGCTCCTGCGCGAGGACCGGGCGGCGGTGCGACCGCGCCTGGACCTGCCGGGCACGGTACTGGCGATCACGGGCGCCGGACTGGTCGTCCACCCGCTGATCCAGAGCGGCGCCGCGGGCATGCCGGACGGCGGCCGGCTCGCGTTGGCGGCCGGGGTCGTGGTCCTGGTGGGGTTCGGGGTCCAGCAGCGGTACGGTGCCCGGCGCGGCCGCCGGCCGCTGGTCGAGCCGAGTCTCTTCCGCGATCGGGGCTTTCCCGCGGCGCTGGCGACCTCGACGTTGTTCTTCGCGGTGATGAACGGGCTGATGCTGGTCGTCGTGCTCCAGGTGCAGGTCGGCCTGGGCGAGGACGTTCTCACCGCCGGGCTCACGTTGCTGCCGTGGTCCTGCGGAATGGCGGTCTCCTCTTGGGTGTCGGGGACGCGCCTGGTGCCCCGGTACGGGGCGCGCATGATGTTCGTCGGGCTGGCCGTCATGCTCGCCGGTCTCGTGTCCGCCATCGCCGCCTACGCCGCCGCGCGGGCGGGGGCGTACCCCGTCTTCCTGCCGATGGCGCTCGCGCTGTGCGGCGTCGGGAACGGACTGTTCACGGTGCCGTTCTTCACCACCGCCCTCACGCGGGTGCGCCCGCACGAGATCGGGTCGGCCGCCGGTCTGCTCAACGCCGTGCAGCAGTTCGGCGGCACCCTTGGTGTCGCGCTCCTCGGCACCGTGTTCTTTCACTCCCTGACGACCGGCACCCGCGCGGGCGGTACGTCCGGCGCCGCGTCGCCGCACGCGGCCGGGCCGGCCTTCGGGCTCGCGGCCGGGCTGATCGTCCTGGCGGGCGGCGGCGCGGCGCTCATGCGCGCCCCGGTGAAGCGGGCCGAACCGGAAGGGCGGGCCGAACCGGCGGAGCGGGCACAGTCGGCCGACGGGTGAGCGAAGACCCCCGCTTCCGGTATCGGGAGCGGGGGCCTCGGCGAAGGGTCAGCGGCCGTTGAAGGCGTCGCGGAGGCGGGAGAAGAAGCCCTGCTGGCCCGGGGCGAACTTGCCCGGCGGGCGCTCCTCGCCGCGCAGGCTCGCCAGCTTGCGCAGTAGCTCCTCCTGCTCCTCGTCGAGCTTGGTGGGCGTCTCGATGTTCACGTGGATCATCAGGTCGCCGCGGCCGTTCTCGTTGAGGTGCTTGACGCCCCGGCCGTACATCGGGATGACCTGGCCGGACTGGGTGCCGGGTCGGATGTCGATCTCCTCGGGGCCGTCCAGGGTCTCGACGGTGAGCGACGTGCCGAGCGCGGCCGCCGTCATCGGCACCTGGACGGTGCAGTGCAGGTCATCGCCCTGCCGCTCGAAGATCGGGTGCGGGAGCTCCACGATCTCGAGGAACAGGTCGCCGGCCGGGCCGCCGCCGGGGCCGACCTCACCCTCGCCGGCGAGCTGGATGTGCGTGCCGTTCTCGACGCCGGCGGGAATGCGGACCTTGATCGTGCGGCGGGTGCGGACCCGTCCGTCACCGGAGCACTCCGTGCAGGGCGTGCGGATCATGGTGCCGTAGCCGCCGCACTGCGGGCAGGCGCGGGAGGTCATCACCTGGCCGAGGAACGACCGGGTGACCTGCTGGACCTCGCCGCGGCCGTGGCACATGTCGCACGTCTCGGGGTGCGTGCCGGGGGCCGTGCCGGAGCCCGAGCAGGTGTCGCAGACCACCGCGGTGTCGACCGTCAGCTCGCGCGTGGTGCCGAACGCCGTCTCGGACAGGTCGAGCTCCACCCGGACGGTGCCGTTGCGGCCCCGCCGAGCCCGGCTGCGCGGCCCGCGCTGGGTCGCGGTGCCGAAGAAGGCGTCCATGATGTCGCTGAACGGGAACCCGGCGCCGAAGCCGCCCGCTCCCGCCCCGGCGCCGCTGGCGAACGGATCGGCGCCCAGGTCGTACATCTCGCGCTTCTTCGGATCGGAGAGCACCTCGTACGCCTGGGTGATCTCCTTGAACCGCTCCTGGGTGGCAGGGTCGGGGTTGACGTCCGGATGCAGCTCACGGGCGAGTCTGCGGTACGCCTTCTTGATCTCGTCCGCGCTGGCGTCACGGCGCACCCCGAGGGTCGCGTAGTAGTCGTTCGCCACTTACGACCCCGCCAGAATCTGACCGACGTAACGTGCCACTGCGCGTACTGCTCCCATCGTCCCGGGGTAGTCCATCCGCGTCGGACCGAGCACGCCGAGCCGGGCCACGGCCTGGTCGCCGGCGCCGTACCCGGTGGCCACCACCGAGGTCGTGCGCAGGCTCTCGTGCGGGTTCTCGGTGCCGATCCGCACGGTGAGGCTGGAGGGGTCCCCCGCCTCGCCGAGCAGCCGCATCAGGACGACCTGTTCTTCCAGCGCCTCCAGCACGTCACGGAGGCTCTGGGACAAGTCGGCGCGCGCGAGGTTCGCCGCGCCGCCGATGATTATCTTCTCTTCGTGCTTCTCCACGAGGCTCTCGAGGAGAACCGACAGCACCGTCGTCGCCAGCGCCCGCTCGCCGGCCGGCACCTGCTCGGGCAGGTCGGCGAGGGCGTCGGGAACGTCGGTCAGCCAGCACCCGTCCAGACGCGCGTTGAGCAGCGCCCGCAGGTGTGCGATGGCCTCGTCGGACACGGGCCCGTGCGTCTCGATCGCCCGCTGCTCGACCCGACCGGTGTTCGTGATCACGACGAGCAGCAGCCGCTCGGAGGCGATCGGTACCAGCTCGACGTGCCGCACCGACGACCGCGTGAGCGAAGGGTACTGCACGACCGCGACCTGCCGCGTCAACTGCGCCAGCAACCGCACGGTGCGGCTGACGACGTCGTCGAGGTCGTAGGCGTTGGCGAGGAACGTCTCGATCGCGCGTCGCTCGGCCGCGGACAGCGGCTTGATCGTGGACAGCCGGTCGACGAACAGCCGGTATCCCTTGTCGGTCGGCACGCGCCCCGCGCTGGTGTGGGGCTGGGCGATGTATCCCTGCTCCTCCAGCACGGCCATGTCGTTGCGGATCGTGGCCGGCGAGACGCCGAGGTTGTGCCGATCGACCAGCGCCTTCGAGCCCACCGGTTCGTGGGTGGACACGTAATCTTCGACGATGGCCCGCAGCACCGCGAGCTTCCGGTCGTCGAGCACGCACTCACCTCCCGTGTCCACAGCCCTTCAATCTGGCACTCTTCTCCCCTGAGTGCCAAGTGTACGGCTCGGGGGCACGCAGGAGGAGACGCCGGTGGATCACGTTCTCGCGTCGAGCGTGGCAGAGTCACTCCTGTGACCTGGCACGAAATTGCGGAACGCTGTTTCCAGCGTCGTTATTCCGACTTCGACGTGACCGTGGGGGTCATCGTCGGGTCCGCGGACGCCGTCGTCGTCGACACCCGCGCGAGTGTGGCACAGGGCGTGCGCCTGCGCGACGACCTTCGGGAGCTCGGCGTGCAGAACCCCATCGTCGTCAACACCCACGGCCACTTCGACCACTGCTTCGGCAACGCGGCGTTCACCGGCGGGGCGCGCTGGGGACACGCGTCGCTGCCCGCCTACCTGGCCGAGACCGCGCGGCCCATGCTGGCGCGCGAGTTCCCCGGCTGGGCGGAGAAGGTCGAGACCGATCTCCTGCTCGCGCCGGACCGGCTCGTCACCGACCGCGCCGAGCTCGACCTCGGCGACCGCGTCGTCGAGCTGCGGCACTTCGGCCCGGGGCACACCGACGGCGACGTGGTCGTCTGGACGCCCGACGCGCGGTGCGCGTTCACCGGTGACCTGATCGAGCAGTCCGGCCCGCCGGCGTACGGCGCCGACTCCTTCCCGCTGGAGTGGCCGGCCACTCTCGCCGCCCTGCTGCGGACCGTCGACGGCGTGCTCGTGCCGGGTCACGGCGCGCCGGTGGATCGGGAGTTCGCGGTCCGGCAGCGGGAGGAGATCGACATGGTGGCCCGCCGGGTGCGGGAGACGCACGCCGCCGGGCTGGACGTCGAGGAGGCCCTCGCCGCGGGCGGCTGGCCCTACCCCGCCGAGACGCTCCGGGAGGCCGTCCGGCGCGGCCACGACCACCTGGGCCGCCGATCCGGGTCCGGATAGCCGCCGCCCCTGTTTCCGCGCCCCCGGCGCCGCACCCGGGCCCCCGCCCGTACGCGTGGCCGTCTCGACGCGGGGTGAACCGGCCGCCCCGGCCGGCACGCGTCCGGACGGGCGCGCCGGGGCGGCTGACCCGCCCGCCGCCGGACCGGTACGGTGCGACGCGTGCGGAGCAAAGACTATGGACGCGACGTTCTGTCCGGCGACTGGCGCCGGCCGCGGAAGGGTCAGATCCCCGAGGTCGCCGCCGAGCCGGGCCTGGTCGCCGAGGATCCGGCGAGCGGGTTCTGCGGTGCGGTCGTCGCCTGCGAGAAGGACGCCGTGACCCTCGAGGACCGGTTCGGCAAGCGCCGGGTCTTCCCGCTGGCGAAGGCCGGGTTCCTCATCGACGGCAAGCCCGTGACGCTCGTCCGTCCCGTACGGGCGGCGGGTCCGGCCCGTTCGGCGTCTGGTTCGATCGCCGTGCCGAACCTGCGGGCGCGGGTGGCGCGGGAGAGCCGGATCTACGTCGAGGGCCGCCACGACGCGGAG
The DNA here is from genome assembly GCF_040679475.1 of Actinoallomurus sp. NPDC052274. Classification (NCBI taxonomy): domain Bacteria; kingdom Bacillati; phylum Actinomycetota; class Actinomycetes; order Streptosporangiales; family Thermomonosporaceae; genus Actinoallomurus; species Actinoallomurus sp. NPDC052274. The sequence continues at coordinate 67,498 of NZ_JBFAUT010000040.1, forward strand.
CTCGTCGAGAAGATCTGGGGGCACGACCTGCGGGTCGAGGGCGTCGTCGTGGAGTACCTCGAGGGCGTCGACCACCTCCCGGACATCGTCGCGGAGTTCGGCCCGGGGCCGGAAAGCCGGCTGGGTGTGCTCGTCGACCATCTCGTGGCCGGATCCAAGGAGAGCCGGATCGCCGACCAGGTCTCCTCCCCGTACGTCCTGGTCACCGGCCACCCCTTCATCGACATCTGGGAGGCCGTCAAGCCCTCGGTCCTGGGCATCCCCGCGTGGCCGCGGGTTCCGCGCGGGATACCCTGGAAGGAAGGCGTGATCGCCGCGCTCGGGTGGAAGGGCGAGCCGGGCGAGGTGTGGCAGGCGATCCTCGGCCGGGTCCGCGCGTACACCGATCTCGAGCCCGCGCTGCTCGGGCGGGTCGAGGAGCTCATCGACTTCGTCACCGCGCCGCGATCGGGCTGAGGTCCGCGAAACCATCCGGCGTCGGCGTGCGTCTCATAAACTGCGCGTTCGCCACGAAATTCTCATGTTCCGCCGGAAGGGGCAGCAGGCAGATGACCTATGGGCAACCGGGCCACGGGCGTCCCGGCTCCGGACTTGGCCGTCCTGCCGGTCCCGGGGCCCAGGCGTACGGTCCCGGGCACGGAGGCCATGGGCACGCGCCGTACCCGCAGCCGGGGTACCCCCAGGCCGGCTACGGCCAAGGAGGGTACGGTCAGGGCGGTTACCAGGGCGGATACTCTCCGCAGCCGTACGGCGCGCCGCAGCGGCACCCGGGGCATGGCGCGGGCCACGCCCCGCCGAAGCCGGCGAAGCGGCACCGCGAGCCGATGGCCCCCGGCGGGCCGGTCACCGACGAGGACGAGAGGTGGGCCGTTCCCGCCTACGTCGGGATGTTCGTCGTCGGGATCGTCGCCCCGGCCATCGTCTACCTGGCCAGGGGCCGATCCTCGCGATTCGCGCGGTTCCACGCCGTCCAGGCGCTGAACCTGTCGATCGCGATGATCGTCTGCAACCTCCTCGCGTTCTCGACGCTGTACCTCATCGGGATGACCGGGCTGCTGATCCTGCTGGCGGTCCTCGCCGTCGAGTTCTTCTGCGTCGTCAAGGCCGCGATCGGCGCCAACCGCTGTGAGTGGTACCGCCTGCCGTCGATCGCCGCCTGGCCGATCTTCCGCTAGGAAACCCCGTGACCGAGCCGCAGGACCCGCGCCCGCCCGCGCCCCGAGACTCCGAACCGTCCGAACCTCAGGACCCGCGTCCGCCCGAGCCGCAGGACTCCCGGCCATCCGAACCTCAGGACCAGCGCCCGCCCGAGCCGCGGGACCCCCGGCCGTCCTTCGAGCCGCCGGATCCGCTCATGAGCGGACCGGCGTCTCCGGACGGTCCGCCGCCCGGTGGCCCCTGGTACGGGTCGCCGCAGCCGGGTCCCGGTTCCGGGCCGCAGCCGGGTCCGTACGGCCCGCAGCCGGGCCCCCACCCCGGCCCGTACAGCCCGCCGACCGGCCCGCAGCCGGGCCCCCACTCCGGCTCGTACGGCGGACCGGCCGGGGCACAGCCGGGTCCGCACACCGGCCCGTACGGCCCGCCGGCCGGGCCGCGGCCCGGCCCCGAGGCGCAGCCGTACGGCGGACCGCCCGAACCGCCGCCCTACGGCGCGCCGCCGAACCGACCCGGGCCGCCGTACGCGGGACCGCCGGTCCCGTACGGCTACGGGCCGCCGCGCCAGGGCTTCGCGGCGGTCGACGAGACCACGTGGGCGATGCTCGCCTACATCGGGCAGTTCGCGGTCGGCTTCGTCGCGCCGCTCGTCGTTTATCTGGCGCGGAAGGACCACTCGCCCTACCTGCGCTTTCACGGCGCGCAGGCGCTGAACCTCGCCGTGACCAGCTTCCTCGTGATCCTCGCGGGCTTCGTCGTCTCCCTGGCGACGCTCGGGATCGGCGCGATCGTCGCCATCCCGGCGATGCTGGCGTACGGCGTCGCGCACGTGGTCTTTCTCATCATCGCCGCGCTGCGGGCGAACAAAGGCGAGGTGTACGTCATCCCGAAGTGGCTCTGCTGGCCCATCGTCCGGTGACGGTCCGCCTCACGGGGTCAGGTCGCGGACGACCGCGTCGGCCAGCAGCCGTCCGCGCAGCGTGAGCACGGCGCGGCCCGCGTCGTACGCCTCGGGGACGAGGAGTCCGTCGGCGACCGCGCGGCGGACGGCGGCGTCGTCGAGCAGGTCGAGCGGGCATCCCTCGGCCAGCCGCAGCTCCAGCATGACGCGTTCGAACCGCCGGTCGGCGGTGTCGAGGACCTCGCGGGCGTGCGCGGGGGTGACGCCGGACGCGAGGCGGTCGGCGTACGCGGCGGGGTGCTTGACGTTCCACCAGCGGGTGCCGCCGACGTGGCTGTGCGCGCCCGGCCCGATCCCCCACCAGTCGCCGCCGGTCCAGTACAGGAGGTTGTGGCGGCACCGGGCGTCCTCGTCCGCCGCCCAGTTGGAGATCTCGTACCAGTGCAGGCCGTGGGCGCTCAGGGTCCGTTCGGTGGCGAGGTAGCGGTCGGCCATGGCGTCGTCGTCCGGCGCGGCGACCTGTCCCCGGCGGACCTGCGCGGCCAGCCGGGTGCCCTCCTCGACGATCAGCGCGTAGGCCGAGACGTGGTCGGGACCGGCCTCCAGGACGGCGTCCAGGCTGGCCTGCCAGTCCGTGGCGCTCTCCCCCGGCGCGCCGTAGATGAGGTCGAGGTTGACGTGCTCGAAGCCGGCCTCCCGGGCCCACCGGACGCACTGCTGCGGCCTGCCGGGCGTGTGCGTACGGTCGAGGACGGCCAGCACGTGCTGGCGCGCGCTCTGCATCCCGAACGACATCCGCGTGAAGCCCGCCTGGCGGAGACGCGCGAGGTAGCCGGGATCGACCGTCTCCGGATTGGCCTCGGTCGTCACCTCGGCGGCCGCCGCCAGGCCGAACTCCTTGTCGATCGCGTCGAGGATCCGGCCGAGGTCGTCGGCGGGCAGCAGGGTGGGCGTGCCGCCTCCCACGAACACCGTCTGGACGGGCAGGTCGGCGTCGCCGAGCACGCGGCGGGCCAGCCGGATCTCCGCGATGGCCGTGTCGGCGTACGCCTCCCGGGAGGCGCCGCGCAGTTCGGTCGCGGTGTAGGTGTTGAAGTCGCAGTAGCCGCAGCGGGTCACGCAGAACGGCACGTGTACGTAGAAGCCGAAGGGGCGGTCACCGAGGCCGTCGAGGGCACTGGCGGGCAACGCTCCGTCGTTCGGGACCGGGTCTCCGTCGGGCAGGGTCGAGGGCACGTCTCAAGTCTGCCGTCAGCGCGGGGGTGCCTCTGACGGCGCACCGGGCTCTACCGGTGCCGAGCGGGCCGGAGGCCCGCGATGCGTCACCGTCGGACGCGGTCGTCAGTACGAGAACTCCGCCCAGACCGTCGTACGGTCGACGCTTCGCGTCACGCCCCACCGGTCCGCGACCGTGTCGATGAGGATCAGCCCCCGGCCGTGCTCGGCGTCCACCTCCGGCCGGTTCGCGAGCCGTGGCTCCGGGCCGGTGGCCCCGTCGTTGGTCACCTCGGCGCGGACGGCGTTGTCGGCGGCGGCGAGCCTGATGGTGATCTGGCCGCCCGTACCGCTCGCGGTGTGCTTGACCGCGTTGGTGGCGAGTTCGCTGACGCTGAGTTTCACCGCGTCGCCCGCGGGGTGCCGCCCACCGAGCGTCTCCCGGACGAACCGGCGCCCGTCGGCGACCGAACGTTCCGTACCCGGAAGGGTGATCGCCCCGATGATGGTCATTTCGGCCGGTGCGCCGCGGTCGAGCCCCCGCGGGTCGCCGTCGCACGTCTCCGGCCCTGCCATGGCCGCGTCCACTGATCCTCCCTAGGTCATCGCGGACACGACCCATTCCCCTTATCGGATGACGCAACCCGAACATCCACAAGCCGGAGATTCCGGACAGCGGCTTCGGACGACCCGGAACCCGCCGCGGCCACGGCCGACGCACCGGCCGGGCCGCTGCCCCGTGAATTCCCTCACGCGCCGCGCCCGCCTTCTGACGGACTCAGCCGGCCGAGACGGCCCGCGGCGTCGTAGGTCAGGAGCCGGCGGCCGAGCGGCGGCGGGCGTAGTGACGCGCGGCACGAACCCGGTCGCCGCACCGGTTGGAGCACCACTGGCGTGCGGCGTGGGCCCGGACGAAGAACCGGATGCACCCGTGGGCCCCGCAAGCGGCCAGCGACGCCGCCTTCTCCCCGGTGAGCAGGTCGACGGCGTTCGCGGCCAGGTCGGCCAGCGCGCCCTGGATCTCATCGGGAACCGGCCGCCGTACGCGCCTCGGCCCGCCGTCGTCCCACACCACCGCGGGAGCGGTCAGCGCGGCGTTCAGCACCGCCAGGTCCCCGGGCGGCGGCGCGGAACGCCTCTCCCACGCCGACAGGAGGACCCGCAGCGATTCCCGGAACGCGCGCACCGCGGCCGCCTGCGTCTCGTCCACCTGGGCGTCGACGGAGATCAGGCCGCGCTCGGCGAGCCAGTCGCGGACGGCGGCCGGGTCCGCCAGGACGTCCTCGGGCACCCCGGACCGCTGGATACGGGTGTTGACGAGTGCCAACGCAGGAAAGCGCCGCTCGCCGGGAATCCCATCGTCGCTCATGTATCTCATGGTATCCGTTGCACTTCTCCATGAGAGCCTCTAGGCTCCACCTCATGGCAAGTTGCCGGTTTTTCCATGAGGAGGAGTAATGGCGAACATACGGTCGGTCCAGAGCGGCACCGCGTCCGGCCCGCACTTCGGTCTGGCGGTCACGGCCGTGGGCGGCCCGACGGCCGTCCTGGAGATCGGCGGCCTGCGCCTGCTCACCGATCCGACCTTCGACCCTCCGGGTGAGTACCGCAGCCCGTCCGGCGCGACGCTCACCAAGATCGCGCCTGCGGCGATCGGCGCCTCCGCCGTCGGCGAGGTCGATCTCGTCCTGCTCTCACACGACCAGCACCCGGACAACCTCGATCACTCCGGCCGTGAGTTCCTGCGGACGGCGCCGGTCGTACTCACCACTCCGAGCGGCGCCGCCCGCCTGGGCGGGACCGCCACCGGCCTCGCGCCCTGGAGCTCGTACACCGTCCGGCGGCCCGGCGCCGGCGACCTGACCGTGACGGCGGTTCCGGCGAGGCACGGGCCGGACGGCTGTGAGCCGGTCACCGGAGAGGTCACCGGCTTCGTACTGACCGGCCCGGACCTGCCGACCGTCTACGTGAGCGGCGACAACGCCTCGCTCGAGCTGGTCGAACGGATCGCCGCGCGGTTCGCTCCGGTGGACGTTGCGGTGATGTTCGCCGGCGCCGCGCGTCCGGGAGTGCTCGACGGCGCGCTGCTCACCCTGAACAGCGAACAGACCGCGGCCGCCGCGGAGATCCTGCGGGCGCGTCGAGTCGTGCCCGTGCACTTCGACGGCTGGCGGCACTTCACCGAGAACGCCGAGGCGCTGACCGGCGCGTTCGACCGCGTCGGCCTGACCGACCGGCTCGTCCTGCTCCATCCGGGCGAATCGGCCCGGATCTGACGGATCAGCGTAGATCTTACGGGTCAGCGCAGGTCGAGCGCGGTGGCGAGCTCGCGCCACTGCGCCCGGGGCAGTCCGTTTGGATCTCCGTTCAGGACCTGGAGGGCGGCGTGGTCCGCGCCCGCGTCCCGGTGGGCGGCGACGCGCCGCCGTACCGCCTCGGCGTCGCCCCACGCGACGACCGCGTCGACGAGCCGGTCACTGCCGCCGTCGGCGAAGTCGTCCTCGGTGAAGCCGAGCCGCAGCAGGTTGTTGGTGTAGTTGGGCAGCTTCAGGTAGAAGTCTAGGTGCTGCCGGGCCGTGGCGCGTGCCCGTTCGGGATCGGTGTCGAGCACCACCTTGACCTCCGGGGCGAGGAGGCGATCCGGGCCGAGGACCTCACGTGCCCGAGCCGTGTGCTCCGGGGTCACGAGGTAGGGGTGGGCGCCCGCCGTACGGTCGCGGGCCAGCTCCAGCATGCGCGGGCCGAGCGCGGCCAGGACCCGCTCCGCGGACGGCGAGCCGGCGGCGTCGAGGCCGTCGAGATACCGCGTCATCGCGGAGTACGGCTTGTCATAGGCCTTGACCAGGCCGGGGTGGCTCGCGCCCAGGCCGAGCAGGAACCGGCCCGGGTACGCGGCGGACACCGCCTTCTGCCGGTCCGCGACGTCGGCCGCGTCGTACTCCCAGATGTTGAGGATCCCGGTCGCCACCACGATCCGGGAGGTCGCCTCCAGGAGCGGCACGGCGTGGTGCACGCCGGGGCTGCCGCCCAGCCAGATCGCGCCGTACCCGAGCTCCTCCAGCTCGGCCGCCGCGTCGCGGATCTCGTTCGCGGCGCTCGGATCGTCGTTGCGGAACCCGATGCTCCAGATCCCCACCCGGCCGACGTCCACCATCGTCTCCTCCAGAATTCTCGGCTGACTCAGATCCAGCCTGCCCCGGAGGAGACGATCCGAGACGCGGTTACTTCTTCTTCTCCGCGGCCGTGCCGGTCGACAACGCGGCGACGAAGGCCTCCTGCGGGACGTCGACCCGGCCGATCGTCTTCATCCGCTTCTTGCCTTCCTTCTGCTTCTCCAGCAGCTTGCGCTTGCGGGAGATGTCACCGCCGTAGCACTTGGCCAGGACGTCCTTGCGGATCGCCCGGATATTCTCCCGGGCGATGACCCGCGCGCCGATCGCCGCCTGGATCGGGACCTCGAACTGCTGGCGCGGGATGAGCTCCTTGAGCTTGGCCGTCATCATCAGGCCGTACTCGCGGGCCTTGTCCTTGTGCACGATCTGGCTGAAGGCGTCGACCGACTCGCCCTGCAGCAGGATGTCGACCTTGACCAGGTCCGACTCCTGCTCCCCGCTCGTTTCGTAGTCGAGCGAGGCGTATCCGCGGGTCCGCGACTTCAGCTGGTCGAAGAAGTCGAAGATGATCTCGGCCAGCGGCAGGGTGTAGCGGATCTCGACGCGGTCCTCGGACAGGTAGTCCATGCCGAGCATGACGCCACGGCGGCCCTGGCACAGCTCCATGATCGCGCCGATGTGGTCGCTCGGGGACAGGATCGTCGCCTTGACGATCGGCTCGTACACCGCGCCGATCTTGCCCTCGGGGAACTCGCTCGGGTTGGTGACCCGATGCTCGTCGCCGTTCTCCATGACCACGCGGTACACGACGTTCGGCGCGGTGGAGATGAGCGACAGGTCGAACTCCCGCTCCAGCCGCTCGCGCACGATCTCCATGTGGAGCAGGCCGAGGAAGCCGCAGCGGAACCCGAAGCCCAGCGCGAGAGAGGTCTCCGGCTCGTAGACGAGCGCGGCGTCGTTCAGGCGCAGCTTGTCGAGGGCGTCGCGCAGCTCGGGGTAGTCGTCGCCGTCCACCGGATACAGGCCCGAGAACACCATCGGCTTCGGATCCTGGTAACCGCCGAGCGCCTCCGCGGCGGGCGCGGACGCGATCGTCACGGTGTCGCCCACCCGGGCCTGGCGGACGTCCTTGACCCCGGTGATCAGGTAACCGACCTCGCCGACGCCGAGGCCGGTGACCGGCTTGGGCTCGGGCGAGATCACGCCCACCTCGAGGGTGTCGTGCGCCGCCTTGGTGGACATCATCAGGCTCTTCTCGCGCCGCGACAGGTGCCCGTCGATCACCCGGACATAGGTGACGACACCGCGATAGGTGTCGTACACCGAGTCGAAGATCAGCGCGCGGGCCGGACCGTCCGAGTCGCCCACGGGCGCCGGAACGGTCGCGACGATGTTGTCGAGCAACTCGGTGACGCCCTCGCCGGTCTTGCCCGACACGCGCAGCACCTCGGCGGGGTCGCAGCCGATGATGCCGGCCAACTCCTCGGCGTACTTGTCCGGCTGCGCGGCGGGCAGGTCGATCTTGTTGAGCACCGGGATGATGTGCAGGTCCGCCTCGAGCGCGAGGTAGAGGTTGGCCAGCGTCTGCGCCTCGATGCCCTGCGCGGCGTCGACCAGCAGCACGGCCCCCTCGCACGCGGCCAGCGACCGCGAGACCTCGTACGAGAAGTCGACGTGCCCCGGCGTGTCGATCAGGTTGAGGACGTGGTCCTTCCACGGCAGGCGCACGGCCTGGCTCTTGATCGTGATGCCGCGCTCGCGCTCGATGTCCATCCGGTCGAGATACTGGGCGCGCATCTGACGCTCCTCGACCACGCCGGTGAGCTGCAGCATGCGGTCGGCGAGGGTCGACTTGCCGTGGTCGATATGCGCGATGATGCAGAAGTTGCGAATCACCGCGGGATCGGTCTGGTTCGGTACGGGCGGCACCGGGTTCCTCAGGACGTGACGGATTCAGCGTCTTCCATGGTCCCATGCCCCGTGCCATGCTCTCGCCGTACGGCCCGGGGCTCCGGCAGGGGCGGCGCCGGACGGCCGTGTTGGGGCCGCTGAGAAACCTTGGTAGGCTGTTCCACTGCGTGTGGGCGCGACAGGTCCCGCGCCCCCAATCCATCGACTTAAGACCTGAGGCTTCTTTCGTGGCGAACATCAAGTCCCAGATCAAGCGGAACAAGCAGAACGAGAAGGCTCGCCTGCGTAACAAGGCGGTCAAGTCCGAGCTGAAGACCGCGATCCGCAAGTTCCGTGAGGCCGCCGAGTCCGGCGACGCCGAGGCCACCCTCGCCGAGCTGCGTAACGCTTCGCGCAAGCTCGACAAGGCCGTGAGCAAGGGCGTCATCCACAAGAACCAGGCGGCCAACCGCAAGTCGGCGATCGCCAAGCGCGCCGCCGAGCTGCAGGCCAAGTAAGGCCCACCGACGCGTCAGCGACGCCGTGTCCCCTCGCCGGGGCACGGCGTTGTTGTGCTTTCCTCCCGTCGGCTTGTCGTGCTTTCCTCCCGTCGGCCGGGCTCGACCGGCCACCGCAGCGGCCCTCGCCGCGCGATCCGGGACGGGAGCCGCCGGGGTCAGTCGCATTCGTCGATCATCGCCTCCACGTCCGCCCAGGTCAGGGCGTGCCGTACCCAGCCGGGCGGCTCGGCCGGCTGGGGCCCGAAGAGGAAGAGGTGCGGCACGACGTCGCGCAACGCGGCGTGCACGCCCAGCCGGTCGTCGATCATGTGGGTGATGCCGAGTTCCGTACAGTGCCCGGCCTTGTCCGCGCGGCGGCGGCAGAAGCGGACGTTGCCGCGTGCGATGCCGGTGCGCCGGTAGAAGTCATGGTGGTCGAGCCACTGCAGCGTCCGCCGCTGCACGCCTTCGCCGCACTCGGAGATCACCCACGCCCGTCCGCCGAAGCGGGCGACGAGCCGGGGCAGCACCTCGAACGTCCCCGACGTGGCCGGCGTGCGCAGCGCCTGTTCGAGGCCGCCGCCGAGGAAGGTCGTGTCCTCCTCCCCCGCTTCCGTGACGCCTCCCTGGATCACCCGACCGAAGTCGACGCCGAGGCGCGGTTCCTTGGTCTTGTTCATGGAGCAAGGGTGAAGTACCGGCGAATGAGATCAAACCGATTTATCCCGTCGGCGGGGAAGACCGGCCGGTAAGAGCCTCAGCGTCCAGCGCGGGCGGCGACGATCTGCGCGATCGCCTTCTCCAGCGCGTACGCCGGATCCGCGCCGCCGCCCTTGACCTGGGCATCGGTCTCGGCCACGACCTGCAGCGCCCGCGCCACCCCCGCCGGCTCCCAGCCGCGCAGCTGCGCACGCACCCGATCGATCTTCCAGGGGGGCATGCCGAGTTCCTTGGCCAGCCCGGCGCCGCGCAGGCCACGTGGCGCGCCACCGACCTTGGCGAGCGACCGTACGCCCTGAGCCAGCGCGCTGGTGATGAGGACCGGGGCGACGCCCGTCGCCAGCGCCCAGCGCAGCTGTTCCAGCGCCTCGGCGAGCTTGCCCTCCACCGCCCGGTCGGCGACGGTGAACCCGCTGACCTCCGCGCGTCCCCGGTGATACCGGCCGACCGCCTCGTCGGTGATCTTCCCGCCGGTGTCGGCGACGAGCTGACTGCACGCGCTGGCCAGCTCCCGCAGGTCGGTGCCGACCGCGTCGAGGAGGGTACGGGCCGCGTCCTCCCCGATGCTCCCGCCCGCCCGGCGGATCTCCGCGCGGACGAACCCGACGCGATCGCCCGGCCTCGTGATCTTCTGGCAGGTGACCTTGCGGGCACCCGCCTTGGTCAGCGCGTCGAGCAGCGCCTTGCCCTTGGCACCACCCGCGTGTACGACGACGAAGTCGATGTCGTCGGCGGGGTTCGCGGCGTACCGGCCGATCTCCGCGGCCAGGTCCTTGCCGAAGTCCTGGGCGGAACGCAGGACGACCACCCGCCCACCGCCGAACAGCGACGGCGAGGTCAGCTCCGCCAGGGCGCCCGGCGCGAGGGAGGCGGGGGTCAGCTCATGGACCTCGACGTCGGCCTCGCGAGCGCGGGCCGCGGCGACGACGTCGCCGATCGCCCGGTCGACGAGCAGTTCCTCGTCGCCGACGATCAGGGTTAGGCGTTCGGAAGACACGCATGCAGCATGCCACGGCCTGAGACCCGGCATCGCCCATCCGCCGCCGTCCGTCGGGTCCGCTGTCCGTCCGATTCGCCATCCGTCCGGTCCGGTGTCCGTCCGGTCCGCCGTCCGCTGCCCGCGTCATCGCCGCTCGGCGCGCGTCGAATTCGATGGGCTCGCGGCAAAGCCGGGTGGGCTCAGTGCGACTGGTCCCAGCCGCTCGGGCGGAAGGCGACGGCCCGCAGATCACCGATGTCGTCGTTCTTGGGATCCTTCGGCAGGCCCAGCAGACGCGCGAGGGTCCGCCAGGCCAGCGGGTGGGCGTCCTTGTACTCGACGAGTACGGCGCGCCGCTCCTCGTCGGGCAGGAAGCGGTGCTCCGGCTCCAGCAACCGAAGATGTCCGATCCGGAGCTCCAGCGCCCGGCCCGCCCGGAGGTTCTTCACCCAGTCCGCGCGGTTGCCCCAGCCGGAGAAGACGATGACCTCGCCCGCCTCATGGTCGAGCTTCACCACCTCCAGGACGGTCTCGCGGCGCAGCCCGCTGAGTCGTCCCTGATGGGCGAGGTAGAGGAAACGCTTGCCGAGCAGGAAGCCGAGGTTCCGGTGATAGATCCAAAGAGGGGCGCGAACCACACGGCGCAGGAACCCGTGCGGTCGGGGGGCACTGGAGATTCCTCGGGGCATTGTCCAATGATGCCGCCGATCAGCACGTCCCCGCACACCGGACGGCTCGCCCGATCGGGATCGGCCGGTCCCCCGTGTGATCCGGGCCGCAGCGGGAATCCCTTCTTTCCGCCGCGGGTTGTTCGAAGGTGTCCGAACTTCATGAACTGCCGCTTTCCGTGCTCGATCTCGTCCCGGTGAGCTCGGATACGACCCCCGGGGCCGCGCTGCGCGCCAGCGTCGACCTGGCGCGGGCCGTCGAACGCCTGGGCTACCACCGGCTGTGGGTCGCCGAGCACCACAACATGCCGGGGATCGCCAGCTCCTCGCCCCCGGTGCTGATCGCGCATCTGGCGGAGGCGACGTCGACCCTGCGGGTCGGCTCCGGCGGGGTGATGCTGCCCAACCACGCGCCGTTGGTCGTCGCCGAGCAGTTCGGCATGTTGGAGGCCCTGCACCCCGGGCGGATCGACCTCGGCATCGGCCGGGCACCCGGTACGGACCAGGCGACCGCGTACGCGCTGCGGCGGAGCGCTGACCTGAACGTCGAGGACTTCCCGCGCCACCTCGCCGAGCTGCGGGCGTTCCTCGGCGGATCGTCGCTCGGGATCAGGGCGGTGCCCGCCGCCGAGAACCCGCCGGAGGTCTGGCTGCTGGGTTCCAGCGGCTACAGCGCGCAGCTCGCGGGCGCGCTCGGTCTGCCGTTCGCGTTCGCCCACCACTTCAGCGCGCGGTTCACCGAGCCCGCCCTGGAGCTGTACCGCTCGACCTTCCAGCCGTCGGAGACCCTGTCCCGGCCGCACGCCATGGTGACCGCCGCCGTGGTCTGCGCCGGCACCGATGAGGAGGCGGAACGGCTCGCCGCGCCCATGGGCCTGTCCATGCTGCGGCTGCGGACCGGCAAGCCCGGGCCGTTGCCGACGCCGGAGGAGGCACAGGCGTATCCGTACACACCTCAGGAGCGCGAGGCCATCGGCACGATCACCGAGTCCCATGTGATCGGCGGCCCGGAGACGGTGCGCAAGGGGCTGCTCGACCTGCTGGACCGCACCCAGCCGGACGAGCTGATGATCTCGACCAACGTCGGTGATCCCTCCGCCCGCCTCCACTCGTACGAACTGGTCAAGGAGATCCTGCAGGCCGGCTGACCAACGACCCGACCGACCAGGCCACCGGTCGCCGCATCCTGCGAAGCTGGTCGATTTGTCCGTTGTTTCCGCGCGGGATGGTCGTGCAGGCCGTACCGGATGCTCGGGAAGGCCCTCGCCCGTGGCGCCGACATGTGGGCTTCTCGCCCTTCCCCGGACCACGATCGCCGAGCATTCGGTACGCCTCGGACATGGCCGGAAGCCCTCCCGGTCGCCGACTCGACCGACCGGTATGACGAATCCGCCGTTGAGCGTGCGCGCCCTTACCAGTGGGCTGCGGTCGGCCGTGCTGCCCGGCCAACGCGCCGGTCAGCGATGACCGGCGTGCCGGGTGACCACCGCGGGGCCGCTCCGGGAGCGGACGACGGCGACGTCGCCGTCGCGGTCCGTGCGGTAGGCGCGTAAGTGCAGGTGGGCGAGCAGGGACATCGTCGACGGCGCCGGATGCCCGTAGTCGTTGTGCGCGCCGACCGAGGTCACCGCGATCCGCGCGTGCACGGCGGCCAGGAAGTCCGGGTCCTGGTGCGACGAGCCATGGTGGGGGACCTTGAGGACGTCCGTTTGCGGCACTCCGGCGGCGAGCAGCATCCGCTGAGCCTCGACCTCGACGTCTCCGCCGAGGAGCACCGTCAGCCCCGGCCACTGGGCGAACAGCACCACGCTGGCGTTGTTCACCTCGGTTCCGGGGTCGCGGGTCGACACGGGAAGCGTGATGAGCGGGCCGAGCACGCGCAGGGTCAGCGATCCCGCGGACCAGACGTCGCCGATCCCGGCGGGGACCACGCGTCTTCCGACGAGCAGGCGCCGCTCCTCCCCCTCGCTGTCGGGACTGATCAGAACGGTCCCGACGGCACGGCCGCGCAGGACGCCGGGCACCCCGCCGACGTGGTCCGCGTGCGGGTGGGTCAGCACGAGCAACGGCACGGCGTGGATCCGCAGGGCGCGCAGGCAACGGTCGATCGAGTGGGGATCGGGACCGGTGTCGACGACCACGGCCCGGCCGGGGCCGGCGGCGAGCACGAGCCCGTCGCCCTGGCCGACGTCGCAGGTCACGACCAGCCAGCCGCGCGGCGGCCAGCCTGGCGCGCAGGCGTGGCCGCCGATCACCACCACCGCCGCGCCGACCGCGGTGGCCGCGGCGACGCGGCGCGCGCCCGGCCG
>NZ_JBFAUT010000041.1:0-72896 GCF_040679475.1 Actinoallomurus sp. NPDC052274
CCGGCGTCTCCTTCGGATAGACGCCCTGCCGCTCGTACACGTCCCTGAAGTTGACCCCCGCGGCGGCGAGCTCGATGACGACCTCGCCCGGGCTCCCCTCCGCACGGAGGGGAGACCGGCCACGGCCGTCGTCGATCGGTCCTCACGCCCTCGCGGCGACGTCGGGCTGGGAGTCGGCGGGACGGGCGGCGACCGCCCGGTTCGGGCGGCGGAGCACCGAGTCCAGGGCCCACACGCCGGGGCCGAAGACGGCGATCAGCAGGAACGCCCAGCTGAACATCGCGGCCGGCTCGCCGCCGTTCTGCAGCGGGATGATCCCGTTCTTGATGTGGACGGTGAAGTAGGCGTACGCCATGGAGCCGGAGGCGAGGGTCGCGGCGGGACGGGTCAGCAGCCCGACGAGGACGAGCCCGCCGCAGACCAGTTGGATCAGGGCGGCGTACCAGCCCGGCCAGGTGCCGGCCGCGATGGCGTGACCGGTGCCGCGGTTGCCGCCGAACACCCCGAAGATCGACGCTGCGCCGTGGAACACGAACAGCAGCCCGATCACGACCCGGTACAGGGACAGGACCGGACCGTGGAGCCGACGCGTACTCATGGGTGACCTCCCGGTTGACCTGAGCGCGGCCCGCGGTCGCGAAGCCGCCCGCCATTCGGTCACCGGCCCGCGGGATCGGCGGTCGAGCCGCCGATGGATGAGCACAGAATCGGCCCCGACTCACCACCTGTCAACGAGTCATCACCCTGGATAGGGTTACCCCTGCGCCGACGTGCGGATCCGTCGGTGAAATGACGCGAAAGGCAGAGCGAGCCCCCGCACGACGGGGGCTCGCGCGGGTCACTCCGGCTTGACCAGCGGGAACAGGATCGTCTCGCGGATGTTCTTGCCGGTGAAGGCCATGATCATGCGGTCGATGCCGATGCCGACACCGCCCGTGGGGGGCATGGCGTACTCCAGGGCGCGGAGGAAGTCCTCGTCGAGCTGCATGGCCTCCGCGTCACCGCCGGCGGCCAGCAGGGACTGCTCGGTCAGCCGGCGGCGCTGCTCGATCGGGTCGATGAGCTCGGAGTAGCCGGTGCCCAGCTCGGTGCCGAAGCCGATGAGGTCCCACTTCTCGGTGAGCAGCGGGTCGTCGCGGTGGGTACGGGCGAGCGGCGAGGTCTCGAGGGGGTAGTCGCGCACGAACGTCGGCTGGACGAGGGTGTGCTCCACCAGCGCCTCGAACAGCTCCTGGACCAGCTTGCCCTGCCCCCACTTGGGGTCGAACTCCAGGTCGCGCTGCTCGAAGATCTTCCGGACGTCCTCGATCGGCGTCCCGGTGGTGATCTCCTCGCCGACCGCCTCGGAGACCGCGCCGTACAGGGTGACCTGCGGCCACTCGTCGCCGGCGAGGTCGATCTCCTGGTCCTTGTGGACGACGACCGTTGTGCCGAGCGCGGCGACCACCGCGGCCTGGTACAGCTCACGGGTAAGGGTGGCGATCGTGTCGTAGTCGCCGTACGCCTCGTACGCCTCGAGCATCGTGAACTCGGGGTTGTGCGTGGAGTCCGCGCCCTCGTTGCGGAAGTTGCGGTTGATCTCGAAGACCTTCTCGATGCCCCCGACGACGAGCCGCTTGAGGTACAGCTCGATGGCGATCCGCAGGTAGAGGTCCATGTCGTACGCGTTGATGTGCGTGGCGAACGGACGTGCGGCCGCGCCGCCGTGGATCGGCTGCAGCATCGGCGTCTCGACCTCGAGGAACTCACGGCCGGTGAGGTACTCGCGGATCGCGCGGACCGTGTCGCTGCGCAGGCGGGCCATGCGCCGCGCCTCGTCGTTGACGATCAGGTCGACGTAGCGCATGCGGACCCGCTGCTCGGGGTCGGTCAGGCCGGCGTGCTTCTCCGGGAGCGGGCGCAGCGACTTGGAGGTCAGCGCGTACCGGTCGGCCATGATCGACAGCTCGCCGCGCCGGGAGGTGATCACCTCACCCTCGACGCCGACGTGGTCGCCGAGGTCGATGTCGCGCTTCCAGGACTCCAGGGCCTCCGGGCCGACGTTGGCCAGCGAGAGCATGACCTGGATGTCGCCGCTGCCGTCGCGGATCGTGGCGAAGCAGAGCTTGCCGGTGTTGCGGGCCAGGATGACGCGGCCGGTCACGCCGACCTTGTCCCCGGTCGACGCGCCCGGCTCGAGGTCGGGGTACTTCGCGCGGACCTCCGCGATCGTCGCGGTGCGCGGGAACCCCAGGGGGTAGGGGTCCACGCCCTGCTCGCGCAACCGGTCCACCTTCTCACGGCGGACCCGCATCTGCTCCGGAAGATCGTCGTACGACTCGCTCACGATGAAAAAGGCTACCGGCCCGGCGAGCCCTCCTCGGCCGTCGGGCCGCCGTGCGTTCAGCCGCCAAGGCCTTCGGCCATGCGGGTCAGGTCCGCGAGAAGCGGCTCCACGCGTTCGGGGCCGAGGACGCCGACCATGCGCCGCTCGATCTCGAAGACGTCGGCGTGGGCGCGACGAAGCCGCTCCCTGCCCTCGGCGGTCAGGCGGACGGGCAGCGCCCGCCCGTGAGCCGCCTGCGCCGGACGCTCGACGAGCCCGCCTTCCTCCAGGCCGCGCAGGACGACGTTCATCGACTGACGGCTCACGAAGGCACCTCGGGCGAGCTCGGCGTTGGACAGACCCGGTCGCTGGTCGAGCAGTTCGAGGCAGACGTACTGCGGGGTGGTCAGCCCATGCTCGCGCAGGGCGGCGTCCATGGCGCCGCGCAGCGCGGCCTGCGCCCGTTTGAGCACGTAACCCACGCTGGCGTCGAGTTCGTCTTGCGTCATGTCAACATCCTGACATACGCTCCCCATGTCAAAACTCTGACATACACCCGGGAGTCGAACATGACAGTGAGCGGACCCGACTTCGTCGCTCTTCAGGTGCGCGATGTCGCCGCGGCGGCCGCCTTCTACGAGAAGCACCTCGGCCTCCGGCGGGCGCCGGCGTCACCGCCGGGCGCGGTGGTCTTCGCCACGGAGCCGATCAGCTTCGCCGTGCGCGAGCCGCTGCCCGGCCTGGACCTGGACGCCGGGCCGGCCGGGCTCGGCGTGGCACTGTGGCTGAAGACCGACGACGCCGACAAGGCGCACGACGACCTCGCCGCGGCCGGAGTCGCGATCGTCCGGCCGCCCTCCGACAGCCCGTTCGGCCGGATGTTCGCCTTCCGCGACCTCGACGGGTACGTCGTCACGCTGCACGGCTGACCGGCCGGGCCGACCGGTCGGCGGAGGCGTGCGGCCGCCGGCTCAGCCGGAGACGCCGACGTTGCGCTCGTAGACCAGGCGCAGGCCGATGAGCGTCAGCCACGGCTCGTACACGTCGATGCTGCGGGCCTCCTCCAGGACGAGCGGGGCGAGGCCGCCGGTCGCGACGACGGTGACCTCCTCCGGGTCGTCGGCCAGTTCCTCCGACATGCGGCGTACGACGCCGTCCACCTGGCCGGCGAAGCCGTAGATGATGCCGGACTGCAGCGCCTCGACGGTGTTCTTGCCGATGACGCTGCGGGGCCGTACGAGCTCGACCTTGTGGAGCTGCGCGCCGCGCGCGGACAGCGCGTCGACCGAGATCTCGATGCCGGGGGCGATGGCGCCGCCGACGTACTCGCCCTTGGAGGAGACGGCGTCGAACGTCGTCGCGGTGCCGAAGTCGACGACGATCGCGGGGCCGCCGTGGAGGTGGCCGGCCGCCAGGCTGTTGATGATCCGGTCGGAGCCGACCTCCTTGGGGTTGTCCATCCGGATCGGCACGCCGGTCTTGACGCCGGGTTCGACGATGACGGCGGTGACGTCGCCGTAGTAGCGGCGGCACATCTCCCGCATCTCGTGCAGGACCGAGGGGACGGTGGAGCACAGCGCGATGCCGCTGATGTCGGTGTCGGCCAGCAGCGGGCTCTGCTGGACGAGGCCCTGCAGGACGACCGCGATCTCGTCCGCGGTACGCCGGGAGTCGGTGTTGATGCGCCAGTGCTCGATGACCTCCTCCCCTTCGAAGAGGCCCAGCACCGTGTGGGTGTTACCGACGTCGATCGTGAGCAGCATCAGGTCCCCGCTGTCGAGAGGTCAAGGCCGATGTCGAGCGCGCCTGCCGAATGGGTCAGCGCCCCCACCGCAAGGTAGTCGACTCCGGTCTCGGCCACAGCGCGGGCCCCGTCAATGGTGAGCCCGCCGCTGGCCTCCAGCTCGGCCCGGCCGTCGGTCAGGCGTACGGCCTCGGTCAGCTCGGCGACGCCCATGTTGTCCAGCAGGATCGAGCGCGCCCCGGCGGCCAGCGCCTCGCGCACCTGGTCGAGGGTGTCGCACTCGACCTGGACGTGCAGGCCCGGCCTGGTCACGGCGGTGAACGCGGCGGTCACCGACCCGGCGGCGGCCACGTGGTTGTCCTTGATCAGCGCGGCGTCGGCGAGGGACATGCGGTGGTTCACACCGCCGCCGAGGCGGACGGCGTACTTCTGCAGCGCGCGCAGCCCCGGCAGCGTCTTACGGGTGTCCCGGACGCGGGCCTTCGTGTGCGCGATCTCGTCCGCCCAGCGGCGGGTGAGGCTCGCGACGCCGGACAGGTGGGTGAGGAAGTTCAGCGCGGTGCGCTCCGCGCGCAGCAGCGGCACCAGCGGGCCTTCGACGGTGAGCAGGACGTCGCCGGGCGCGATCCGGGACCCGTCCTCGACGCGGATGACGACCTTCAGGTCCTCGCGGACCCGCGGGGAGTGGTCGAGGACCGCGGCGAAGACGAGCTCGGCGACGGGGAGGCCGGCGACCACTCCGGGCTGCCGGGCCACCATGTCGGCGCGGCCGGTGGCGGTCGGCGGGAAGATCGGCTCGCTGGTGACGTCCGTCTCGCCGTCCTCGGCCAGCGCCGTACGGACGAGGCCGTCCACAGCCTGGGGATCCAGTCCGGCGGCGCGCAGCCTCGTCTCGAGTTCGGTGTTCAAGAAAGCTCCCGGGGCTCGTAGGTCGTCGTGATGGTTCCGTCGGCGGCGAGGGTCGAGACCAGGTGACCGCGCCAGGTCCGGTCGGCGTCGGGGAAGTCCTCCCGCCAGTGGCTGCCCCGGGTCTCCTCACGGCGCCGGGCCGCCGCCACGATCAGGGACGCGACGGTGTGCAGGTTGGTCGCCTCCCACGCCTCGGTGCACGGCTCGTCGGTCGTACGGTCCGCGAGCGCGGCGAGCTCCCGTGCCGCACGTTCCAGTCCTGGACCGTTCCGCAGAACGCCGGCACAGGAGGTCATGATCTGCTGCACCTCCGCGCGCACGCCGGGATCCAGCAGCGCCGGCTCCCCGGCGGCCCGAGAGGCTTCCCCTGCGGCCCGAGGGGCCTCCTCGGCGGTCCGGGGGGCTTGGGCGGCGAGGTCGGCGGACAGCGCCTCGGCGATCCGCCGGCCGAAGACCAGGCCCTCGAGGAGGGAGTTCGAGGCGAGCCGGTTCGCGCCGTGCACGCCGGTGCAGGCGACCTCGCCGCAGGCGTACAGGCCCGGGACGGACGTGCGGCCCCACAGGTCCGTACGGACGCCGCCGCTGGCGTAGTGCGCGGCCGGCAGCACCGGGATCGGCTCGTTCACCGGGTCGATTCCGTGCTCCTCGCAGGCCGCGAGGATCGTCGGGAAGCGGTTCGCCCAGGTCCGCGGCCCGAGGTTCCGGCCGTCGAGGTACGCGCAGGAGGCTCCGGTCTCCCGCATCATCGTCGTGATCGCCTTGGCGACGACGTCCCGTGGGGCGAGGTCGGCCAGCGGGTGCCGCCCGGCCATGAACCGGTCGCCCCGCTCGTCGATGAGGTACGCCCCCTCGCCGCGTACGGCCTCGGAGATCAGTGGCTGCCGTCCCTTGGCGTCCGGGCCCAGCCACATGACAGTGGGGTGGAACTGCACGAACTCCAGGTCCGCCACGGCCGCCCCGGCGCGCAGCGCGAGCGCGACGCCGTCGCCGGTCGACACCTCCGGGTTCGTGGTGGCCTGGAAGACCTGGCCCAGGCCGCCGGTCGCGAGGATCACCGCGCGGGCACGGACGGCCCCGACGCCGTCCCGGCGGCCCTCCCCCATGACGTGCAGGGTCACCCCGGCGACCCGCCCCTGCTCCATCAGCAGGTCGAGCACCAGGGCGTGCTCGATGACCTCGATGCCGGAGTCCTTGAGCCTGGCCAGCAGCGCCCGGCTGACCTCGGCGCCGGTCGCGTCGCCGCCCGCGTGCGCGATGCGGCGCTTGAGGTGGCCGCCCTCGCGGGTCAGCGCGACCTGCCCGTCCTCGCTCCGGTCGAACTCGGCGCCGAGCTCGATCAGCTCGCGTACGGCGTCGGGGCCCTCGGTCACGAGCACACGTACGGCCTCGTCGTCGCAGAGGTCGACGCCGGCGGTGAGAGTGTCGCGGAGGTGCTCCTCCGGGGAGTCGTCCGGGTGCAGGGCCGCCGCGATGCCGCCCTGGGCCCACCGGGTGGACCCGTCGTCGAGCAGCGCCTTGGTGACCAGCAGCACGCGTCCGGCCGTTCGGGCCCGCAGGGCCGTCACGAGTCCGGCGACGCCGGAGCCGATCACGATGATGTCGGTGTCGATCGTCCAGCCTGGATCGGGAGCGGTGAGGCGTCGGGGGACCATGGACCCTCCTCTGGAGGCGTTCTCGTCAGATTGACTATAACTGGTCGCCCGAACTGTTCCATTCCGCCGGGGTCGTCCCTATTCGTCGCTGTTGCCGCGCTCCGCCGACGCCGCCCCATTCCCGGCAGGGAATTGTCCGGCCGCCGTCGCCGCCCGCAGGATCTGCGGTGTCCCCGAACCACGACAAGGAGACTCCGTGACCGAGATGAGCGGCGGTATGGACGTCGGCGTGCTGCTGCCGACCGGGAGCGCCCAGTGGGGCCCGGACGGCGACCCGCGCGACCTGGTCGCGTTCGGCCGCCACGCCGAACGCTCGGGCTTCTCCTCCCTCTTCGTCAACGACTCGCTGATCAGCCCCCGCGTCGAGGCGCTGACGATGCTCGCCGCGCTGGCCCCGGCGACCGACCGCGTGACGCTCGGGACCGGGGCGCTGCTGCCGTTCCTGCGCCGTCCGGTGCAGGCGGCCCAAACGATCGCGTCGGTCGACCTGCTGGCCGGTGGCCGGCTCGTCGTCGCGGTGGGCGCGGGGTTCCCGGGCCGGTTCGGCCGACCGTTCTACACGATCTCGGAGGTGCCGTGGGAGCGCCGCTTCGCGCGGCTGGACGAGACGGTCGCGCTCTGGCGCGACCTGTGGAACGGCGCGACCTCCTTCCACGGCGACATCCTCCGGTTCGACGACCTGCCGCCGGCCACCCGGCCGTTCCGGGCCGGCGGCCCGCCGATCTGGCTCGGGGGCGGCACCCCGGCCGCGCTGGCCCGCACCGGGCGGCTGTACGACGGGTGGCTGCCGTACCCGCCCGATCCGGCGGACTACGCGACCGGCCTGGAGGACGTACGGAAGGCGGCGGCCGCCGCCGGGCGCACGCCCGAGGACGTCACACCCGCCCTGTTCGTGTCCGTTCGGGTCGACAAGAGCGTGGCGCGCGGCCGCGAAGCGCTGGAGGACTACGCGCGGGCGGCGTACGGCATGCCGCTGACGGAGCTGGAGAAGATCCAGGCCGTCGTCACCGGCACCGCCGACCAGGTCCGCGAGGGCCTCGGCCGGTACAGGGCCGCGGGGGCGCGGCACCTGGTGCTCCGCCTGGGCGCGCTGGACCTGCGCGGCCAGCGGGACCAGCTCGACCGGATCGCCGATCTGCTCCCCTGGCTACGGGCGTCGGCGGATCAGACCTCGGGCGTGGCCTGACCGGCCAGTGCCTCGAAACAGGGCCGGAGCAGCCGCGTGATCTGCTCCGGCGTCGCGTCGCGGAGCGGGCCGAGCTCGATCAGGTTCCGTCCGGTGGACACGCCGAACAGGATCGCCAGGATCAGCGCGGCCCGCAGCTCGGCGTCCTCGCCCGGGATGGCGGCGCTCGCCTGCCCGACCTGCCGGGTCATCGCGGCCCGCATCCGCTCGGTGGCCTCCGGATGGGTGAACGTCGAGCGCAGCAGCGGCAGCGACGTCTGCGGGAGCTCGCCGAGCTTGACGCCGACGATGGACAGCAGCAGGTCGATGAGCCCGGCGGGGTCGCCGGGCAGTTCCTCGTCGGGCGGAACCTCGACGGCCCGGCGGAACAGCTCCTTCTTGTCGCCGAAGTACTGCATGACGAGCGCGGGGTCCACCTCGGCCGCCGCCGCGACCGCGCGGATCGTCGTCCGGTCGTAGCCGACCTCGGCGAATCGCGCGCGGGCGGCGGCGAGGATCCGCGCCTCCGTCCGCCGCCTCCGCTCCGCCCGGGTCATCGGCTGGTTCGCGTCGCGCACGGCCCGAATCTACCGGCGTTGACCGAAGATCCGATTTCGTTCTACGCTCGTTGAGTCTCAACGCGCGTTGAGCGAACGGAGGCTTGGCATGTCGGCGACCGGTCCACGGCAGGTGTTCGAGGGGTTCCGCGAGAGGGTGCTGCGCGGCGAGTGGGGCGCACCGGAGGCGCTGCGCTCCGGGGGCGTGACGATCGAGCTGCCCTGCGCGCCGCCGGGGGTGCCCCGGCGCTTCGACGACGGCGCGGAGTTCCACGCCCACACCGCGGCGAGCCGGGCGGCGCTGCCCGTACGGTTCGAGGAGTTCCGCGACGTCCGGGTGCACGAGACCGCCGATCCCGAGGTCATCGTCGTGGAGTACGCGATGGCCGGCACCGTCACGACCACCGGCCGCCCCGCCGCCGCGCCGTTCGTCCTCGTGCTGCGAGTCCGCGACGGCCGCGTCCGGCTGTGGCGCGAGTACCAGCCCGCCCTGGCCGTCGCCGAGGCCCTCGGCGCGCTGGACGCGCTGCTCGCCGCCGCCCGCGGCCTCCCGGCCCCGGCTCCGGACCCGGCACTCTCCCCCTGGTCGCCGGACGGCCCGGTGCCCGGCGCAGGCGGCGACCCGAACGGGCCGGTGGCCGGCCCGGCCGGCGACCCGAACGGCCCGATGGCCGGCCCGGCCGGCGGCCCGAACGGCCCGATGGCCAGCCCGGCCGGCGGCCCGAACGGGCCGGTGGCCGGTCCGCGCGCGGTGTACGAGCGCATCCTGCGGGCCGCGCTCGACGGGTCGGCCGACGACTACGCCGACCTGTACGACGCCGAGGCGATCCTGGAGTTCCCCTTCGCCGCGCCCGGCCTGCCGCGCTCCCTGCACGGGCAGGAGGCGATCCGGTCCCACCTGCGGGCGGCGATGGGCGGGGCGCTGCGGATCGAGGAGTTCCGCGGCGTCGTCGTGCACGAGACGGCGGACCCCGAGGTGATCGTCGCGGAGCACGCCATCGTCGGCACCGCGACCGCGAGCGGCCTGCCGTGCTCGATCGCGAACCTCGTCGTGCTCACCGTCCGCGACGGCCGGATCGTCCGCCAGCGTGACTATTTGGACGTCCTCGCGGCCGCAGCCGCGGCCGGCCGCCTGCCGGACCCGGCAGCGCGCCGACCGGCCTAGGACCTGTCCGTGGACCTTGCGGTGCTCCATGGCAGCACGGAGACCAGGCTGATCACTGCCCGATGGCGCAGGTTCGTCACCCTCGTCGGCCGAGCCGGCAAAGGGCGGCCGAGCCGGCACCCGGCGGCTCCGGTCCGCTACCCCCGGCGTACCGAATGCTCGGCGACCACAGCGCAGGCCCGGGGCAAAGCTCGCATGTCAGCACCACGAACGGGGCTTTGCCGAGCTTTCAGTACGGCCCCGCACGACGATCCCACGGAGATAACGGACGATCTCCACAGCTCACACCGGGCCGCCCGCCCTCTTTCACCGGCGTCTCCCCGGCGGGGGATTCGTTCCCCTGAGGGGACACCACCAGAAACGACGTCCCACCCGACGGGCGGACCGCTCTGCCCGGCCGGTGCCGCACGCACCCTCACCGCGCCGCACAGCCAGAGATCGATCAGCACGCGATCCTTCGAACACGGCCCTGAGCCGGGACGCCCTCGCGGCCGACCGGGTGCCGAATCCGGCACGGTGCGGACGGACCGGGGTCAGGCCGGGATGTCCTCGACCGCGTCGCCGCGGACGGTGGCGGTGTCCGGGACCGGCTCGGCCGGGTCGGCGCCCAGGTCGACGATCCGGTTGTCGCGGTCGACGTGGACGACGCGCGGCTGGAACGTCCGGGCCTCCGCGTCGGTCATGGTCCCGTAACTGATGAGGATGACCAGGTCGCCGGGGTGGACGAGGTGGGCGGCGGCGCCGTTGATGCCGATGACTCCGCTGCCGCGCGGCCCGGTGATGACGTACGTCTCCAGGCGGGCGCCGTTGGTGATGTCGACGATCTGGACCTGCTCGCCGGGCAGCAGGTCGGCGGCCTCCATGAGGTCCTCGTCGATCGTCACCGAGCCGACGTAGTGCAGGTCGGCCTGGGTGACCGTGGCGCGGTGGATCTTGGACTTGAACATGGTGCGGAACATGCGGGTCACTCCGAGGCGGAACCGAAGAGCAGGGGGACGTTGTCGATGAGGTGGGTGGTTCCGACGCGGCCCGCGACGGCGAGCACGGCCGGGCCGGTGTGGGCGTCGTCGACCTCCTGGAACGTCTCCGGGTCGACGACCACCAGATAGTCCAGCTCGAGCGGCGGGTCGGCGGCGATCGCGCCGTCGAGCACGGTCCGCGCCGCCCGTACGACCTTGGCGGGACCGTCGCCCACCGCCTCGGCGCCCGCGCGCAGCGCCATGGACAGCGACACGGCGGTGAGGCGCTCGGCCGCGGACAGGTAACGGTTGCGGCTGGACAGCGCCAGACCGTCCGTCTCCCGTACGGTCGGGGCGCCGACGACCTGGACGGGGACGTTCAGGTCGGCGACCATCCGGCGGATCATCGCGAGCTGCTGGGCGTCCTTTTCGCCGAAGACGGCGATGTCCGGGCGGACCAGGTTGAACAGCTTGAGGACGACGGTGAGCACGCCGTCGAAGTGGCCGGGGCGGCAGGCCCCTTCGACGACCGTGCCCATCGGCCCCGAGTCGACGGTGACCCGCGCGCCGAGCGCGGTCGGCGGGTACATGACGTCGACGGTCGGCGCGAAGACCAGGTCGACGCCCTCCGCCGCGCAGATCTCGATGTCTTCGGGGAGGGTCCGGGGGTACCGGTCGAGGTCCTCGTTCGGCCCGAACTGCAGCGGGTTGACGAAGATGCTCACCGCGACGACGTCGGCCAGTTCCCGGGCCCGGCGCAGCAGCGACCGGTGACCCTCGTGCAGCGCGCCCATCGTCGGGACCAGCGCCAGGGTGCCGTCGGAGGCGCGGGCGGCGGCGAGTTCCTCACGTGTGCGGGCGATGACGGGCATCAATCTCCGGTCTCCTCGGTGTCGTCTCCACGGCCGCCCGCCAGGGCGTCGAGCAGTCGCTCGGCGTCCTCCGCGCGGAGCAGCCCGGCGGCCAGCGCGCGATCGGCGGTCAGCCGGGCGAGCGCGATGTACGCGTCGTGCGCCTCGGGTGAGACGCGGGCGAGTTCGGTGACGTGCTCGGCGACCGTGCCGGCGTCGCCGCGGACGACCGGGCCGGTCAGGCCCCGGACGCCGAGCCGCAGCCCGTTGTCGAGCGCCGCGCCGAGCAGCGGTCCGAGCATCCGGCCCGGCGCCTCGACGCCGGCCCGCGTCAGCAGGTCCATCGACTCGGCGACGAGCGTGACGAGGTGGTTTGCGCCGCCCGCGAGGGCCGCGTGGTAGAGCGCGCGCCGATCCTCGGGGATCCAGACCGGCTCGCCGCCCATCTCCACGACGAGGGCCTCGGCGACGGGCCGCAGCGGCTCGGGCGAGGTCACGCCGAAGCTGATCCCGGCCAACCGGTGGACGTCGTCGGGCCGCCCGGTGAAGGTCATCACCGGATGCAGGGCGAGCGGCAGGGCTCCGGCGCGCGTGGCCGGGTCGAGGACGCGCACGCCGTACCGGCCGCTCGTGTGCGCGAGCAGCTTGCCCTCGACCTTGACGTCGGTGGCGACCAGCCCGGTGACCAGCGGCGCGAGCGCGTCGTCGGGGACGGTGAGCAGAACGAGGTCGGCGGCAGAGACGACGTCCTGGACCGGACGGAGCGGGACGCCGGGCAGCCGCTGCCGCGCGCGTTCGCGAGAGGCCTCGGAGACGCCGGCGGCGGCCACGACCGTGTGGCCGGCGAGCGTGAGCGCGTGGCCGAGGGCCGAGCCGACACGGCCGACGCCGACGATGCCGACGGCCAGCCGCCCCGGCCGGTCGTGGAAGGAGGTCATAGGTCGTTCCAGTCCTTTGCGGGTACCGGACGGTGCCGGCCCAGCCTATATCGGGCCGGGCAGCGCCCTCGCCTGCCCGTCCCCCACCGCCGGCCCACTCCGGGTGGCCGGGGCCGGGCAGCACACCGGCCCGCCCGGTGGCACTGCGGGCGGGCCGGTGAACGCTGTTACCTGTGCGACCGGGTCAGGACGAGGACCACGGGCGGTGGTAGCAGGGCGGACGGTGGTGGTGGCAGGGCGGACGGTAACCGTGCCCGCCACCGACCGAGGCGCCGCCCTTGCAGCCGGCGAGCGCACCGCCGATGACGGCGACGCTGTTACCGCAGACGTTGATCGGGGCCGTGATCGGCACCAGGACCTGGTTGCCGGACACGATGCCGCCCTCGCCGCTCGTGCCGATCTCGCCCGCGTTGGCCGGGGCGGCCAGCAGCAGCGCGCCGGTGACGGCGGCCGCCGCCACCCCGGCCGCGGTGAGTTTCTTGAGCACCTGAGTTTCCTCCCGTACTTCGGTTCGCAGCCGCCCCGAAGGTCGGCCGGTACGTACGGTAGTTATCCAGCTACTCCCAGGTAACGGTAAGCGGATCTACCTTGGCGTAATCGCATCGTTACATTAGGTGACTGCTTTGTCGCCGTCTGTCGATAACGCCCCCGCCTACTCGGCCGCCAGTGACTCGACGATCGAGGTCCGCGCGGCACGCCGGCCGGGCATGATCGCCGCGGCCACGCCGGCGATGGCCGCCAGGAGGATGAACAGGACGATCCGGCCGATCGGCAGCCCGAGCACCGCGCCGTCGACGGCGGCGGAGATCGCGGCCCAGCCGAGCGCCGTCCCCATCACCACGCCGACGAACGCGCCGATCAGCGAGATGATCAGAGCCTCCAGGGAGAGCATCCGGCGCAGCCCGCGCCGGGTCAGGCCGAGCGCCCGCAACAGCGCCGACTCCCTGGTCCGCTCCACCACCGACAGCGTGAGCGTGTTCGCGATGCCGATCAGCGAGATGGTGATCGCAAGCCCGAGCAGGGCGGCGACCAGCAGGAATACCTGGTCGAGGGCCTTCGACAACTGGTCCTTGATGTCGGCCGCGGAGCTGACCCGGACCGCCGGGTAGTCCTTCAGCGCGTCGTCCACGGCCGCCCGGGAGGCGTCCGTCGAGACCCCCTTCTTGGCGATCAGGAAGACCTCATGCGGGTCCTTCGCCCCGAACGACCGCGTGAAGTCCGACTCGTCGAGCAGGATTTCCGGGAGGATCGACTCCCCGGAGATGATCGCGGCCACGCGCAGTGTCATGGCGCCGTGCGCGGTTCGCAGCGACACCGTCCCGCCGACCCGCGGGGCGGACCCGCCGGACGCGTCCTGGCGCAGCACGACCGCGCCCGGCCGCAGGTCGGTGAGGGAGCCGGCCGCCAGCTTCGGCTTGATGTCCCGGCCGAGGTACCGCTGGGTGACGGCCCCGACGTCCTCCTTCCGCCCGTCGACCGTGGCGGACGCCGTCCGTACCTCGATGACGGCCGAGAACTCCGGCTTGCCGCGCAGGCGCGCCACCGCCGCACCCGGGATCGGCCGGTCGTCCTGGCCGGACTGGGCGCTCAGCTGGTAGTCGACCGGGTAGTGGTCGCGGAGGTTGCCGTCCGCCGTGGACCGTACGGACGCCAGCGCCACCGAGAACATCGTCATGAGCGTGACGCCCACCGTCAGCGCGACGGTGGTGACCGCGGCCCGCTTGGGATTGCGTCGCGAGTTGGCCAGGGCCAGCCGGCCGGGCACGCCGAAGATCCGCGCCGGCAGCCCGCCGACGACCCCGCTCAGCGCCCGGACGATCAGCGGGCTGAGCGCGACCACGCCGAGGAAGATGAGCGCGCCCGCCGCCACCACCATGAGGAACGGCCCCTCTCCGGGCTTGGCGGTCAGCGCGAGGACGCCCACGCCCGCCCCGGCCGCGCCGAGGAGCGCCCCGATGATGATCCGGACGATCCCGGCGCGGCCCCGCGCCCGCTCCTCCGACTGCGTCCGCAGCGCCGCGACCGGCGGCACCCGCGTCGCCGCGCGGGCCGGCATCAGCGCCGACAGCACGGTCACGGCCAGACCCACGGGGACGCCGACGAGGAACGGCGTTGGCGAGACGACCAGTGAGCCGCTCGGCATACCGTTCCCGGAGTCGAAGACGAGCGCGGCGCCGTACCCGAGCCCGATCCCGACGATGGCGCCGAGCACCGAGGCCAGCAGGCCGACCACCGCCGACTCGACCAGGACTCCCCGGAAGACCTGGCCGCGGGTCGCCCCGACGCAGCGGAGCAGCGCCATCTCCCGCGTCCGCTGGGCGATCAGGATGTTGAACGTGTTGTAGATGACGAGCGCGGCCACGAACAGCGCCACGATCGCGAACGCCAGGAAGAAGGTGGCGATGCTGTCGATGTTCAGGCCCGACGAGGCGGCGAGGCGCTTGGCGAGGCCGTGGCTGGTCACGGTCGTGTACGACGACCCGGCCGCCGCGGCGACGTCGGTGCGCAGCCGGTCGTTCGAGACGCCGGCGGCACCCTTGACGTCGATCTCGACGTAGCCGCGCTCACCGGTGAGCTGCGCGGCGACCTGCGGGGTGAACCCGACGGCGCCGCGGAAGCCGATCTCCTGGTCGACGCCCACGTCGACCAGCCCCGTGACGGTGAAGGAGCGCGCGACGCCCTTCTTGTCGAGCACCCGGATCGTGTCGCCGACCTGGTACCCCGTGTGCCCGGCGACGCCCTTCTCCAGGACGGCCTCGCCCGGACCGGACGGGGCACGGCCCTTGCTGATCGTGTAGCGGGCCAGCGGTCCGGTGGTGATCGACATCCCCACCGTGGGCATCTGGCCGTACGCCCGGCCGTTCTTGCCGATCAGCGCGGCGTCACCGCGTACGAGGCCCTGGGCCTCCTGGACCCCTTGCACGGCGCGGACCGCGCGCAGCGTCGACTCCGGGATCTTCGCGTCGTCATGGGTGAGGACGGCGACCGAGACCTTCTCGGCGGAGGCGGTGAACTGCCGGTCGAACCCGGCCTTCATCGTGTCGGTCAGCACGAACGTGCCGGCGACGAAGCCCACGCCGAGCGTGATGGCCAGGGCGGTGAGCATGAGGCGCAGCAGGTGCGCGCGGAGCCCCGCCAGTGTCGTCTTCAGCATCGTCAGGACTCCAGGCTCTTCAGCGCGTCCAGGACACCGTCCGGGGTCGGGCCGTACAGCTCGGTCATGATCCGCCCGTCGCGCAGGAACACCACCCGGTCGGCGTACGAGGCCGCCACCGGGTCGTGCGTGACCATGACGATCGTCTGGCCCATCTCCCGCACCGAGGCGCGCAGGAACGACAGGACCTCGGCCCCGGACCGGGAATCGAGGTTGCCCGTCGGCTCGTCCGCGAAGATGACCTCCGGCCGGCTGACGAGCGCGCGGGCGCAGGCGACCCGCTGCTGCTGGCCGCCGGACAGCTCGCTCGGCCGGTGCGACAGGCGCGGCCGCAGCCCCACCGTGTCGACGACCTGGTCGAACCAGCGGCGGTCCAGCTTGCGGCCCGACAGCTCCAGCGGCAGGAGGATGTTCTGCTCGGCGGTGAGCGTCGGCAGCAGGTTGAACGCCTGGAAGATGAAGCCCACCCGGTCCCGGCGCAGGTGAGTGAGCTGCTTGTCCGACAGGCGGGTGATCTCCACGTCGCCGATGCGGATCGCGCCCTCGTTCACCGTGTCCAGGCCCGCCAGGCAGTGCATGAGCGTGGACTTGCCGGAACCCGACGGGCCCATGATGGCTGTGAAGGCGCCGCGGGCGAACCCCACGCTCACCCCGTGCAGGGCCCGGACGGCGGCCTCGCCCAAGCCGTAGTCCTTGACCACGTTCTCGGCCAGGACGGCGGGCGGAGCGCCCACGGCGGTGCTTGTCACGACATACTCCTCGATCGTTTTCGGATAGCCGTGATCGAAGGTAGATTCCGGCCGCCCATCCGCCATCGGCCCTGCGGGCAGCGTTCGATCAGCTTTTCCGCTGACGTGTCAGCCGGATGTCCGACCCAGGTATTACGGCCCCGTCACCCTGCGGAATGGGAACAGTCGGCCGCGACGCCGCAGACGATGCCGGTGTCGCGGCCGACGGCTGATCCCTGGCGGGGGGCGCTCTCAAACGGTCAGGGCATCACTGCGAAATGATCACGATGGTCCACTGGGGGGGAGACTGCACGAGGTTTTCGGCTCTGTCGCACTTTCGGTGGTAGCAGAGGCGTTGTCCTATCACGCTGAGGCACGCTCAGATCGTCTGCCGTGACGGCGCCGCCGGCTATGCCGAAGCCGTGTGCCAAGCCTTGCCCGATGCCCTGCAGGGCGGTGACCGGTGGCACATCTGGCACAGTCTCGCCCAGACGGTCGGGAAGGAAGTGGCTGTTCACAGCGGCTGCTGGGCCACCGCCTCCTGGGTACGCAAAGTCGACGGCGGAAAGACCACCACCCTGCAGTGGTGGCAGCAGGTCCACGACCTGCTCGATGCGGGAGTCGGCCTGCTGGAATGCGCCCGGCGGCTGGACCTCGCTTTGAACACCGTCAAACGCTACGCGCGGATCGCCGACCCCGCCCAGATGCGGCGGGCACCGCAATGTCGGCCCGCCCTCTCATCTCGCAGGCTGTCTCGGCTGCTGCTCGGCCGTCGGAACACTCTGAGGCCTGACCAGGACCTGCCCCAGTTGACGGCGCAGGTCAAAACAACGCTCGGACTCGGAAGGTGATTTCAGCCATCAATCCTCTGCAAACCGCCCAGACGCACTACAAAGACATGTGCGTACGCCACCGCACGAACAACCGTAGAAATACATATATGCGGCAAGTCCCGCTTGAAGGCGCGACTCCAGGCCAAGTATCTCCAGGACCCGGCTCGTATGGAGTTTGACCGTATGCTCGGTGATCTCGAGATGAGCCGCGATCTGTCTTGCCGAAAACCCCTGCCCAAATAAGTTGAAGACCTGCAACTGGCGTTGCGACAATCCTTCCACGCGATTCAGCGCTTTCCTTATTCGGAGCTGGGGTTGCATTCTTCTGTCATAACCCACGCCGAGTGTCCACCTACCGTATTCAGATGCTCACACAACGACAAATAACGGCACTCAGTGGTGACAATGTTTACATGGCATAGTTAGATCGTCAACTACCAGTTGAGTATGCCGTGAACGACGGCCACAAGCGGCCCAGCGGTGCCCGCAAGGCCTCGCGGCAGCCACAGTGCGAAGGCTACTAACCAGAGTTAATGGGTGATCGCGGTCGGGTGAATGGATGGGCCGGCGGGGTGGGCGGATGCCGGTGGCATGGCCAGATACCCCCAAGGCGATGGGTTGACCGCCGTCGGCCGATACAAACGGGAACAGGTGCGGATGCAGGCTGGGCAGTGGTTCGCCGAGGGCTGGGCCAATGCCGAGGTCGCCGGTGAGTTGCGGGTCTGGGGTCCGGCAGGTGGAGAAGTGGCGGCATACCTGGTGCCGGGAGCGTGCTGGTCTGGGACACCTGGGCATCCACCACTCCAAGGCGATGGGCGAGTTCATCCACGCCCAATTCCGACCGGCTGAGGGTGATACAGCACCATCCCGGCATCATCGACGGCTGCCTATCACCCACCGGCCTGACCCCGACGACACCCCACCCGCCATCACCGATTAATGCCGGTTAGATCGCGCTGGTGCTGAACGCCCCGGATACGGTCCGGTGAGGAAGCCACGATCGCGTGTGGCGTTTCGACGCCATGGGACCCGGTAATCCCGCGAGGAGCGGCCACCTAGATCCAGGCTCAAGAGGGTTCGGATTTCCTGGCTAGTTCGGCGATCCCTAGTGCAGCGGCGAGGCATGCGAGGGGAATGACCGGCAGCACGTAACGGTGGTCAAAATCGAGTATCGCCACGGGAGCTACAAGGAGGATACTAGCGACTACCCAGGGAAACAGAGCGGAACGCGGCCGACGAAAAGCTCCGACTGCACCTGCGAACAGGATTACGGCCAGTAGCGGACCTGGCAGATAGGCTGGGTACTGGTAGTCGATCAGGAAACCTGCGTACGGATCGACGGAACACTGGCCGCGAATTGCGGAGTCGTACTTCCTGCGCGCCTCTGAGATCTGGGGTGTGTCGGGCAGCGGAGCACACCCTCGTGCGAAACCGAAGGCCGGTTGAATCCGGCGGGGATGCCGTGCAGGCGGGAAGGTAAAAGCGAGTGAGACGTCGTGGATGACATCCATCAGATAGTCGAACGGTTGGGCAGCGATGGCGTGTATAGCGAAGGATCGGGCCGTGTCGTTGTTGCTGGCCAAGCCGCCCGGTGCTTGGTTGATCGACGATTTGGGATCCCATACGTACTCTCCTGCGGCATCCTGTCGCGCGCCGTTGGGGCACAGGTATCTTTCGGTCGCTGGCGGCTTGATGACCGAGCAGTCGGCGAACGTCATGGTGCGGGCCCACAAAGCGACTCCGTCACCGTCGGCCAGACTGAATCTTCCCTCTTCCACCCGGAACCAACAGGCATACGCAGCCAGGGGAAGCAGCCCAGTCATCATCAAGGTGGCAAGTGGGCGCCACCCGACTCTTCCTACCGCCACGTACACCACCAGGACGACGAGCAACGGCAAGCCGATCGTCCGTACCAACGTGGCCGCCGCGAGAAGTAAGCCTGCGCTGACTGCGGCCCACGTCGAGAGGCTCGGTGACCATAGCGTCACGGTGACTGCGCTCATCACCAGGAAGATGAACAGTGCATCAGGCAAAATCCCCTGCTCCAAGCGCAGGAAAGATGCGTCGAACAGCACAGGTATCGTTGCGGCTATTGCGCCCCATACGGGCACTGAACGGCGACGCAGCAACGCGTACGTCATGCCGCCGATAGCCAAGCCCATCAGGTGCTGAATACCCGCAACCAGCAGAATGCTATGGAGCGGTTGCAGTACCCAAAGAAAGATAGGGTAACCACTCGGCTGGAAACCTCCAGGCTGGAATCCCGCCGAGGGCCTGAGGTGGAACGTTACGCTCAGGTAGGTAAATGAGTCGTACCAGTAGAGCCTCGGCGGGCGATAGCCCAGCATAGTGACGACTCGAAGGATGGTTGCGACGGCGAGGACTGCAACAAAGGACCTATGCGACGCCCATATCACTAGTAATGCGTTCTGGATACGAGAACGCAGCCCTCTTCGAGAGGTCTCCTCACCAGCTATCCAGTTCTCGGGACCGGCAACCTTTGTGATTTTTGTCCGCTCCTCTCATAACTTCTAGACCGGGGAAGATCAGCCGACCCCTGGCAACTCTCAGTGGCCGCCCACACTCATCCATGATGATGAGTGTGTGTGGCCATCCAAGAGCTTAACATCGGTTCGAGACATTCAAGGCCGATTTCGACGCGGGTCCGCCGGTTCACGCCTATGACGCTGCCATGTAAGGGTTATCCCAGGCTCATGCCTTAATGTGTAAGTGCGTGCCGCTATCGGAGAGATTTCGTTATCGTCTTCCTTGCGCGGCTTACGAATCGCTTGTCTCTACCGTCACGCCACCATGACAGGGGCGGGTCTACTCGCCCCGCAAGGCCTCGGCTTCCGTGACGCTGTACCTGGGCGCATGCTCAGGTGGTGGTCACAAGCCACCCCGAGAAAACGAGACCCCTGATGAGTGCACGGTGTGACGGCTCACAGATCGTGGGGATAGACCTGCACCGTCCGGTACCGGTGGCGGTAGCGGTACCGGACGGTGCAGGTGCGCATGAACGGAAGGTGACCACCTGGGCAAGGCGCATGGACCCTCTCCCCTGGGGGACACCCGGAGCGCCTGTCGACAACGCACGAATCCTGGCTCTGGCACGTATTCCATGAGGCGGCCGGTGGCGGCCGGTGCACAACGCGTTCGCGGAGCAGGTCCGGTTTGGCGCGGCCGCACATCTGTCGTTTGATCATTCTTGATGCGGTTGACGTGGCCTTCGACCTTCCCGGAGCTGTGGGGGCAGGGTGAGGCCGACGGTGACGGCGTCGTGGTCGCGGCGCAGGCCGGTCACGAAGGGGTGCAAGGTCAGGTAGGTGGTCCCACCCGGCCAGCGGCCATCCACTGTTCCAGGTGCTGGCCGCGGCGCTGGAGGGCAAGCCGACGAGGTTGGCGGGGTTGCGCATGATCCAGCCGGTGAACTGCCGGACTTTCGGTGGCACCGGTGCGGGTCCGGGTGGGATGACGCCGGACCGGAACGGGCGGACGTCGTCGCGGACGGCGGCGTAACTGCCCGATAACCCCGGTCGCGAAGTTCTTCCCCTAGGCGGACGGCGTCGGTACACCCTTGATTCCATCGCTGGCGCACGTCGTCCCGCGTGGGTGTCCAAGAGTCTGTCGCGGCGGCCGGTTCTGTCGTCGACCAGCAGTTCTTCAGCGTAGACAGCGCGGGCGAATCGCCGGACGGTGTTGCGGCTCAACTCCAGTTCGGCGGCAATGTCGCCCCGTCTGACGTGCTGGGCGAGCAGGGCATGGACGGCGGGGTGACGCTGGCGGGCGCGTTCGGCCAGCCGGCCCTGCCGGGTTGCGGGCTCAGGCTACGAACGAAGCACTACTCCAAGGACTCGTTCCACTGGAAAATATCCTATCTGCCGAGAATCGAAGCTTTTCTCGCGATTGTCCCCAAGCAGCACCAGCTTTCCCGACGGGATATAGTCCTCTGGTACATGAGCCAAAGCTGGTGCTTGATCACGGGGCACAGGGTCACCCGACACGGCGACGACTCTTTTGATCATCCAACATCGATCCGGTACTGCGCCAGCCCCGAACTTCTCTGGTATCGGTGAACTGACCCAGTTAACTTCCCTGGTTGGACTTTCCACAACGACGACCTGTCCAGGCACCAGCGTCCGCTTACGTCGCACGAGTACCCGATCGCCATCGTGATAGGTCGGCTCCATACTCACGCCAGATATAGTAACCGCAACAAATCTGCGTCCCAGGTATGCAGCGGCGGTCGAGGCGATGCTGAACGCTAAGGCCGACGATGCATAGACGAGCGTCCATCCTGAAACGGTGGTGAATAGCGCGGTCAGCGTGCACATCCAAAGCGCCACTGCGGTGATTCTGAACCCTGCCTGCAACAGCAGCAGGCTCCGCTCACGCCCCCTGAAACTCCGTGGAGCTCTTGGTCTCGGCCATGCGTGCGGTGAACCGTCCGGCTGCGAATGCAGCTGTGGATGACCAACCGCTTTCTTCACATGTCCGGGTTCCGCATTGGTGGTCATAGCTCTCCTACGAATGCTGCGTCGCCATCCGTCTTGATCTGATAGCCGGACGCCTGCAAAGTGAACAATTGTGCATACTCGCCACCAGCCGCCACGAGGGCCTCATGGTCACCTTGCTCGACAATGCGGCCGCCAGAGAGCACGACGATAAGGTCTGCCTCGCGTACAGCGCCAAGCCGGTGAGATATGAGTAGGCTCGTCTGCCCATTGCGATGCTGCCGGAGTGACGAGTGAATCTGATGCTCCGCTTCAGCATCAAGCCCAGCGGACGGTTCATCGAGAATCATAAGGTCACGCTGGGAGCGAAAGAATGCTCGCGCCAGTGCGACCCTCTGCCACTCACCACCGGATAGCACTACGCCAGCCTCCGCGTCGTTCTTTTCGGACTCCATGAGAAACATTCGAGTCAGCAGCGTATCGTATCCATGAGGAAGTCTGGAGAGCTTTTCATGTATACCTGCACGTTGCGCAGAAGTTCGCATACGCTCGCGATCTTGGAACGCGGAGAGGTCACCGAGTGCGATGTTGTCGGCAGCGGTCATATCGTAGTTCATATAATCCTGGAACACTGCTCCGATCCGCTGACGCAGCGCCGTTACGTCGACTTCAGAGATATCTATTCCATCCCACAGTATGGCGCCACGAGTGGGATCGTAGAAGCGACACAAAAGCTTAACAAGAGTCGATTTACCTGCACCGTTCAGCCCGACCAGCGCCAGCGTGCATCCGTAGGGGATCTGCAAGTTCACGCCGCGCAATATCCACGGGTGATCCGGAGAGTAACGGAACCATACATCGCGAAGCTCTATCCCCTGCCGCATCCGCGGCAACTCATGTGGGTTTGTGGTGATCGGCAGGTCGGAACTGGCAGTTGTGACCGCAATGTAATGGTCAAACATCAGCAGTGCTTGATGCGATCGCGCTACCTGCATCGCAAGCGTGGCGAGCGCACTCTGCACGCCGGCGACCGCCGCCACGAACATCGTGATGTCACCGGCTGAGAGCCGCCCCTGGTGCGCGGCGCCCACCGCCCACATCAGCCCTCCCCCAGACACCACTGCGGCCATTAGCCCAAGGACTACTTGGACGATGACCTGCCGTCGATCCACCAATCGGATCGCGGAGTCGGCCGTGCGGCGCTCGGCCAACATGCGTCCGCGAAGAAAACTTCCGAGTCCGAGAAGTCGTACTTCCTTGGCCGCGGCCACATTGGACAGGAGCTCTCTGTAAAAGAACTCACGCCGTTCCGCGGGTCCGATTTTCCAGAGCGTCCGAGCCCGCCGCCTTGACATTGAGATCTGGGCGAAAAGCGTCGGCGCCCCAGCTCCCAGCACGAGTGCAGTCATCAATGGGCTGAGTACGAGCAGTGATCCTAGAAAGCCGGTTATGGTGATCGCTGCCTGAATGACGCCTATAGAGCCTTCCATAAGTTGGGTGGAGGTAATTCCGCCGGACTGCTGCGCGAGTCGCAGCCTGTCAAGGAATTTTGGATCCTCAAAGCGCGCCAGTCCAACAAAACGATCCATCGCCGTGAAAAGGCGGACCTCTGCCTCCAATCTCACTCGACGTTCCATCTCAGAACGCAAATACTCCGTCAGATGCGGCATCGCGCCGACGACGACGCCGACTATAGAGAGACCTGCGGCCAACCTGAGCAACGCGGTCAACGGAACCCCGCGGGCTAGGTCCTCCAGAAGGAGTTTGGTAAGCCAGGCCGCTGTCACAGGCAGTGTGCCGGTCATCAATGAAAGACCGACATACAGCACTATGATGATTGGCGCAGAACGGAGCACCAACGAGCAGGCAGTGACCGCCCTCAGCGAAAGGCCTTTCGGGTACTTCAGTCGTGCCCCCTTGAGCGATTCAGCGTCGTTCATTAGGCCGGAGCGTTCAGCGGTTCCAGATCTACCTCGTTACTCGTAACAACGAGTCGGCCGCTGTGGTCCGATGCGACCATGAGCACGGTTGGAAAAGCCTTAGCATTGAATGCGGTGGCGAGCATCGAGTCGCGATCCGCGACCACCACCTGAGCCACCGGGCTCAGGGCGGCGACGAACGGAGCAGCCTCCTCAACGCCACCGACCACAGCCGCCAGGACATGGTTCCGGCCTCCAGACATCGACCGAGCATACTCCACGAATTTTGGTAGCTTCTCTTGGCACGGTGCACAGGTCGGAGAAAAGAACGCCACCAGCGTTTCGCCAGATAGTGACTCTCGATTCACTGACTCGCCGTCGACCGTGGATGTCGAGAAGTCACCGATTTCTGTTCCTACCTCAATGATGGGTGGAACGCCAGCGCTTCCCATCACCGACAACAGCTCAGTGTGTTCACGCAGGCGCTTTATTACACCGAGCGTAAGGATCAGATCGAAGGTGCAGAGCAAACCAATCAGCAGTACGGCAGCGATCAGAGCGGGCAATTTGATCTCCTTACTATTTCATCGACCTGTGCGAACTGGATTCGACGGGCCATTGATAGGAAGAAACAATCCAAGGACGTCATCGATTATGATGGCCATACCGCCCAGCAGCAGGCCGGCGAACATGGCAACTACTGCTCCACTTACGTCGACGGACCCACCCGATAGTGCGGTCAGCACGCCGACGACCACAACAGCCACCAAGCCGACGTTCCGTACGATGTGGCGAGACCCGAGAGGAATCACCGATGCGCCGAAACACCGACAAGGAGCATGTATACCTCGGCGCAAACTAAGAGAAATTCCGGCTATGAACAGTGTGAACAGAATAGCCGCGGCCGCGAATCCAATCATCGCAAATAGTTGCCCGGGGATCGCGAGCGTGACGCAGGTCGAAAATTCGGCACCTATTACCAAATAGGCCGCCAGTCGAACGAATATCGACGGTAGAATCTTCATTCCCTGCAACGACGCAACGAAGGCACCGAACGCATCTCGCCCTATCACCTTACTAACAGACGAAGCCAGGAAGACAACGCCGATCAAGCATCGAACTCCAATTGCCACGTACTGCACCAGAGAATCTCCCTCTAGGCCACGACGATGCCATGAACACGGCCGCCGGCCACCCCACTTGGGAACGGCCGAGGTCAACCCCGCCAGACGGAACGTACAACGTGGTGCCCGTATGAGAGAAGCTCACGGCAGCTACCAAAACAGGCTATTGCGACCTCTCCCCGGTTCGGTCAACTTAACTAGGGAAGTGCCGCAAGGCATCGTCTGACCACCTCAGGAGGGTGGATATGTACAGTAAGCTGGAACGACTCGGGGCAGGAATCCTCGGCCTCTTCGTGCCCAAGGTCGAGGCATCGGCCAGCGCCGCTTCGTGCGGGTGGAAGAGCTACTCCTCGTGTTGGGAGTGCGGTGGTCGTCCATGCTCGTCCTACTGCTGCAGCGGCACGGGCTGCGACCACACGAGCTCGCGATGCGGCTGATCTCCGGGTTTGGCTTCGCTTCCTTCATCGGGACGTGATAGGCGCGTACGGCTGAGATCCGACAGCTTCTCGGACGACTAAGTGGAAGTGCCTTCTGGGGGCGAGGGATTCGTCGCCTGATCGAGGCTCACCCCTGGAAGGCACCTTCCATTTTTCGCCTATTCGGCCATGCGCTACTCGGACATACGGGTCCTTCGCGTCTGACCGGGCCAGCGCTTCCGGTTTCTCAGCTTGCTGCTACTACGGCAAGGTCTGGTGCGCCTAGTAAACACGCGACCAGTCCGCTGCCGGGCCGCGCCATTCTGGCCGCGGGCCGCCGGCGGGCGGTCACCACCATGGACAAGGCCGTGATCACCGACCCGGCCCACCGGCCAGACGACATCGGCCCACGCCTCACACCACCCTGAACTCACAGCCACGACCTGTGAGCAGCATCCGAACGTTCCCTGACCCGTTGTCGAGGTCGAAAAGTACTCGGTCTGTTCAGGCGAGAGGCTTGGTGGCGCGGAGCGAGTACATCAGCGGCATCCGGGGGCGGCCCTCGGGGAGCCGGTAGGCGATGCCGTGCCGTTCTAGGACGGAGAACCGCTGCCAGAGTGTGTAGTCGTGCTCGTGCAGGAAGTCGATGCGCAGGCCGGCAGTGGTCAAGGCCGTGACGACCTCACCCAGCCCGTGGGTGAACTCGATCGATCGGGTGTGCTGGACGGGTGCCTGCGGGTCGGCGTAACTGCCCGCATCGTCGTCCCAGACCTGTGGCCCCTCGGCGAAGTAGTCGAACGTGACCGTACGGCCCTCCTCGTCATCGAGGGTGCCGGCGAAAGGGTGGAACTCTGCGAGGTAGGCGAACCCGCCTGGACGCAGCAGTGCCGCCGCGGTTCTGGCCCAGCGGTCGATGTCGGGCAGCCAGCACAGTGCACCCAGCCCCGTGTAGACGATGTCGTAGGTCTCGCCGAGGGCCGTCACCGCGTCGTACACGTCGGCCGCGACAAAACGAGCCTGCAGCCCAACCTCGTCTGCCACCCTGCAGGCGGCCTCGACGGCTTTCTCGGAGAAGTCCAGCCCGGTCACATGTGCGCCCCGCCGGGCCCAGGACAAGGTGTCGAGCCCGAAATGGCACTGCAGGTGGACCAGGCGCCGGCCGGTGACGTCTCCGACTTCGGCTAGCTCGAAGTCCCGCAGAGTCTGGCCGCCGGCCTTGAACCCGGCTAGATCGTAGAAGTCGCTGGCCAGGTGAATCGGGACTCGTTCGTCCCAGAGCGCCTTGTTGATCGTGAGGTAGTCGGGATCCGCCACAACCGCAAGCGTAATGATCACGAGTGAAGGCGGCGAACCATTCACCGGCGAATCCGGCACTCGCATGACCCCCAGGTCGGTCCACATGCGCCTTCAGCTGTCGGAGGCACCCCCGGCCTCAAGGGCCGCCGCCGAACCCGCCGCCCAGCCCGTCACCCGCCCCATCCGCGGTGCCCGGCTGGTGAAGGGCTGCTCGTACAGGTCACCGACCTCGACGACGCCGTTCTGTGCGAGCGAGTCGAAGATCAGCCCGATGAAGTCGTGCTGAGCCGGGGTCAGCGTCTTGCCCGCCTGGAAGTCGTCGAAGGCTGCTCTGGCGGCCTCTCTCTGCAGCCCGGTGATCGAACGAAGGAGCAGCCCGAAGCCCTCGGGCTGCTCGGCGAGACCGCCCAGCCGCGGCCCGCACGTACGCAGGACGCGTTCGAGGTCTCCCGTTCCTCAGCTGTCGACGGCGGCCACTTCGACGCACTCGCCAGAGTCCGTGGACCGCTCGGCCTTACGCCACTCGACGCGCGAAAGATCGACCTGGGGCATGAGCGTACGCCTCTCGGCTCGGTGGGTCATCTGCTCGCCAGTTCTTCGGCAATGAACGTCATCGTAGCCGCGGGCGACAAGGCCGCCCCGACCAGATGGCGAAACGCCCCGTGGAAGCGCTCGACCTCAGCCGCCTCCTCGATGTACAACTCACCGGCGAAGTTGTCCACGTAGGCAGCGTCCCGGTCGGCTTCGTCGGGGAACTGAAGGATCGTGAATGGGCCACGTCCAACGCCCGGATGAGCCCCGATGGAGAACGGGATCAGCTGCAGTGTCACCGAGGGCATGCGGGCGGCTTCTGCGAGGCGTTCGAGCTGACCGTACATGACCTCTAGACCCCCGACTGGGCGCCGGATCGCGGCCTCATCGATGACCGCCCACAGGCTGAGCGGGCCGGGGCCGGTGAGTATTTGCTGGCGTTGCATGCGTACGGCGACACGGTCGCTGGTCACTTGTTCAGAGACCTCATCGTGCGGGTTCTGCACCAGGGCACGGGCGTACTCTTCGGTCTGCAGCAGGCCTGGGATGACGAGCGGCTGGTAGGTCAGCAGAGTCGACGCTTCGGCTTCCAGGCCGATGTAGGTGGTGTAGGTCTCGGACAGCATCTTGCTGTAAGGCTGCCACCACCCGCGCTGACGTCCCTCGCGAGCCAAGGTGAGCAGTTCCTCATGCTGCCGGGCGTCCTTTACTCCGTAGACATCCAGCAATGCCCGCACGTCACCGATGTTCGGCCGCACCCACTGCGAATTCTCGATGAATCGCAGCTTGGCCGTTGAGAACTCCAGCCGCTCGGCAACCTGCTCCAGGGTCATGCCGGCGCTGGCGCGGAGCTGCCGTAGTTCGGCAGACAGACGTCGCCTGCGCAGGGTCGGACTGCGGCGTTCTGGCATGTCGCGATCGTAGTCACGGCCGGCGTCCGGCTCATTGAAAACAGGCATTTGTTAGCTAATCATACCACTTGAAAGATTGCCCTTGAAAGTTTGCCTTGCCGGGTCCATCCTGAGGCCACCGAACACATCCGCTAGGACTCCATGCGTCCTGGCGCAACTACAGGGAGTTGCTCTCCCGTGACACCCGATCCCGCGGTCATCGCCGACCGCTCCCCATATCCCCCAGAACCGGCGTCCGCGTCCGTCTCGCTCCACGTCCGGCGGGACGCCGTCCGTGATGCCCGGCGCTTTGTCGCCGCTGCCGTGGCCGGCCACCCCTACGACGCCTACGAGATCGCGCTGCTGGCGTCCGAGCTGACGACCAACGCCGTGCGCGCCGCCGAGGCCATGCACCCCACCTGGCCCGACGACATTCGCCCGATCGGCGTCACGCTGACCATCACCACCCGGTACGCGCACCTGGCCGTCAGCGACCCCGACGCCGAACCCCTGCCCGCTCAGCAGCACGGCGGCCTGCTCGCCGAACGCGGACGCGGTCTGACCATCGTCGACCAGCACGCCGCCGCCCGATGGGTCACCTACACCGACCACGGCAAGACCGTCCACGCCCTCATCGCCGCACCCGGCGTCATCCTCACTACCGCCGAACTCGCCGAGATCCGGGGAACCTCATGATCCGGCGACTCCTCGCCGCCCTCGGCATCCTGATCACCAGGCCCGAGCGGTCCGCGTGGCCGCCTCCGCCACGCCGGCCCGAGCCACCGGACCCCTCCCCGGCCCAGCTCGCCGAAGTCCAGAGCCTGTGCTCCCAATGGCTCGTGATGTGGTGCTGGTACCGCCGCGAATACGCCGCCATCGCCAGATTCGGCCCCGAACCAACGATCATCTACGCCCGCGACCCACGACATTTAGTGTTCCAATGCCGCGCGACCGAACTGGCGCTGGCGATCCCATGAGCCCCAATCGGGATCGTGGACCGGCCTCGGGATACGCGCACCTGCTGGAGACGTACCGGCTCGTACTCGCCCTCGTACCGGTCGTCGGGCGCGATCTGCCGCGCGGGACCGCCGAGCAGATGGAGCGCCTCCGTCTCATCGACCCGGTCACAGCCAAACAGATCGGTACCGAGAACGAGCAGCTCCACTGGAACACGGACGAGCCCCGCCGGTGATCACGGAGATCCGACCGCACCTGACCAAACACGCGGTGACGGCAGAAATCTCGCAGGACTTCGCCGTCGTGGTGGTCACTTCGCCGCCGCCGTGTCGGGATGATGACCGGTATGCCGGTCTTGGCGGGTGCATGCCGACGTCAATGTGGCCGATCGAGCCGGTCGGATGGCCCCGCGCTCGGGGCGGCCGAGCGAAAAGCTCGGCGAACGCTCGCGCCGACGGGTGGTTCGTCCAGATATAGGAGCTGGGATCGGCGGCTTTACCGAGCATTACGAACGGCTGCACCGGCGGACCGCACCCGCAGGGCGGCCCCACCACGTCGGGCGGCGGCCGGACTCGAGTCGATCGGGGGACCGGTGCCGTCGCAGTTGCCGCCTTGACGTTCGAGCGAACCGAGATTCGTCCTATTCACGCCCTTCACCCCGTCAACACCGACAGCAAAGGTTCGTGCCGCCGACGCGGAAGGACACGCTCACGAGGCGGGGGCGTGCTGAGCGCCGCCGTTCGGGCGACGCCGGGTGGCACCGTTTCGGTGCCGGGCGGCGGCGTCAGTCCGCGCCGCTGCGGACGAGGCCGGTCTCGTAGGCGAAGACCACCGCCTGGACGCGGTCGCGCAGCTCCAGTTTCATGAGGACGCGTCCGACGTGGGTCTTGACGGTCGCCTCGGAGACGTACAGGCGGCTCGCGATCTCGCCGTTGGACAGGCCCTTGGCCACGAGGTTGAGGACCTCGCGCTCGCGGGCCGTCAGGGTGTCCAGCCGGGCGTCCGGCACCGGCTCCTCGGCCGGCAGGTGGGGCACGAACTTGTCGATCAGGCGCCGCGTGGTGCTGGGCGCGACGACCGCGTCGCCGGAGCAGACCGCGTGGATCGCCTCGATCAGCTGCGTCGGCCCGGCGTCCTTCAGCAGGAACCCGGCCGCCCCGGCCTTCAGCGCCGCGAAGGCGTACTCGTCCAGGTCGAAGGTGGTCAGAATGATGACCTTCGGGGCGGCCGGCAGCGCGCAG
Organism: Actinoallomurus sp. NPDC052274; assembly: GCF_040679475.1. Taxonomy (NCBI): domain Bacteria; kingdom Bacillati; phylum Actinomycetota; class Actinomycetes; order Streptosporangiales; family Thermomonosporaceae; genus Actinoallomurus; species Actinoallomurus sp. NPDC052274. The sequence goes on from NZ_JBFAUT010000041.1 coordinate 29,789, forward strand.
ATCCGCCGGGTGGCCTCGATGCCGTCCATGCGCGGCATCCGCACGTCCATCAGGACCACGTCGGCCGGGGTCTGCCGGACCACCCGCAGGGCCTGCTCACCGTCGCCGGCCTCACCGGCGACCTCCAGGCCCGGCTGCGCGTCGAGGACCATGCGGAAGCCCGCGCGTACGAGCTCCTGGTCGTCGACGAGCAGGACCCGGATCGGTGCCGTCTCATCCGTCATCGGCTGCGCGGTATGGAGACTCCGGCCTGGCTGCCACAGTCTCCACACCGCTCCCTCCTCAGAATGTCAGTGGTGGTGGTTAGCGTGCGGGCATGCGGTTCCGGCTTGCGCCCACGCCCGCCCAAGAGCAGGCGCTGCTGGACCACTGCTCGCACGCCCGATATGTGTGGAATCTCGCTGTCGAGCAGCACCAGCACTGGCGGCCGGGCCGGGCGAGCGCGCCGGGCTATGTCGAGCAGTGCCGCCAGTTGACCGAGGCCAGGAAAGAGTTCTCCTGGCTGGCAGCGGGCTCGCAGACGGTCCAGCAGCAAGCGCTGCGGGACTTCGCCCAAGCCATGGCGAACTTCTTCGCCGGGACGCACCGGCGGCCTACCTGGCGCAAAGCGGGCATCCATGAGGGATTTCGAATCGTGGGGCGGCGTGGCAGCCAGTGGGAGGTGCGGCGGCTGTCCCGCAAGACGGGACAGGTGTGGATCCCGAAGGTGGGCTGGGTGCGGTTCCGCTGGTCCCGCCAAATACCCGATTTGGCCAAGTCGTTCCGGGTGAACCGGGACCGGGCAGGACGCTGGCACGTGTCCTTCGCGGTGATCCCGCCCCCCATCGACGGCCCCGGCACAGGCGAGGTCGTCGGCATCGATCGCGGAGTGGCCGTCTCCGCCGCTCTGTCCACCGGCGAAAAGTTGTCCGTACCCGGCCTGTGCAAGACCGAGGCCACGCGCCTGCGGCGCCTGCAACGCAGGCTCGCGCGCGCCAAGCGCGGGTCGAACCGCCGGACGCGAGTCAAGACCGCGATCGCCCGAATAAAGGCGCGTGAGACCGACCGGCGCAAGGACTGGGTGGAGCAGACCTCCACATACCTGGCCCGCCGCTACGACCTCATCCGGGTCGAAGACCTGAAAATCAAGAACATGGTGCGGTCCGCGCGCGGCACCCTCACCACGCCGGGGACGAACGTGCGGGCCAAAGCCGGACTCAACCGTTCCATCCACGCGGCCGGCTGGGGCCTGCTGGTCACCCGTCTGGAACAGAAGGCCCCGGGCCGGGTCGAAAAGATCGACCCCGCGTACACCTCCCAGACCTGTCATGCCTGTGGGCATTGCGCTGCGGAGAGCCGTGAGAGCCAAGCGGTCTTTCGCTGTCGCGCCTGCGGACACGTCGATCACGCGGATGCGAACGCGGCCAAGAACATCGCCGTCGGACGGACGGTGACAGCGCGAGGAGCCCTCCAGCCACCAGGCGGGGCTATGAGCCGCGAACCTCAACCTGTTCCCTCCTCCGAGTAGAGCGGGCTGAAATCCCCCGCCGCCAGGCGAGGGAGGACGTCAAGCCGCACTCGTCTCCGCTCGTCGGGCCTCGGTCGCCGGGAGGCGGGCGAAGACCTCCCATCCGCCGCCGGGCCGTGGCCCGGTGCGCACCGACCCGCCGTACAGGGCGGCGCGCTCGCTCATGCCGACCAGCCCGTGGCCCTGTCCGTCGCCGGGGGCGGCCGCGCCCCGGCCGTCGTCGCGGATGCGGATCTCCACCGCGTCATCACCGTAGTGGAGGTTCACCTCCGCCGTGGCCGCGGGTCCGGCGTGCTTGCGGGTGTTCGTCAGCGCCTCCTGGACGATGCGGTACACCGTGAGCTGCAGCGCGGTGGGCAGCTCCGACGGCACCCCTTCGACCGTGAGGCCGACCGGCAGCCCCGCCGAGCGGATCTGGTCGACGAGCTCGGCGAGCTGCTCGACGCCGGGCTGCGGCGCGTACGGGCCGGCGTCGCCGCCCTCGCGGAGCACGCCGAGCATGCGCCGCATCTCGGTGAGCGCCTGCCGCCCGGTCGCGCCGATCGTCTCCATCGCCCGCTTCGCCCGGGCCGGGTCGATGTCCACCATGTACGACGCGCCGTCGGCCTGGACCACCATCACGCTCACGCTGTGCGCGATGACGTCGTGCATCTCCCGGGCGATCCGCGCCCGCTCGCCGGCCGCCGCGACCTGCATGTGGGCGTCGCGTTCGCGTTCCAGACGCTTCGCGCGCTCCTCCAGCTCGGCGGTGTACTTGCGCCTCGTGCTGACGTAGAGCCCCCACACCCAGATCGCCCCGGTGAAGATCGTGAAGGGGATCAGCGTGCTCCACTTCTGGCCGGCGTCCTGATCCACCCACCAGCGCCACACGGCGAGCGCGGCGCCGAGCTCCACGACGGCGGCCGCCATGATCGACCAGATGAACGCGTATTCGGCCGCGATCAGGTACAGCATGACGAACAGGTTGAGGTCCACCGGCGAGACCTGGATGTTGAACGCCCACTGCACGAACGCGACACAGGCGATGAACGCGAACACCGCACGCGGCCACCGGCGGCGCCAGATCATCGGGACGCACATCGCGGCGACGAGGGCGAGGTAGGCGTACCAGGCGATGGGGCGCTGGTACAAGATGTGCGGGTCGGTGAACGTCTCGATGACGCTCAGCGAGATGCCGAGGATCGGCAGCGCCCACAGGAGGTCGACGAGCCGGGGATGACGCCGAAGCCAGGCGAAGACACGGGCGAACACCGCATCAGCGTACGTTCGGCCGCCTCGGCGCGCGTCCGTCCTGAGTCGGACCCGCGTCCACCGCGAGGCGCACGCGGTACGGTCAAGAGGTGGGTCAGGTCGGGTGGCGGGCGGCGATGCAGCAGGCGCTGTACGGGCCCGAGGGCTTCTACACGCGGGGCGAGCGGCCCGCCGCGCACTTTCGTACCTCGGTGCACGCCTCACACCGGTTCGCCCTGGCCCTGGCGCGGCTGATCGTCGAGGTCGACACGGCCCTGGGCCACCCCGCCCGGTTCGACCTCGTCGACGTGGGCGCCGGCTGCGGGGAGCTGCTGGCCGAGATCCTGCCCGTGACGAGCCTGGCCGGGCGGCTGCGGCCGATCGCCGTGGAGGTCGCCCCGCGACCCGAGGCGCTGAGCGGGTCGATCGAGTGGCGGGCCGCGCCGCCCGACGAGATCACCGGGCTGGTCATCGCCAACGAGTGGCTGGACAACGTGCCGATCGACGTGGTCGAGCTGACCGACGCGGGGCCTCGCCTGGTCGTCGTCGACCCGCGCACCGGGGCGGAGATCCCGGGCCCCGCGCCCGCCGCGGAGGACGCCGAATGGCTCGAACGCTGGTGGCCGCTGCGCGAGCTCGGCGACCGTGCCGAGATCGGCCGGCACCGCTGCGCGGCCTGGGCGTCGGTCCTGCAGCGGCTGCGCGGCGGCGTGGCGCTGGCCGTCGACTACGCGCACGAGCGGGATCACCGTCCGCCGTACGGCACGCTGACCGGCTACCGCGACGGCCGCTGCGTCTCCCCGGTGCCCGACGGCTCCTGCGACATCACCGCGCACGTCGCCCTGGACGCCTGCGCCGAGGCCGGCCGGCGCGCCGGGGCGACCGCCACCCTGCTGACCACCCAGCGCGCCGCGCTGCGCGCGCTCGGGCTACGCGGCGAGCGGCCGGCGCTCGACCTGGCCCGCTCGGACCCGCGCGGCTACCTCCAGGCGCTGCGCGCCGCCGGCGAGGACGCCGAGCTGATCGACCCGTCCGGGCTGGGCAGCTTCGGCTGGCTGGTGCAGACCGTCGGGGTCGACGTGCCCGCCGTCCTGGGCAAGGGTCAGACCGCCACCTGAAGCGACCGCAGCCCGCGCAGGACGTAGCCCGGCTTCCACTCGGGGTCCGCCTTGACGGTCAGTCCGGGCGCGAGCCGCAGGAACGCGCGGAACGACTCGGCCAGCTCCACCCGCGCCAGCGGCGCGCCCAGGCAGAAGTGGATCCCGGCGCTGAACGCCAGGTGCGGATTGGGCGTACGGGACAGGTCGAGCACGTCCGGGTCCGCGAAGACCTCGGGGTCCCGGCAGGCCGAGGCGAACTGCAGGGCGACCTCGGCGCCGCGCGGGATCGGCACCCCGCCGACCTCGATGTCCTCCAGCACCCAGCGCTCGAACAGCGGCAGCGGCGTGTCGTAGCGCAGCAGCTCCTCCACCGCCGTGGGGATCAGCTCGTGGTCGGCGCGCAGCCGCTCCAGCTCGCCGGGGTTGCGGAACAGCGCCCACCAGGAGTTGCCGGTGGCGTTCACGGTCGCCTCGTGCCCGGCGTTGAGCAGCAGGGCGCAGGTCCCGATCAGCTCGCCCTCGGTGAGCCCCTCGACCTGGCACAGCGCGCTGATGAGGTCGTCGCGCGGGTCCGTACGGCGGGCGCGGGACAGGTCGCGCAGGTAGTCGGAGAACTCGATCGAGGAGCGCACCGCGGCGTCCTGGATCTCCTTGGACGGGTTGAGCTGGTACATCCCGCACATGTCCGCAGACCAGGGCCGCAGCAGGTGCCGATCGGCCTCGGGGACGCCGAGCATCTCGGCGATCACGGTGACCGGCAGGGGCTCGGCGACCTCGGCGATCACGTCCCCGCCGCCCCGCTCGACCAGGCCCCCGACGAGTCCCTCGGCCAGCGCCCGGATCCGGGGCCGCAGGTCCTCGACCATCCGCGGTGTGAACGCCTTCGACACCAGCCGCCGCAGGCGGGTGTGGTCCGGCGGCTCCATGTCGAGCATGCCCGCGTCGTTCAGGTCCCAGAACGGCTTCAGGAACTCCGGCTGCGGCTCGCGGCCGAACTCCTCGTCGGTGGCGACGTGGTGGTACGTACGGCCGAGCCGCCGGTCCCGCAGCAGCGCGTTGACGTCGGCGTACCGGGAGATGACCCACTGGTTCGTCGGCTCGTGGAAGAAGACCGGGGACTCGCGGCGCAGGCGGGCGAGCGCGGGGTACGGGTCGGCGACGAAGGCCGGCGACCCGGGGGCGTAATCGTTCATCTTGCCCAACGTTCGGTGCGGATGTCGGTCGCGCGCGCCCGGTGCGCCCGCCCGGCCGCCGACTCGACGATCGCGCGGGCCTCCCCGAGCTCGCGATCCTCCGCGGCGACCTGGACCGGTCCAGGTGGCGCGTCGATGTGAACGGTACCCAGCCCCAGCAAACGCTGCAGCGGGCCGGCGGTGAGGCGGACGCTCTGCGCCCGCGCGTGGGCGATGACGTCGAGGCGCCGGCACACCCGGCCCCGGCGGGTGACGAACAGCGAGTCGTCGGTGCCGGCCTCCCCCTTGCGGAACGGCGCGAGCCAGGACCGGGGCGTCGGCAGCAGCGGAACCGCCTCGGCGTTCGTGCCCGGGAAGACCAGGCCGACCATCTGCAGCGCGACGTGCCGGGGCGCGACCGGCAGCAACACCGACGACAGCGCCTGCCGCTCCCCCACGTAGCCGGCGACCGTGACGTCGATGCGCGCCCAGCCGGTACCGCGCCACAGCAGCGGCTCGACGACCCGGACGGCCTGCACCCGGCCGGGCGGCACCGTCTGCATCCGGGTCTCCATCAGGCCGTACCGCAGTCGCAGGCCGTCCGGCGACAGGGCGGCCGTGAAGTTGGTGTGCATGACCAGCGGCGCGATCACACCTCGGGCCAGGCCCAGCAGCACCGGCAGCGCGGCCGCCAGCACGCCGAGCTCCCCGAAGGCGACCCCGAACGCCAGCAGCGCCACGAACAGCACCAGCGCCCCGATGACCGGCAGCTTCATCAGCTGCGAGCCCAGCAGCGCCCCGAAGCCCACCCGCCAGTAGGGGCGTTCGGGCGCCTCGGGCGTGTGGCCCGGCAGCCCGGCGGCCCGGGCCAGCAGCTCGGCCCGCAACTGCTCGGCCATCGGCCGCCCGAGATAGCGGAACTTCGTCTCGGCCTGGTCGCCGCCGGCCAGCTCCACCCGCACCTCGGCGAGCCCGAACACGCGGGACACCAGCGGCCGTACGACGTCCACGGCCTGCATGTGCGCCAGCGGGATCCGGCGGTTGCGGCGGCGCAGGATGCCGGTCTCGACGACCAGGTCGTCCCCGGCGATCCAGAACTTCAGCGACCACCAGATCCAGAACCCGATGGCCGCGGCCACGACGCTCGCCGGCAGCATGACGAGGAGGAAGCGGGCGAGGACCGCCGGGGTGAGGACCAGGGCGAGGCCGCCGGAGGTCTGGGTGAGCAGCAGCGAGTAGCCGCCGAGCACGAACGCGATGACGACGACCCCGACCGCGTTGATCACCGCTGTGGCCATGTGCAGCCGGTGCACCCCGTGGGAGAAGTGCACGGGCGGCTTGGGCGGCGGGCCGTACATCGGCGGCGGACCGTACCCTGGCGCGTACATCGGCGGGGTGAAGTGCGGGCGCGGCGGGGGCCCGTACGGCGGCCGCCCCGGCCCGTAGGGACCGTTCACAGCCCGATCGACCTCGCTTCGCCCTTCTGCGCGAGCCGGTCCCGCAGGATCGCGGCGTCGCGGGCGGGCAGCCCGGGGATGCGCGCGTCGGTGGCCGCCGCCGCGGTGTGCAGGCGTACGGTCGCCACGCCCAGCCACTGTTCGAGCAGCCCGGCGGTGACGTCGACGTACTGCATGCGCCCGTACGGCACGACGACGAGGTGCCGGACGAAGAAGCCGTGCGTCACCAGCAGGTCGTCGGCGCGCTCGGCGAAGCCCCAGGACCGGTAGCTCAGCTCGGCGACGACCCAGCTCACCGCGCAGGCGACCAGGACCAGGGCGAGCCAGATCAGGCCGCCGGCGAGGCCGCGGGTACGGGACAGCACGAACGCGCCGACGATCGTGACCGGCAGCGCCCACAGCAGCACGGCGATGCGCCGGTGCCAGGTCAGCTTGGGCGAGACCCGCACCCACGCCATGCCGCTCGGCGGGTCGAACGCCTGCTCCGCCCGCGCTCCGATGGGCACGGCCGAGGGCATCGACGGCCCGCTCGGGACGGGTGGCGGAGGCGGCGGCGGGCCCTGCCGCGGGCCGGGCGCCGCGCCGGGCGGCAGGATGTTCGGACTGCCCGGCGGCATGTCCTGCGCCGCATGCGGATTCGGATACTGATCGCCAGCATTCATGTCGGGAGTAAGTCAACCCCAACCGGGCCGCGTTCCGCGAGACCTCGCATGGCAGGATGGATGATCTGAGCGAGAGCGAGAGGCGAGCGCGGCAGTGAGCACCGAGCGGATCGTGGGCGTGGGCGCGGGGACCAAGGACCTCGCCACCGAGGACATGACGCTCAACATCGGGCCGCAGCATCCCTCGACGCACGGCGTGCTGCGCCTGCGGATCACCCTGGACGGCGAGCGGATCACCGCCGCCGAGCCGATCATCGGGTACATGCACCGGGGCGCGGAGAAGCTCTTCGAGGTCCGCGACTACCGGCAGATCATCGTGCTGGCCAACCGGCACGACTGGCTGTCGGCGTTCGCCAGCGAGCTGGGCGTCGTCCTGGCGGTCGAGCGGATGCTGGGCATGGAGGTGCCGGTCCGCGCGGTGTGGGCGCGCACCCTCCTGGCCGAGCTGAACCGCGTGCTCAACCACCTGATGTTCCTCGGCTCGTACCCCCTGGAGGTCGGCGCGATCACCCCGATCTTCTACTCCTTCCGCGAGCGCGAGCAGGTGCAGCGCGTCATGGAGGAGATCTCCGGGGGCCGGCTGCACTACATGTTCAACCGGGTCGGCGGCCTGAAGGAGGAACTGCCCGCCGGCTGGCTCGGGCGCGTCACCGACGCCGTCGCCGCCGTGCGCCACGGTGTCGGCGACATCGACCGGCTCATCCGGGGCAACGAGATCTTCCGGGCCCGCACCCGCGGCGTCGGCGTGCTGACCCGCGAGCAGATCGAGCAGTACGGCGTGTCAGGGCCGATCGCCCGCGCCTCCGGCGTCGACTTCGACCTGCGACGCGACGAGCCGTACCTCGCGTACGGCGAGCTGCAGGACGTGCTCCGCGTGGTGACCCGGACCGAGGGCGACTGCCTGGCGCGGTTCGAGTGCCTCCTCGACCAGGTGCACGCCTCACTCGATCTGGCCGACGCCTGCGTGGCCCGCCTCAAGGAGCTGCCGCCCGGTCCGATCAACGTACGGCTGCCGAAGGTGCTGAAGGTGCCGGAGGGTCACACGTACGCCTGGACGGAGAACCCCCTCGGCATCAACGGCTACTACCTCGTCTCCCACGGCGAGAAGACCCCGTGGCGGCTGAAGCTCCGGTCGGCGTCCTTCAACAACATCCAGGTACTCCGCGAGATGCTCCCCGGCCACCTCGTCGCCGACATGATCGCCATCCTGGGCTCGATGTTCTTCGTCGTCGGCGACATCGACAAGTAACCCGCCGCTAAGCGACGACGAGCCACTCGTCACCGAAGTTGGCGACGATCTTCAGCTTCCCGCCGAGTGCCTCGACGTAGCGGGTCAGCACCTCGGTCCCGACATCGGTGACCCGCCCGTTCTCGATCTGGCTGACGCGGCCGGGCGAGACCCCCATGATCTCGGCGACCTGCGCCTGAGTCATGCCCCGACGTTTGCGCGCCTCCGCGAGATGATGGCCCCGGACTGCGGCCATCATCTCTTCCCCCAGCGCAGCGATCCGCTCTGAACTGGCGGCAGTTTGACCGTGCTTCGTGTCCCTCCACCGCTTCACGCCGTCCACCAGGCTCACCCTTCCCTCATCCGATCGCCGAGGTAGCGCTCATAGGGCTGTTCGGCCACCGGGATGTTCTCCGCATACCACCGTGACCACTTGCCTGCTTTGTCACCGGCGACCAGCAGAACCGCCGATCTCCAGGGATCGAAGATGAACAACACGCGCAGCTCACTGGAAGCCGCCGAACCCGGCCTCAACTCCTTGAGGTTGTGGAGCTTCGATCCTTCGATCCGGTCCACCAGGGGACGCCCAAGAGACGGCCCGTGGAGTTCCAGTTGATTGATCGCCGCTAGCACTAAATCGTACGAGCGAGGGTCGATGACCTCTAGGTCATCGAGCCACTCGAGCACCTCATCAGTGAGGTAGATCTCCCAGCCCACCAGCAGCATCCGTTCCCGACTTTAGCTATACCTAAACACGCAGGGCAACCCTTCGCCCTCTTCGATGATTACTTATAGCATCTGATCAAATACTTAAGGTGAGATAGTAGCTGACGAGTGGGGCTGTGCCGTTCTGGTCGCCACCGGGTCCATCGGGGGCAAGCGCGGGGCCGAGCCGTCCGGGCCCGGGTCCTGCTCGTGGTCGTCGCCGGGGCGAAAGAAAGCAAGGCCGGGCGGCCGTGCCCATGATGGCCGCCCGGCCGGTCGTTACCCGGTCATGCGCCCGGGTGGTCGTCGGTCGGTCAGCCGGCGGGTGGGGCGGCGCCGTTCTGGCCACCCGGGCCGCCGGGGGCGGCGGTGGGGCGGAGGGAGGCGCAGGCCTTGAGGGCCTTCTGCTGGGCGGCGGACATCGTGGGCATGCCGCTCGGGCGGCCCGACGGACGGGCGGTGGGCCTGCCGGACGGTCTGCCGCTGGGGGCGCCCCCGCCCGGCCCGCCGCCGGGGCCCCGGCTGGGCATCGTCACGCCCTGTTTCTCCATGCACTGCCGGTAGGCGGTCATGGCACTGGAGTTCGGGCCGCCGCCCTGACCGGCCTGCTGCCCGCCGCTCTGCGCCGAGGTCTTGTCGCCGCCGCCCCCGCAGGCGGCGCTGAGGAGCAGGGTCCCGGCGACGGCGGTGCCGCCGAGCAGTCGGACGGTCAGTTGCCTAGTACGCATGTGATCTTCTCCTTCGAGAGAGAGGTTCCGCGGAGCCGTCAGCCGCCGGACGAGGCGCCCTGGACGGATGTCGCGGTGAGGGTGCCGTCCGCGGCCTGGGAGCCCTGGACGGTGACGGTGGTGCCGGTCTTCAGGGCGGAGGCCGAGCCGCTCCGCAGCACGCGGACCTTGGTCTTGTCCGTCACCTTGACCTGCACGACGCCGTTCGCGGTCTTGACGTAGATGGTCTTGCCGGTGACCTTCTGGACGGTGCCGGTCGTCCCCGGGCTCGCGCCGTCACCGGGCGCGACCCCGCCGGGCATCCCGCCGCCGAAGGTTCCGCGGCCGCCGCCCGGCATCGTGCCGCCCGTCGCCGCGCGCGTGCCCTGGGCCGTGGTGCTGGTGTGGTTCCCGAAGTGCCGGTCGACCTGGGCGCCCGCCCCGAAACCGGCGGCCAGCAGCGCGCCGGCGCCCAGGTAGGCGGTCAGGCCGAGTCTCCTGCGGGCCTTGGGAGCCTTGGCGAGTTCGCTCTCCAGGTCGCCGTCGAACGGCGAGGCGGAGAGCACGTCGTCCCGGGTCACCGAGGCGTCGGGCTCCTCATGCGGCGTCCACGTTCTGCGGCCGGTCACGTCGATCTCCTCCGGGTCACTCATGGCGCAGGGCCTCGATCGGGCGCAGCTTGGCCGCGCGGTTGGCCGGGTAGCTGCCGAAGAACAGCCCGATCGCGACGGACACGCCCAGTGCCAGCGCGATCGAGGAGGGCACGATCACCGGCTTGACGCCGACGACCTCGAAGAGGCTGCCGACGACGCCGACCAGCACGCCGAGCACGCCGCCGACGAGGCTGAGCACGGTCGCCTCCGCGATGAACTGGCCGAGGATCGCCCCCTTCGGCGCTCCGATGGCCTTGCGGATGCCGATCTCCCGGGTCCGTTCGGTGACGGTGACGAGCATGATGTTGGTGATCCCGATGCCGCCGACCAGCAGGCTGATGGCCGCGACCGCGCCGAGCAGCACGGTAAAGGTCTTGCTGGAGGCGCTGACCGCCGACTGCAGGCTGGCCTGGTTCATGATCTGGAAGTCGGCGGTGTTGGACCCGGAGATGTCGTGCCGCTGGTTCAGGATGTCGGTGACCTCGCTCTGGGCCCGGTCGGTGACCTTGGAGCTCTTGGCCTCCACGACGATGGAGCCGAGGCCGCCGAACCCGGTGATGTTCTGCTGCACCGTGGTGAGCGGGCCGATCGCGACGTCGTCGGCGTCCTGCATGCCGGACGAGCCGGACTCCTTCAGCACGCCGACGACCGTGAAGGGCGTGCCGCCCACGTTGACCTGCTTGTTCAGCGGGTCGACGGTGCCGAACAGGTCCTCGGCGACCGTCTGGCCGATCACCAGGACCTTCCGGCCGCTCGTCACGTCGTCGTCGGTGAAGGCCGCGCCGCGCGCGACCTCCTTGTTCGCCGCGCTGAAGTAGGCGGGACAGGTCCCGACGAACTGGCTGATCGAGTGGCTCGTCCCCTCGTACGTCGTCGTCACGGACGAGGACGTCACCACCGGCGACGCGCTCTTGACCGAGGGGGCGTTCACCGGGTCGACGAGCGCCTTGGCGTCGTCGACGGTGAGGTCGTGCGCCTGGGTCCGGGGGCCGTTGGACTGCTGGCGGTTCCGCATGCCGCCGAAGCCGCCGAAGCCGCCTCCCCCGCCGCCAGAGGTCGACTTCGAGACGGTGAGGGAGTTGGCGCCGAGCCGGGAGATGTTGTTCTTGATCTGCTCGGAGGAGCCGTTGCCGACCGCCACCAGCATGATCACGGCGCCGACGCCGATGAGGATGCCGAGCATGGTCAGCGCGCTGCGCATCTTGTTGGCGGTCAGGCCGCGCAGGGCGAACCGCAGGATCTCCCAGGGGCTCACCGGGCGCCCTCCGGAACGGAGGCGGCGGCGGGCGGCGGACCGTCCACCGGGGCCTGCCGGCGGTCCTCGATGATCTCGCCGTCGACCAGCCGGATCACCCGCTTGGCGCGGGCGGCGACCTCGTCCTCATGCGTGATCAGCACGATGGTGCGCCCCGACAGGCTGAGCTGGTCGAGGATGCCGAGTACGTCCGCGGTGGAGCGGGTGTCCAGGTTGCCGGTCGGCTCATCGGCGAGCAGCAGCGCCGGCGCGGTGACGAGGGCGCGGGCGACGGCGACGCGCTGCTGCTGACCGCCGGACAGCTCGTTCGGCTCGTGGTCCATGCGGTCGGCGAGCCCGACCTGCCGGAGCGCGGCCCGGGCCCGCTTCCGGCGCTCCGCCGGCTTCACGCCGCCGTAGGCCAGCGGCAGTTCGACGTTGGCCAGCGCGGACATCCGCGGGATCAGGTTGAACGACTGGAAGATGAAGCCGATCCTGCGGTTGCGCAGGATCGACAGCCGGCGTTCGTCGAGCACGCCGACGTCGGTCCCGTCCAGCAGGTACCGGCCACCGCTCGGCACGTCGAGACAGCCGAGGATGTTCATGAGCGTCGACTTGCCGGACCCGGACGCCCCCATGATGGCGACGTAGTCGCCGCGCTCCACGCGGAGGGACACGCCGCGCAGGGCGTGCACGGCGGTGTCGCCCTGGCCGTACACCTTGGTCAGCGCGCGGACGTCGAGGACCGCGGGTTCGGGCGTCACGGCCGGCCTCCCCCGGGAGCGCCGCCGCCGGGCGCGCCACCGCCGCCGATGCCACCGCCGAACCCGCCGCCGGCCCTGCCGAAGCCGCTGGAGCCGCTCGTGCTGGTCGTCGTGGTGGTGATCACGACCTGGTCGCCCTCGTTCAGCCCGGACTTGATCTCGGTGCCCTGGTTGCCCTTGACGCCGGTCTGCACCGGCTTGATGACCTGCTTGCCGTTCTGCAGGACGGTGACCGTGCTCTGCCCGCCGGCGGTGCGGACGGCGGCCGCCGGGACGTACAGGACGTTCTGCGCGGTGGCCGTGGTCACCTGCACGGTCGCGGTCTGGCCGATCCGCACCGAGCTCGGGATCGAGGTCAGAGTGATGGTCGCGCCGTACTGCACGACGTTGTTGCTGGTCGTCGGCGACATGTCGATCTGGGTGACCTTGCCGGTGGCGGTCACGCCGCTGAGCGCGTCGAAGGAGACGGTGGCCTTCTGGCCGGTCTTCAGCTTGATCGCGTCGGCCTCGGTGAACTCCCCGGTGACCATGAGCTTCTTCGGGTCGGCCAGCTCGATGAACCCGCTCCCGGACGAGCTGGACGAACTGCTCGTGCTCGACGACCCGGACGAGCCGTTGGACCCGCCGCCGTTCCCGGACGGACCGTTCGAGGAGCCCTGTGAGCTGGAACCGGAGCCGGCGGAGGAGCCCGAGCCGGAGGACGAGCCGCCGACCGTGCCGTTGACGGCGACGACCGTGCCGGCGAACGGCGCCCGCAGCTCGGTCCCCGCCAGCGCGCGGACGGCCTGGTTGTAGGCGTTCTTCGCCGAGACGTACGAGGAGTAGCCGGAGGCGGTGGAGGTGTCGCCGTCCTCGGCCGCGGTGAGGTTCGCCTTGGCCGAGGTGAGGTTCTCCTGGGCGGAGGTCGTGTCGAGCCGGGCCAGCAGTTCGCCCTTGGAGACCTTGTCACCCGCCTGGACATAGATCTTGGCGACCGTGCCGGAGGTCGTGAACGACAGCGAACGGCTCCTGGCGCTCTCCACCGATCCCGAGGCCGAAACCGACGAGACGACGGTGCCGCGCGTGACCCGGGACGTACGGCTGAGGGCGGACGCGCCGGCCGAATCGTCTCCGCCGGTCAGCGAGAGATATCCGACGCCGATGCCGGTGACCAACAACACGCCCAGCGCGCCGTTGATCACGAGGGATCTGCGTCCGAGTAGACGTTTCACCTGGCACAAGCTGGCGGAGAAAGGTTGGATTACCCTAATTCAAAAATGAAAATACGATGAGAGACCGTCCCCAGGAAACTCTCATTCAAGGCCCAGATTCGTTTCATCCGGGCACGTCATCATGGCGCGCCATGAGATTTCGGGTGTCCGCGCCGAATTTCCGGCGGAAACGTACCCAGGTGGCGACCGGCGTAATCGGCGTCGCCCTGATCGGCGCGGTGACGACCGTCGCCGTCGGCACCGGCGGTGGGAGCGGGGCGGCACCGACGTACGCGACGGTGGCCGAGGGCGCGGTGACCGCCACGGCGGGCGCGGCGGGGAACGTCACGAGCGCCGACAGCCGCGACCTGGCGTTCAGCACGTCCGGCACGGTGCAGAGGGTGTACGTCAAGGTCGGCGCGAAGGTGCGGGCGGGCGCCCGCCTGGCACGCGTCGACCAGACCGAGGCGCTGGAGAGTGTCGCGGCGGCCCGCGCCGCACTGGCCGCCGCCGAGGCCGCCGAGTCCTCCGGGAGCGGCACGACGAGCTCCGGCGCGGCCGCGGCGACGACCACGGACCGCGCGACCATCGCCCTGGCCGCCTACCGGCCGACGGCTTCGCCGACCCCGACGCCCTCGGCGAAGACGAGCACACCGAGTTCGACGAAACGCCCGTCGACCCGGCCGAGCACCCCGCAGAACACGCGAACGTCGAGAGCTCCGGCCTCCGGGAACTCCTCCGGCGGTGGTACGCCCCAGGGCGGCACGACCTCGGCGGCGCAGCTCGAGGCACGGGTCATCCAGGCCAAGAACACCCTCACCCAGGCGGAGCGCGCGCTGGCCGGAACGGTCATCAAGGCGCCGATCGACGGCACCGTCCTCGCCGTGAACGGCCACGCCGGCGACACGGCCTCGGCGTCGAGCACGTTCATCACCATCGGGGACCTGAACGAACTGCAGTTGCAGGCGACGTTCTCCCAGAACGACGTGGCGCACATCCGCGTCGGCCAGGAAGCCAAGATCACCCTCAGCACGGACAGCACGAAGACCTACGCCGGGTCGGTCACGCACGTCGACACCAACGCGACGACCAGCGACCAGCTCGTCAAGTACGGCGTGATGATCGCCTTCGACGACGTGCCGTCCAAGGTGCTGATCGGCCAGTCCGGAACCGTGTCGGTCACCACGGCGTCCGCGGCGGACGTGCTCCACGTGCCCTCATCGGCCGTACGGACCGCGGCGAACGGCACCTCCACCGTCCGGGTGCGGCAGGGCGACCGCACCGTCACCCGTACCGTCAAGGTCGGCGTCCGCGGCGACACGTACGTCGAGATCACCTCGGGCCTGTCGAAGGGCGAGCGCGTGGTGACGTGAACCACTGGTGAACGAACCGCGCGCGAAGGCGCGGCCGCCCGTGCCGCTCAGCCGGCCACCCGGTAGGCGCGCGAGACGGTCTCGGTCACCTGGTTCCCCGCGCTGTCGACGGCCGTCGCCCGCAGGTCGACGTAGCCCGGCTCGGCCGGATTGGTCACGGACACCGTCCCGTTCACGACCGGGAGGGTCTGCCAGGTCTTGGACCCGTCCGTGGACGCCTCGACCGTCAGCGTCGTGACCGCGTGCGCGGTCGCGCCGGGGTTGGTCACGACGCGGACCGGGATCTCGGTGGTGGAGCCGGGCGCGGCGGCGTTCCGGTCGTCGAGGCCGCGCGGCGCGAACCGTACGGTGCTGAGCGGCAGCACGGTCTTCTTCGACGTCCGCGCCGACTTGAAGATCCAGCTCACCTGGACGCGGTCGGACAGCGTCGCCTCGGCGGCGTCGCGGGTGGCCGTCACGTCGAGGTGGTAGGTCGTCGCCGACTTCCCGAGGGTGACGTCCGGTTCGTACGCGTCGAGCCCGAGCGCCTTGGTGCCGGCCCGGAGCTTCACGTTCGCGATGGTGAACTGGTCGGATCCCCAGTTGCCGGGAGCGTCGGACAGCAGGTTGACGGGTGTGTAGTGCAACTGGTCGCCCGTCCGGTAACCACCGGGTGCGGCGGGCCCGAACACCGCGGCGTTCCAGGTCTCGGCGGGCGCCGTGCCCTTGGCGTACGTCCGGGTGGCCAGGGTGACGTTGCCGAACAGCGGGTGGGACGAGGACTCGTACCACAACTCCCGCTTGCAGGCCGCCCCCGGCTGGACGTACTCGGTGAGGGTCGCGGGCGCGTCCAACCACATCTCGTCGTCACCACCCCAGGCGGTGCCCCGGCAGCGCGGGTTCACCTTCATCCCGTCGCCGAAGGACCGGTAGGTGACCTTGACCTCCGCGAGGTCGGCCTTGGTGACGTGCTGGGTGACGCCGGCGGGGATGCCCCCGGCGTAGGAGGTACCGAGGCGGTACAGCACGCCGGACCCGGTCCAGGTGCTGCCCTGGGCGAACGTCACCCCGGAGCGCTTGACCGGCACCGCGTACAGCCGCCCGGGAACGTCGTCGGTGGTGAAGTCCATCGCCCCGTGCCGTACGTGCACGCGGATCCGGCCCTGCGCGGACGGGTCGCCGACCGACAGGTCGATCGGCTTCCCGCTCTTGGCGCTGAGCGTGACGTGGTCGTGGCCCTTGGACAGTTTGTACGTGGTCAGGACCACGGTGTTCTCGGGCGACTCCCCCGGCTCGTTCCGCGCGAGCGTCGCGTAGATCTCGTACGTCCGCTTGTCCGGCAGCTTCGCCACGGCGTTGTCGCGGCCCATCACCGGCCAGGACTTCTTGGCCGCCGGGTCGTAGATCTGCGCGGTGATCCAGGGCACCTTCCCGGCCCGGCTCAGCCCCTTGATCGTGAGGTACCGCCAGGTCGTCGCCGAGGCGGTCGCGGGCAGCGAGCCGAGGACAAGAACACCGGCGACCCCGGTGATGAGCGCACGTCTCCCCAACCCCATGGCCACCCTCCGCCACACCACCAGAATGAAGATCACAAACCTTACATTCCGGGCACCGCACGCACACCGGTTGGCCGAACCAGGCCAGCGGAAATCCGCTTCGCACGCCTCTTGATGGCAGTCTGAGCGATTTGTCCGCCGTCAGAGCCACCGCGCGAGCGAGCCGAAGGCTCGGTAATCGCGCCCGCACGGGGGGACGAATGCCACGAATCACCGCTGGTCAACGGCTTTACCGAGCGTTTCGCACGCCCACGAGCACCGTCACGGTCCCCGCGCGTTCGCCGCCGCGTTCGGTGGCGAGCGAGCCGAAGGCTCGGCAATCGCCTCCATGCTGGCGGACGAATGCCAGATATCACCGCTGATCGACAGTCTTCACCGAGCGTTTCGCAAGCCCCGCCCCGGACGGAGGCGTGGTATCGGCCCCGTGCGCTCTCCGGCGAAGCGCATAGGCCTCCTCGCCTCGCTCGTGAGGAAGTACGTTCGGATCATGGTGCACTTCTGGCGCGTTCCGGCCATAACACACTTCGCGCCGGCAATGGGCTGGTTGGCGCTGCTCGTCTTCGCGCTCCCCGCGTTCGGATACCTCCTGGTGATGCTCTTAGCGCGGCCGCCACCCCCGGCCATCTTCGCCGCCCCGTACGGGCTCTTCGCCGTCGCGTGGTACCTGGCCGCGTTCCTGGTGATGACGCCGCTCTGGGGGTTGCCGCCGCTCTGGCGCGCCGCCGTCGCCGCCGTGATCGCCCATCTGGTCGCGCTGGTGGCGCCGGTCTCCTCCGGAATGGCGCGGTATCCCCTGTACGTCATCCGTTGCGGCCACCTGCCGGTGGTGGGGACGACGTTCGCCGCCGCCTACTCGTACACGGTCCCCGCCAGCCGGGAGTACATGGTGACGCCCTTCCACGAACATTTCTTCTGTTCCAGCGAGGAGGCCGCTGCCGCAGGGTTCCACGAATTCCCCTGACGAGCCTCCCGCCGGCTCAGGCGGATCGGTGGAGGTCGGCCCGGACCTCGCCCGCGAGCTCGTGGATCTTCTTTTCGGTCTCCCGCAGTCTCGCCTCGGCCTGGGCGGTCCGCTCGGCGGCACGGCGCTCCCGCCGCGTCGGCTTACGATGCGTCCGGACCTTCGGCTTCGAGCGGGTGAACAGTCCCATCACACTCACTCCTTCGGCTGTGCCGCGCTGGTGCCGCCAGGAGATTCCCCGTATCGAGCCGTTCATTCCGTTCGCGAGTCACCCGACGCGGGGCCTAGAAGCCGGGCCGAGATGTTCTCCTGGGCCAGGAGGCGGAGCGCGGTGATGAGCCTCTCCCCCAAGATCGTCCCGACGACGACGCTCTCGGCGATGCGGTCGGGATCCGGGCGGGAGGCGACCGCCGCGACCTCGCGCTCGGCGAGTCGTTCGACGGCGTCCGCGTAGGAGTCCAGGTCGGCGGCCAGGTCACCCTGGCCGAGCGCGTGCAGGACGGCGATCGTCTCGGCCAGCGTCGCGATGGCGGGTGCGTCCGGCTCGATCGCCCAGCCCCTCTTCTCTATCAACTCACGGACCTGGACCTCGGCGCGGGTGTCATGGTCCTCGGTGGACTGCCGTGGCGGGGCGAGGGCACGGTGCACGGCCCCGATTCGGTGGTGCAGGGCCTCATCGCCGGCGTCGAGCGACTCCAGCACCTCCTTCACGCGCACCACCGGAAGACCGGCCAGATCGATGAGGGCGCGGATCAGCCGGAGCCTGCGCAGGTGCCCGTCGGCGTAGTCCGCCTGGTTGGGGCTGGTCAGCTCGCCGGGCGGCAGCAACCCCTCCCGCAGGTAGAACTTGATCGTCGGCACCGAGACGCCCGATCGCCGGCTCAACTCCCCGATACGCATCCTTGCCATCCTCTCCAACTTTATGGATAGTATCACTACCCATATAGCGGATAGTATGACTATCCACTCTGATTGGAGGGATCGTGGTCTACCTAGTCCTCGGCGGTTCCCTGCTGGGCTTTCGTCTCCTCGGTGCGCTCGGTGTGCGACGGTTCGCGAGCTGGCCCGTCAGCGCGGCGCACGCGCTGGCGGTCATGCTCGTCGTCACGGCGAGCGCGCACTTCGTCCCGGCGAGCGTGACCGTGATGCCGAACCACGCCGACATGGTCCGCATGGTGCCGCCGTTCGTCCCGTTCGCCGACGCGATGGTGTACCTGACCGGCGTCCTCGAACTGCTCGGCGCGGTCGGCCTGGTGGTCACCGCCACGCGGTGGGCGGCCGGGATCGGGCTGGCCGCGCTGTTCATCCTGCTGCTCCCGGCCAACATCTACGCGTCCGTCGATCACGTGCCCTTCCACGGCGGCGAGGCGACTCCGCTGTGGCAGCGGATCCCCGAACAGGCGCTCTACGTCGCGGTCGCCGTCTGGGTGGTCCGGGCGTCCGACGGCGCGGCGATCCGGCGTCTCGCGCGCCGGCTCCGCGTCGGTCCCGCCAAGCCCGCCTCCGTGTCCCGATAGCCCCTCTCCCCACAAAAGGACTTCGCCATGAAGACCCTGGCCCTCAGCACCGAGTCCCGGATGATCGCCGGGGCCGTGCTCCTCACGATCGTCACCATCGAGTTCGGCGGCTGGTTCATGACCCGGATCGCGCGCGGCGGCGTGCCGATGACCGACTTCCAGCGCGCCTTCGCGCGCGCCGGACACGGCCACGCCGGCGTCCTCGTGCTGCTCAGCCTGATCGGCCTGCTCTACGCGGACGCCACCGGCCTGACCGGCGTACTGCTGTGGACCGCCCGGCTGGGCGTACCGGTGGCCGCCATCCTGATGTCCGGCGGGTTCTTCGCCGCCTCCGCCGGCCGAGGCGCCACCGCGCCGAACCGGTTCGTCTGGATCCTGTGGATCGGCGCGCTGTCCCTCGCGGCGGGCGTGCTCAGCCTCGGCCTCGGCCTGCTGACGGCGTGACCGCTTGATGCAGTGATCATTGGCGGTCGCTGCTCATAGGGCGCGGTGATCGCCAGTGATCTCGTCTTCAGGAGCCGAGGTAGCGGAGGACCGCGAGGATCCGGCGGCTGTAGCCCCCCTCGCTGGGCAGGCGGAGCTTGTCGAAGATGGCGTTGACGTGTTTCTCGACCGCGCTCTGGGAGACGTAGAGCTGCGCGGCGATCGACGCGTTCGTGTGGCCCTGCGCCATAGTCCCGCTCGCGGGGGGTCAGCCGGCTGAGCGGGTCGACGTGGGTCGTACGCGCGAGCAGTTGCCGGACGACCTCCGGGTCGAACGCCGCGCCGCCCGCGCCCACGCGCTCCAGCGCGTCCAGGAACTCCTGGACCTGGGCGACCCGGTCTTTCAGCAGGAACCCGACGCCCTGGGTGTCGGACGACAGCAACTCGGTGGCGTAACGCTTCTCGACGTACTGGAGAGCACCAGCACGCCGACGCCGGGGTGTCTCCGTCGAATCTCCAGAGCGGCGCGCAGCCCCTCATCGGTGTGGGTCGGCGGCATCCGTACGTCCACGACGGTGACCTCCGGCAGGTCGGCGTCCACCGCGGCGAGCAGTGCCTCCGCGTCGGCGGTGGCGGCGACGACCTCGTGTCCCTCCTCTGCCAGCAGATCGCAGGCGACCCGTACGGGTACGGGCGAGCGTTCGGCGACGGTGGCGAGGGCCTCGGCCAGACCGAGTTCGTCCAGTGCCGCCGGGTAGACGCGCCACGCCACCTCGCGCAGTTCCTCCACGGCGCGCTGCGCCTCCTCGTGGGCCTGCCGGTAGAGGTCGTCCGAGCCGTTGCGGCGGGCCCGGCCCAGGAGCATGGCCAGGGCGACGAGGCGCTGCTGCAGGCCGTCGTGCAGGTCCCGCTCGATGCGGCGGCGTTCGGCGTCGACGGCCTCGACGATCCCGGCGCGGCTGGCGGCCAGCTCGGCGATCCGGCGCCGCATGAGCTCCCGGTCGTCGGGGCCGAGGAGGCGGCGGGCGAGGCGGCGCTCGACGGTGACGACCGCGGCCAGTCCGGCCAGGTCGAGAAAGAGCAGCACCGCGCCGACCGTCACGAAGTACGCGATGATCGGCGCCGTCGGGGCCATCCCGCCGGCCGGCTCCACCGCGGTGCTCATCTCGATCATGCCGACGACGCTAGGGACCGTACGAGCGTGGCGTAATGCGGGCGGCCGCCCGGCCGGGGTGCGGAAAACCGCAGGGTCTATCCGCCGAACCGCGCGATGACCTCCCGGTACACGTCGAAGGCCGGCTTCGGCCGGTAGTCGTCCGTCAGCAGGCCGAAGCGGTGGAACAACCCCGGAGCCGCGCTGTCGGCGTCGCGCAGGGCGAAGTGCGTGTAGGCGCGGACGTTGTGCGTGGTCCGGCACTCGGCGATCGCCCGGACCGTCGTCTCCAGAACCTCCGCCTGCCGCTCGGGGGTGCGATCCGGGCCGGTGGGCCAGCCGTTCTCGGTGATGTGCAGCGGAACCTCCGGGGCGATGCCCGCGGACGTGAGGCGCTCGGCCCGGTGCATCCCGACCAGGCCGGTGATGGCGTCGTGCAGCCGGTCCGGGGCGATGGGCTGGAAGACGTCGGGGAAGAAGTCGAGGCCGACGTAGCCGAGGGCGTCGATGAACTCCTTGCCGCCCAGGCCGGTGAGCGAGGCGATGAAGTCGGCGCCGGGTCCGAACAGCGGCGTGGTGTTGAAGCCCACTCGAAGATGGTCGAAGCCCTGCCGGCCGGCCTCGTCGGCGCCGGCGAGCACCCCTTCGATCACGGCCTCTCGCACGCGTGGGTAGTGACCGTCGAGGGTGGGGTTCCCCGGGACGTTCGGCTCCTCGGTGATCTGCAGGGTCGCGGTCCGGTGGCCGTGGCGGCGGACCAGGTCGCGAACGAAATCGACATATCCGGCGACGTCTCCGCTGTGGGACTGGTACTGGGCGACCAGGTCCAGGACACGCCCGTCTCCCGCGTACCGCTCGACCCGTTCGGGGGCCTGCGTCACCTCGCGCCGGTCGTCGGCGTCGACGAACGAGATATAGCCCCGCACCAGGAACGTCCCGCCATCGGGCCGTAGCCGGTCGAGAGCGGCCCGGATCCGCTCGGGATCGTCCGCCGGCCCGGTGGCCAGGCCGCCGCTGTCGTCACCCGTGACGCCCCCGGGATAGATCCCGAACAGCAGAGGGTCGGACACGTTCGTCATCGTTCTCCTTCGTGGTCACGGCGCCCGGGCCACAGCAGGGCCCCGTCGGCGATCTCTTCGGCGGTGGCCTCGACCCAGGCCAGCTCGCTGCGCGCCATGTGCAGCGCGTACTCGACCTCGATCACGTACAGGCGCGGCACCTGCGCCGACCGCAGCGCGTCGGTCAGGGCCTGTTCGTCGTCCGCGATCGTGGTCCGGAGCCGGTCGGCCCGCTCCCGCAACGCCGCGCGGGCCCCGTCCGGGCCGAGAGCCCCGAGGTAGGCGACGGCGGTGAGGAAGACGGGGAACTCCCGCCGCGGGTTGCGGATCTGCTCGTCGACCCGCTCGACGAAGACGGCACGGCCCCTCTCGGTCAGCTCGTACACCGTCCGGGCCGGCCGGTTCCCCTCCTGAACGCGCTCGCGCGGCGTGATCCAGCCCTCGCGTTCCATTGCGGCCACCACGTCGTACAGCGATCCGCGGTTGATCCGGACGCTGGCGTCCTTGCCGCGATCGCGGAGCACGGACGCCATCTCGTACGGATGCATGGGCCGCTCCATCAGCAGCCCCATCACCGCCAGTCCCAGCGGGTTGTCGACACTCCGCGCCATAGTCGCCTCCTGATATCAGAAACCGACTATATGCCTTCCTGCGGTTCTCCGCGGGCCGCCGTCCCGTCCCTGCGCTTCCACCGTGACTACCTCGACGCGGTACGGACGGGCACGAAGGTCACCACGATCCGGTTCCGGGACCCGGGGACGACCGGGCCGGTGAACCTGGTGTTCGAACCGGACGAGGAGGTCACGCTGCCGGGCCTGATCACCGAGGTCGTCGGCAAACGCGTCGCCGAGCTGACCGACGCCGACGCCGTCGCGGACGGCTTCCGCGAGCTCGCCGAGCTGCAGGACCGGCTCCGATACCACTACCCGGAGATCAAGCCGACCGACGAGATCGCGATCGTCCACTTCCGGCTGAGGTGACGGGCTCCTAGCGCAGGCCGTGGCGGTCCGCCCAGTCGGAGACGGCGGCGGCGATCTCCTCCGGGCGGTCCTCCGGGGCATGGTGGCCGGACTTGCCGCAGGCGACCGTCTCCAGGGCTGCGATGTTGGCCGCGCACCAGGCGGCCATCTCGTCGCTGATGAGCAGCGTCGGCGAACCCTCGAAGGTCATGAGCAGCTTCGGGACGTCCGGGCTGGTCGCCAGCCACTCGTCGTACGCCTCGATGCGGGCGACCAGCTCGGCCGGCTCACCGCCGAGCGGCATCTGGCGGGCCCAGGCGAGGATCGGGCGGCGGCTCTCCGGGGTCGGGTACGGGGCGAGGTAGGTGGCCAGGTCCTCGTCGGAGACCGGGGTGAGGACGCCGCCGGTGAATGCCTGGCGGACGAAGAGGTTCTGTTCGAGGACCAGCTCCTCGCCTGCCCCGGGGGTGCGGATGGTCTCGGAGCGCTTGCGGGCCTGGGGTGACAGGTCCTCCCAGGCCATCGGCTTGACGATGGTCTCGCAGAAGGCCAGGCCGAGGACGCGGTCGGGATGCCGGGCCGCTCGGTCGAAGGCGAGCGCGCCGCCCCAGTCGTGGCCGACCAGGACGACACGGTCCAGCCCGAGGGCGTCGAACCAGGCGTCGAGGTACCGGGCGTGGTCGGCGAAGGCATAGGGGATGTCGGGCTTGCCGGAGCGGCCCATACCGATCAGGTCGGGGGCCAGCAGGCGGCCCGGCCCCACGGCGCGCATCACGTCGCGCCACAGGTGGGACGAGCCCGGATTGCCGTGCAGGAAGACGAAGACCGTCCCGTCACCCCCCGTGTCCTCGTAGTGCATGGTCGAGTCGAGCACCCGGATCTCTGGCATGTCAGGAGTCCTTTCGCGGCAGGTCGAGGGGGGCGTCCAGGAGGACGGTCAGGTCGCGGACGAACGCCGCGGCGCGCGGGTCGTCCTGGCCGCCGAGCGGGGCCAGGAGCCGGTCGAGCAGCTCCTGGACCAGGCTCAGGGCCGGCCGTACGACCTCGCGCCCCCGGTCGGTGAGGGCGAGACGTACGGCGCGGGTGTCGGCGAGGTCGCGGGTGCGCTCGATGAGGCCGTCGGCCTCCAGCGTCCGGGCGAGCTTCGAGACGTACAGCGCCTCCAGGCCGGTGTGGTCGGCCAGCTCACGCTGACTGGGCCGTCGCCCGGCACTCTCGATGCCGTACAACGAGGCCAGCAGCACGTACTGCGCGTGCGTCAGATTCAGCGGCGCCAGCGTGCGGTCGACCGCGACGCGCCACTTGTTCGCCAACCGCCAGACCAGGTAGCCCGGCGTCGGCACCATCGGTGTCCCGCTCATGGCAAACAATATACATGTCTACTATGTACATGGCTACTGTCTTCCTCCATCGGTCGCGCGACGGAGCGGCGACGTCAAGACGGGCGAACCCGTCCCCGAGAACGGGAGGTTCCGCATCGGCAGCGCCTCCAAGGTCTTCACCGCGTCGGTGATCCTGCAACTCGTCGCCGAACACCGGATCGGCCTCGACCGGCCCGTCCAGCACTACCTGCCCGGCCTCCTGCCCGCGTCGTATCCGCCGATCACCGTCCGGCAGGTTCTCAACCACACCAGTGGCCTGCCCGGCACCGACATCGACTCGGGCGACGCGAAGTGGTTCGTCGAACACCGCTTCGACAGCTGGACGCCGCAGGAGCTCATCGCCGACGCCGTGACCCACCCGCTGGAATTCCCGCCGGGCACCGAGCAGCGGTGCAACGGGACGAACTACTTCATCGCCGGCCTGCTGATCGAGCGGGTCACCGGGCGGACGTACGCCGAGGAGGTACGGCGGCGGATCATCACGCCGCTGCGGCTGCGCGACACGTACGTCCTCGACCGGCACGATCCGCGGCTGCCCGGGCCGCACGCCCACGGGTACGTCGCGGTGACCGACGGGGGCGTGACCACGCTGCACGACGTGTCCGAGCAGAGCCCGTACCCGTGGGCCGAAGGCGGCATCATCTCCAGCGCCGGCGACCTGACCCGCCTCATCGAGGCGCTGTTCGGGGGCCGCGTCGTGCCGCCCGCGGAGCTGAAGGCGATGTTCACCCTTCCCGACGTGCCGTACGCCGACCGCCGCAACTGCAACATCGGCCCGTACGCCGGACGGGCCTGCTTCAGCGTGGGCCTGATGCGGACCGTACTGCCGAACGGCATCACGGTCTGGGGGAAGACCGGCGCTCGACCGGGTTACACGACCGGGATCGCCGCCACCCGCGACCGGCGCCGCATCGTCGTCTACTCGCTCAACCCGACCGGTAACAAGGACGGCTCGGAGTCGCCGTACATCAGCAGGATCGCGGCCGCGACCTTCGACCCGGACCTCGCCTAGCTAGGGCCTGTCTCAAAGCCCCGCTGTCCCGGGGAGACCGGCCGCGACACTCACGTCAAGGTCGGCCGGCGCGTCTCCGGCGTGCCGTGGAACGCTCGACGGAACGGGTGGTCGTGAGCAGGGTCAGGGCGAGAATGGCGCTGCCGCAGGCGGTGACGAGCCAGTAGGCGGGACGTGCGGCTGCGACGAAGCCCGCGTAGGTGCCGTGGTGGAGGCCGGTTGCGAGGAGGGCGCCGAGGACGGCGACGCCGAGAGCCTGGCCGAACTGACGGGAGGTGGAGATGACGGCGGCGGCCACGCCGGCCTGTTCCCGGGGCATGCCGGCCATGGCGGCGTTGGTGATCGGCGTGTTGGCCAGGCCCACGCCGATCCCGATCAGGCAGTAGGCGGGGAAGAGCAGGGCGTCACGGGTCTCGGCGCCGGCGGCGAGCAGCAAGCCGCCGCCGGTGGTGGCGGCACCGGCGAGCAGCAGCGGAAGGCGCGGGCCGTACGCCGCGGTCAGCCGACCGGATATGGGCGAGGTGAGGACGTTCATGCCCGCCATGGGCAACAGATACGCCCCGGCGGCGAGCGCGCTGAGCCCGCGTACGTCCTGGAGGTAGAGGGTGTTGAGGAAGAGGAAACCGCCGAGGACGAAGAACGAACAGACCGCCATGGCGCTCGCGCCGCTGAACGCGGCTCTGCGGAAGACCGGTAGGTCGATCAGAGGGTCGGAGCGCCGCAGCTCGTAGGGAATCAGGGCGATGAGCGCGGCGCCGGCCGCGCCGACGCAGCCGAGGACTCCCGGGGCACCCCACCCGGCGGCGGGCCCTTCGATGATTGCGCAGGTCAACGTAGCCATCAGGACGATGACCAGGAGTTGTCCGACCGGGTCCATCCGGCGCGGGGTGGCGGCACGGGACTCGGGGACGAAGCGAGCGGCGCACACCAGAGCCGCCAGGCCGATGGGCAGGTTGAGCCAGAAGATCGAGCGCCAGCCCGCCGCCTGCACGAGTACGCCCCCGACCAGCGGTCCGGCCGCCATCGCGATACCTAGCACCGTGCCCCACACGCCGATGGCACGGACACGTTCCCGCGGTTCGCTGAAGACGTTGGTGATGATGGCCATCGCCACGGGGTTGAGCATCGAGGCGCCGATCGCCTGGAAGACGCGAAAGAAGATCAGCCAGCCGAGGGCCGGTGCCAATCCACACAAGATCGAGCTGAGGGTGAACACCGCGAGCCCCGTCTGGAAGACGCGACGACGGCCGAGCCGGTCACCGGCCGCGCCCGCGAGCATCAGCAGCGCGGCCAGCACGATCAAATAGGCGTCGGTGGTCCATTGGAGCCCCGACAGCGAGCCGTGCAGATCGCGTTGCATCGCGGGGAGCGCGACATTCAGCACGGTGTTGTTGAGATTGCCGATGAAGACACTGGTGCAGCAGACGGCGAGCACCAAGCGGCGCCGGCGCCTCAGGTCGCGTTCCGGCGGCCGCTCGCCGTCGACGAGCATCGCCCTCTCGCCGGGGGTCCGGGCCATGTTCTCACCGGAGGCTGCCGTGGTCCCGGTGACCTCGGTGGAAACGGCGATCTCGCTGGTGTGCCGTAGACGTCCGCGTTCCCCTTGGTGCGTCATTCCCCGTCGCTCTCGTGGTTCGCCGCACAGCCCGCGCGGATCTGCCGGTCACCGCAGGGTCTGCGGCGCCATCAGCCTGCTGCCTGCGCCGCCGCATGAGGAGACCCTCGTTGGGGGGCCCTGACAAGGCCCCCGGCGAGGGCTCGGGACCAGGGATACTGCACTGGTGCGCAGCAGAACCGAGCTGGGGGAATTCCTGCGGAGCCGGCGCAGCCGGATCACGCCGGATGAGGTCGGCCTGCCATCGTCCGCCGGGATCCGGCGTACGGCCGGACTGCGCCGTGAGGAGGTCGCCATCCTCGCGGGGGTGAGCATCGAGTACTACCGGCGTCTGGAACAGGGAAAACAGCAGCGGCCGAGCGCGGCGGTGCTGGCAGCCATCGCGCACGTGCTGAAGCTCAGTGAGGACGAGCGTCGGCACCTGACCGAACTCTCCTCTTCCAGGGCACACGAGGAGGCCGGTAAGACGCAGCAGCGCCGGGCATCACGCACCGTGCGGGACGAGGTTCTCCGCATGCTCGACGTCGTGCTGCCCTACCCGGCCTGTGTCCTGAGTCGTTCCAGCGACCTGCTCGCCGCCAACGAGCCGGCGCTGTCTCTGTTCCCTGGCATGGAGGAGTGGCCACCGCGGCATCGCAACACCGCGCGTTACGCCTTCCTGCACGCGTCCGCCCGGCAGCTGTACGTGAACTGGGCCGACGTGGCCCGCGGAGTCGTGGCTCACCTGCGAACGGCGGTCGTGCTGCACCCCGGTGCGCCGGACCTTCACGACCTGGTGGCGGAACTCTCCGCGACCAGCCCGGAGTTCACGGCCCTGTGGCAGAGGTATGACGTGCGCGTCCGTACCAACGGGCGAAAGGTGTTCCGCCATCCGGCGGCCGGACCCATGACGCTGACCTACGAGGCGTTCGACGTGGCCCGCAGTGACGGGCAACGGTTGATCGTCTACCAGGCGGCACCCGGCACCCAGGACTACGACGCCCTGCTGCTCCTGTCCCGCCGTCCGTCCTCGCCCGCCCAGGCGGGCGGGGAGAACGCGGCTCGTCCGGATGAGGGGGGCAGCGGACCGACCGTTGGCCGGAGGTGCCGACCTGCGGACCTGGCCGAGTGGACCGGTAACGGGACGGCCGACAGAGACAGGCCTAACGGGCCGCGTCGTGGGCCCGCACCAGGCGCTTCGGCGCGGTGAGGCGCCAGGCGTCGGTGAGGAGTTCACGCAGGTGATCGGCGTCGACCCGCGTCACATCGACACCGACCCAGCCGTGCCGCCCGACGTACGCCGGGAAGGAGAAGATCTCCGGCTCCTCGGCGAGCAACGCCGCCTGCTCGTCCTTCGTGGCCTTCACGCTCGCGAACGCGCCGTCGTCCGACAGCATCGCGAAGATCCGGTCGCGGACCCGGAAGGTCGGCCTGCCCCACGTCTCGCGCTCCTCGGCCTCGGGCAGCGCCAGCGCGATCTCCCGCACCTGTTCTACAGACGCCATACGCCCCTCCCGTCTCGGTCGGCCGACGCACGAAGCATGGCAGCCGCCACCGACACTCAGATGCGCGAGGCGTGCCGGTGGTCGTTCTCGTCCTCCGGACCCTTCGGCACGCGGCAGGCGTACTCCAGGAAGAGCGCCGCGCCGATCAGCGCGATGCCGGCCAGGGCGGTCCCGCCGCTGACGAAGAAGTCGCGCCGGGGCGTCGGCTTGTCCAGTGACGAGATCAGGTAGACGGCCATCCCGGCGAAGCCGCCGGCCAGCACGGCGGCGGCGTGCGAACTCGCCTTGGCCAGGGCCGCCAGCCGGGCGGCGACCAGCGGCTCGATCGGCTTCGTGCCGGGCTTGTGCTGGATGCGGGCGCGCGTGAAGAACGCCGTGTACAACTCGCCGAGGGCGAGCAGCAGCAGCGACGGCACCATCGTCCAGGGCAGGACCGGCAGCGAGGTGTAGAACAGGCGCACCACCGCCCACACCACGACGCCGACGCCGATCAGTACGGCGGCCAGGACCGTGATCCGGGTCGGCTTCACGCGGGCGGCTGCAGGGAGAGGTCGTCGCGGCGCCGAAGCTCCTGCCCGGCGACCGCCGACAGCAGATCCGCGACGCGGCCCCGGCCCGGCAGCAGCGCGTCCGGGTCGACGTCCGCCCAGGGCACCAGCACGAACGCCCGCTCGTGGGCGCGCGGGTGCGGCAGGGTCAGCTCCGGGGCATCCGAGGTCACGTCGTTCACGGTGACGATGTCGATGTCGAGCGTGCGGGGCCCCCAGTGGACGTCCCGGACGCGGTCCATCGACTCCTCGATGTTCAGCACGCGTTCGAGCAGCGACTGCGGCGCCACGCTGCTGTCCGCGACGATCACCACGTTGAGGAAGTCGTCCTGCTCCGGCCCGCCGACCGGTTTGGTCTCATAGACCGGGGAGATCGCGATGAAGTCGAGGCCGGGTGCGTCGAACAGCGCGTCGATGCCCTCCTGCAGGTTGTCGAGGCGGTCGCCGAGGTTGCTGCCCAGCGACAGCACGGTCCGGCTTTTCTGCTCAGAAGTCGTCATGAGCGGCTCCGGTGGATGGTCACGGCCACGTCGGTGAAGGGATGGGGCACAGGGGCGTTGGGTTTGTGCACGGTGATCTCCACGCTCTCGACCTGTGCCACGTCGAGACAGCGGGCCGCCAGTCGCTCGGCCAGCGTCTCGATCAGGTTCACGGGTTCGCCTTCGACCACGGACACGAGCCGGTCGGCCAGCGCCCCATAGTCGACGGTACGCAATAGATCATCTCCGGCCGCGGCCGGGCGGATGTCAAGACCCAGCGTGACATCGATGACGAACTCCTGTCCGAGTTCGCGTTCGGCGGGCAGGACGCCGTGCCGGCCCCACGCGCGCAGGCCGCGCAGCACGATCCGGTCGCCATTCACTGTCACTCGGTCTCTTCCTCCCTGCCCAGGACGGGCGAGCCGTGGTGGAGCCACAGCCGCCACCCGGCCTCCGTACGTACGAACACGTTGGTGGTCACCACGCTTCCCCCGGAGGTCAACCCGATGTCGGTCTCCTCGGCGGCGGTGATGATGTTCTCCGCGCAGCTGACGACGGCCTGATCGCCGGAGATCTTGATCTGGGTGTCGGTCAGCACGAACTGGATGTACGGGGTGTTGGCCATGATCAACGCCCAGGAGCGCAGGACCGCGCCGCGGCCGCGGATCACCGGCCAGCCCGGGTGGACGCAGACCACGTCGTCGGCGTACGCGCCGTCCGCCCAGACCGCGCCCATCCGGTCGAGGTCCGCGGACTCGAACGCGGCGTAGAACTCGGCGTGCACGCCCTCGATCGCCCGTACGTCCAGCTCGGTCACCGGGCGGCTCCCCAGGCGGCGGCGACGCGTACGGCGTCCGCGCTGGGCCGGACCTCGTGCACGCGGACGCACCACGCTCCGGCGGCGGCGGCGAGCGCGGTGATCGCGACCGTGGCGTCGTCGGACTCGTCGAACGGGCGGGGGGTTCCGTCGGGGGCGGCGAGCAGCCGGCCCAGGAACCGTTTGCGCGAGGCGGCCACCAGGATGGGGTGGCCCAGGGCCAGCAGGGCGTCCAGATGGGCGAGGAGCGTCCAGTTGTGGTTGTCCTCCGGCCGCTTGGCGAACCCGAGACCGGGATCGACGACCAGGAGGGACGGGTCGACGCCCTCGTCGACGACCGCGTCGATGCGGGCGCGCAGCTCGTCGCGCACCTCGCGTACGACGTCGGCGTAGACGGCGCGCTTGTCCATGTCGTGGCTGTGCCCGCGCCAGTGCATGACGACGTACGGGACGGCCGCCTTCGCGACCGCGCGCGGCATGGCGGGGTCGGCCAGCCCGCCGCTCACGTCGTTGACCAGCCGGGCCCCGGCCGCGACGGCCGCCTCGGCGACCTCCGCCCGCATCGTGTCGACGCTGACCGGCACCCCCTCGGCGGACAGCGCCTCGATCACCGGGATGACCCGGCGCAACTCCTCGCGCAGGGACACCCGCTGGGCGCCGGGCCGGGTCGACTCACCGCCGACGTCGACGATGTCGGCGCCTTCGGCGACGAGGTCCAGGCCCCGGCGGATCGCGGCGTCATGGTCGAACCAGGCGCCGCCGTCGGAGAACGAATCGGGCGTGACGTTGACGACGCCCATGACGAGGCAGCGCCCGGGATCGGGCAGGCCGGCGACGGTCATGGTCATATCGCCAGACTAGAGGGTCCCAGTGATCATGGTCGTTTCAGACCGGGGATGCGCAGGCGCGGCCAGACGATGAACGCCTCGGCCTCCAGCGCCGCCAGCGCGATACGAGGCGCGTCGCCCGGGCCCGGGTAGACGAAGAACCTCGGCTGCCACTCCGGCTGGAACTTGGCGTTGAACTTGTACAGCGACTCGATCTGGAACCAGCGGGACAGGAAGATCAGCAGGCCGCGCCACGCCTTGAGGACGGGACCGGCGCCGATCCGCTCGCCGCGGGCCAGCGCCGCGCGGAACACCGCGAAGTTCAGCGAGATCCGCTTGACGCCGAGGTCCGGGGCGGCCTTGAGCGCCTCGACGATCAGGAAGTCGTTGAGGCCGGGCTGGGCGGACCGGTCGCGCCGCATGAGGTCGAGGGACAGTCCGTCGGCGCCCCAGGGCACGAAGTGCAGGATGGCGTGCAGCTCGCCGTCCTGCTTCGCGGTGGCGACCACGCACTCCTCGTCGCCGGGCTCGCCCACGCGGCCCAGCGCCATCGAGAACCCCCGCTCGGTGTCGGTGCCGCGCCAGGCGTCCGCCTGGGCCCACAGCGCCGTCAGCTCTTCGGGGGCGTAGTCCTTCTCCCGGCGGACCTCGGCGGTGTAGCCCTGGCGGGCCACCCGGTTCACCATCTGCCGGACGTTGCGCATCGTCCGGCCCTCCAGGGAGAACTCGGCGGCGTCCACGATCGCCTCGTCGCCGAGTTCGAGCGCCGACAGGCCCGTGTCCCGGCACCAGACCTCCGCGGCGAGCTCGCTGCAGCCCATCACGGCGGGCGCCCAGGCGTGCCGGGCCGCCTCTTCCAGGAACGCCTCGATCGCGCCGGGCCACGCCTCCGGGTCGCCGATCGGGTCGCCGCCGGCCAGCATCACGCCGGACACCACGCGGTACGTGACGCACGCCTTGCCGGTCGGCGACCAGATCACGCTCTTGTCCCGGCGCAGCGAGAAGTAGCCGAGCGAGTCACGCGTGCCCTGCCGGGCGAGCAAGTCCCGGATCCGCTCCTCGTCCTCGGCGGACATCGAGGGGGCGGGCTCGGCCGGGCGGAGGAACAAGAAGGCCGTCGTCCCCGCGGTGAACAGGCCGAGCGTGCCCAGAATCAGGCTGAACAGGTCGTTCCGGCGGTCGGAGACGAAGGTCACCGGGCCGGAGGCGCCGAACAGGCCGGTGACCACGTGCCACAACTGCTCGGAGGGGGAGTAGTCGCGGACGAGCCCGTGCCGGTTCACCGCGATGAACAGCAGGCCGACCCCGACGCTGGCCGCGGCCAGGAACGACCCGACCCACAGCGCCCGCCACCGGGTCCGCGGGTCGCCGGTCGCGTAGAACTCCTGGCGGAAGTAGATCAGCGCCCCCAGCAGCGCGGCCGCGACGATGGCCGACAGCGCGAAGTCCTTGACGACGTGGGAGACGATCGTGAAGGCGAGCAGGCCGACCACCGCGCGCCACGCACGGCGCTTGCGGCGGCGCAGGCCGTGGGACAGCAGGAGCAGGAGCAGCCCGGCGACGAGCGTCGCCGTACGGGCCGCGTTGTTGACCGAGCCGGGGACGTACTCGTCGAGCCGCACCATCCGGCGGTGCCACTCCGGCAGCAGGGCGCCGATGACGTCGTGCAGGCCGATCAGGAACGACAGCCAGCCGGCCACGGCCGGCACCCAGCGCCGCTGCCGGCGGCGCTCCGGCGCAGGCCCGCCCGGCTCCGGGCGGGTCGGCGCGTTCTGCTTCGTGTCCCCCATCACGGCCCCACAGCGTCGTCGTCACCCGGGTTCGCCCGGTTCGCCATCAACACCGCCAGTTCGATTCCTCGGAATCCGGCCGCAGCAGTCTCCCGCAACGCTGAACTACTCGTTCGACGATTGGTCAAGCCGTGGAGTTCGCCACTCGCCCGCTCGGTCAGGAGGTCGTCACCTTGAAGGCAGGTGCCGCCGGCCCGAGGCCGACGGCACAAGTGTCAGCCGCCCAGGTGTCAGCGGCCGAGGATGAGGCTCATCGCCTCCGCGCGGGTGCTCGGCGACTCGCGGAAGTCGCCCCGCACCGCCGAGGTCACCGTCCGCGCGCCCGGCTTGCGCACCCCGCGCATGGTCATGCACAGGTGCTCGGCCTCGATCACGACGATCACGCCGCGCGGCTTCAGGATCTCCATCAGCGCGTCGGCGATCTGCGACGTCATGCGCTCCTGCACCTGGGGCCGCCGCGCGTACACGTCGACGAGCCGGGCCAGCTTGGACAGCCCGGTGATCTGCCCGCGGGCGTTCGGCGTGTAGCCGACGTGCGCGACGCCGTGGAACGGCACGAGGTGGTGCTCGCAGGTGCTGTACACCTCGATGTCCTTGACGAGCACCATCTCGTCGTGGTCGGCGTCGAAGACCGTGGTCAGGACGTCCTCGGGCTCCTGCCGCAGCCCCGCGAACTGCTCGGCGTACGCGCGGGCGACCCGCGCCGGGGTGTCGAGCAGCCCGTCGCGGTCGGGGTCCTCCCCGACCGCGATCAGGATCTCCCGTACCGCCTTCTCGATCCTTGCCTGATCGATCGGCGGCCCATGGAGAACGGGCTCCTCGCTCACGCCTTGCCTTCGGTGTCGCTGTCCTTGTGCTCGCCCAGCGCCGGGCGGGACGAGCCACTGCCGTTGCCCTGGGTGAGGTCCTGGACGTCCTTCGGGCCGAGCAGCGCCAGCTCCTTCGGCGTCAGCACCGGCGGGCGGTCCGACGGGAGCCGCTTGCCGTAGCCGCTGTAGGACGGGGCGGCCGGCCGCTTCTGCACGGGCTCGAAGATCTCCAGCACCTGCTGCTTGGAGAGGGTCTCCTTCTCCATGAGCTGCAGCACCAGGTTGTCGAGCACGTCGCGGTACTCGACCAGGATCTCCCAGGCGATGTCGTGCGCCGACTCGATCAGCCGCCGGACCTCGTCGTCGATCGCCGAGGCGATCTCCTCGGAGTAGTCACGGTTGTGCGACATCTCCCGGCCCAGGAACGGCTCGCCGTTGCCCTCGCCGAACTTGCGGGCGCCGAGGCGCTCGGACATGCCGTACTCGGTGACCATCTTGCGGGCGATCGAGGTGGCCTTCTCGATGTCGTTGGCCGCGCCGGTGGTCGGCTCGTGGAAGACCAGCTCCTCGGCGGTACG
This sequence comes from Actinoallomurus sp. NPDC052274, assembly GCF_040679475.1. Classification (NCBI taxonomy): domain Bacteria; kingdom Bacillati; phylum Actinomycetota; class Actinomycetes; order Streptosporangiales; family Thermomonosporaceae; genus Actinoallomurus; species Actinoallomurus sp. NPDC052274. The sequence continues at coordinate 63,718 of NZ_JBFAUT010000041.1, forward strand.
GCCGCCGAGCAGCATCGCCAGCTGGTCGAGCATCTCCGACCGGCTCGCGAGGAACTTGTCCTCCATCGGCAGCGTCATCGTGTAGCCCAGCGCCTGCCCACGGGACAAGATCGTGATCTTGTGCACGGGGTCGGCGTTCGGCAGCGCGTGCGCCACGAGCGCGTGACCACCCTCGTGGTAGGCGATGGTCTTCTTCTCCCGGTCGGACATGACCCGGCTCTTGCGCTCCGGGCCGGCCATGACCCGGTCGATCGCCTCTTCGAGGGTGTTCATGTCGATCTGCTTGCGGTCCATGCGCGCCGTCAGCAGGGCCGCCTCGTTGATCACGTTGGCGAGGTCGGCTCCGGTGAAGCCCGGAGTACGGCGGGCGATGGTGTCCAGGTCGACGTCCGGCGCGAACGGCTTGCCGCGGCCGTGCACCCGCAGGATGCCCTTACGGCCCTCCAGGTCCGGCCGGTCGATGACGATCTGCCGGTCGAAGCGGCCCGGGCGCAGCAGCGCCGGGTCGAGGATGTCCGGCCGGTTGGTCGCGGCGATCAGGATGACGCCGCCCTTGACGTCGAAGCCGTCCATCTCGACGAGCAGCTGGTTCAGCGTCTGCTCGCGCTCGTCGTGACCGCCGCCGAGCCCGGCACCACGGTGCCGGCCGACCGCGTCGATCTCGTCGACGAAGATGATCGAGGGGGCGTTCGCCTTGGCCTGCTCGAACAGGTCGCGGACGCGCGAGGCGCCGACACCGACGAACATCTCCACGAAGTCCGAACCGGAGATCGAGTAGAACGGCACACCGGCCTCACCCGCCACGGCCCGGGCCAGCAGCGTCTTACCGGTACCCGGCGAGCCGTACAGCAGCACGCCCTTGGGGATCTTCGCCCCGATCGCCTGGAACTTGGCGGGGTTCTGCAGGAACTCCTTGATCTCCTGCAGCTCCTCGATCGCCTCGTCCGCACCGGCGACGTCCGCGAAGGTCGTCTTCGGGGTGTCCTTGGTGACCAGCTTGGCCCGCGACTTGCCGAAGTTCATCACCCGCGAGCCGCCGCCCTGCATCTGGTTCATGATGAACAGGAAGATCAGCACGACGACGACGATCGGCAGGAAGCTGAACAGCAGGCTCAAGAAGACGTTCTGCTTCGGCACCGAGGTGTTGTAGCTCGTCAGCTGGCCCTGGTCGGCCTTCTGCTGCAGCAGCTTGGCCAGCTCGTTGCCCTGGCCGCTGACCCAGTTGGCCTGGAGCTGCTTGCCGGTCTTGAGCTTGACCTCGATCCGCTGATCCTTGTCGATGATCTGGGCGGACTTGACCTGGTTGTTCTGGATGGCCTGGACGACCTTCGAGGTATCGGCCTTCTCGTACGAGCCGCCGGGATTGATCCCGTACATGACGAGGAGCACCAGCGCCCCGAAGGCCAAAATCCACAGCAACGGCCCGCGAAAGTAGCGCTTCAGATCCATTTATGCGGTGCCCCACGATGGGGCCCGTCCCTCCTGACCAGCGTCTCCAAGACCCCGCCGCGAAATGCGACGAGGCGGCCTTCCCGAGTGTGGCTCCCCGCATTGCAGCCGGGATACCGAAGGTACACCGGTCTCACGGAAGACCGCAGCACGACGACCGGTGTCCTACTTCGCAACTAGCAACGTACTGAACTAACCCTCTTGTTCCCCACTTCCACCGTAGACGTGTGGGGCAAGTGTTCCCACGAACGGAAGGTTGCGGTAGCGCTCGTCGTAGTCGAGGCCGTAGCCGATCACGAACTCGTTCGGGATGTCGAACCCGACGTACTTCACGTCGACCTCGATCTTGGCGGCGTCCGGCTTGCGCAGCAGCGTGCAGACCTCCAGTGACGCCGGGCCGCGCGACTCCAGGTTGCTCATCAGCCAGTGCAGGGTGAGGCCCGAGTCGATGATGTCCTCGACGATCAGGACGTGGCGGCCCATGATGTCCGCGTCGAGGTCCTTGAGGATCCGCACGACGCCGGAGGACTGGGTCCCGGAGCCGTACGAGGAGACGGCCATCCAGTCCATCGAGATCGGCGCGTGCACGGCGCGGGCCAGGTCCGCCATGACCATGACCGCGCCTTTGAGCACCCCGACGAGCAGGATCTCCCGGCCCGCGTAGTCGGCGTCGATCTGGGCGGCGAGCTCCCGGATCTTGTCCTGGAGCTCCTCCTCAGGGATGAGCACCTTCTCCAGATCTGCCCGCATGTCCGTTTCGTCCACCGCAGAGCCTTTCGCGATCATGCCGTCCGCTTCACGCCTGTCCGAAAACTGCAGGTTGCCTAGATTTCTGAGGATTCGGACGGTCCGAAGAGCAGCTTTTCATACCGGCGCAGAGCCTGAACGCGGCCGGGTAGGTCCACGCGGGACTGGCCCCGCCAGGCCGTGACGAGGGCGTCCACCGCGTCGACGTGGACGGCCGCCAGGGTGCCCGGCGGGCTGCCCGCGGCGATCGCCGCCCGGCGCAGGACCCGCGTCCGCACCGCCCGCGGCAGCCCGGCCAGCACCTCGACGGACAGAGCGATCTCCCCGGCGCCACCGCCGGTCTCGGCACCACCGTCGGTCGCCGCCTCACCGTCGGTCGCCGCCTCCTGGAACGCGCGGTCGGCCCAGGCGTCGAGGGCGTCGGCGTCGTCGCGGAGCATCCTCGCCGTACGGGCCAGCGCGCCCGCCACACCCCGCCCCAGCTCCTCCTCCAGCAGCGGCAGGACGTCCCGGCGGATCCGCGCCCGGACGAAGGCCGGGTCGCCATTGTGCGGGTCGTCCCACGGGTCCAGGCCCATGGCCAGGCAGGCACGGCGGACCAGGTCGCGGTCGAGGCCGAGCAGCGGCCGGCGGTAGCGGCCCGCCGACCTCGGCATCCCGGCCAGGGACCGGGCGCCCGAACCGCGCGCGAGGCCGAGCAGCACGGTCTCGGCCTGGTCGTCCAGCGTGTGCCCGAGCAGGACGGCGGTCGCGCGATGGCGCGCGGCGGCGTCGGCGAGCGCGGCGTACCGGGCGTCGCGGGCGGCGGCCTCGGGGCCGCCGGACGTCCCGACGGTGACGCGCACGGCCTCGGCCGGCTCGAGGCCGAGCCGCGTCATCGTCCGTACGACCTCGGCGGCGCGCTCGGCCGAACCCTCCTGCAGGCCGTGGTCGACGGTGACGCCACCGGCCCGGTGGCCGGATCTGGTCGCCTCGAAGGCCAGCGCCCCGGCCAGCGCGAGCGAGTCGGCACCGCCGCTGCACGCGACGAGCACCAGATCGCCCGCGTCGATCTCGCGGAGCGCGCCGCGGACCGCCAGGCGTACCGCCGCGACCGCCGGATCAGGTCCCACGGCCCCATTCTCCAGCGCGGCGGCCGCCCGAGGAGACGGTCCCCGGGAAAGGGCGGTCGGCGGGGCCCGTCCCCGGGACGGGCGGGGTCACTCGGCGGACGGCAGCTCCGGCTTGCCGACCACCCGGTTGACCCACAGGGCGGGGTCGGAGATCTCCGCGTGCGTCGGCAGGGTGTTCGGCGAGGTCCAGACGCGGTTGAACTGCTCCATCCCGACCTGCTCGATGACGGCCCTGACGAACCGGGAGCCCTCGGCGTACTGCTTCATCTTCAGGTCCAGGCCGAGCAGGCGGCGCATGACCCGGTCCACTCCGGAACCGCCCTCGCGGCGGTGCTGGAACTTGGCGCGGATCTCCGCCACGCTCGGCACGACCTCGGGACCGACGGCGTCCATCACATAGTCGCCGTGCCCCTCGGCCAGCGTCATGACGGCGGTGAGGCGGTCGAGGATCTCCCGCTGCTCCGGCGTCTGGATCGCGTCGATGAGGTTGCCCTCGCCGCCGCGCACCGCGTCGGCGACGGCCTCGCCCACGTCGCGCAGCCGGTTGAGCAGCGCTCCGGGATCGAGGTCGGCGGCGAGCAGGAAGGCCGTCATCTGGTCCTGGACGTAGGCGCGCAGCCACGACACGGACGCGAACTGCGCCCGGTGCGTCTCCTCGTGCAGGCAGACCCACAGCCGGAAGTCGTGGGTGTCGACGTCCAGCTCCTGCTCGGCGCTCACGATGTTGGGCGCGACGAGCGTCAGTCGCCCCGTCGGCGCGCGGCCGGCCGGGTCCGGCGGCAGGAACAGCTCGTACTGGCCGAGCACGCGGCTGGCCATGTACGCGAGGATGGCGCCGACCTGGGCGCCGGTGACCCGCGAGCCCACGGCCTGGATGACCGCGCCGCCCGCGCCGCCGCCGAGCCCGTCGAGCATCCCGCCGCCACGGCGCTCCTGGAGCTGCTCCATCAGGGGCTCGAGGACGACCCGGAAGCCGTCGACGTTCGCCTTGATCCATCCTGGGCGGTCGACGACCTTGGCCGGGGACGGGTCGAGTCCGCCGTCCATCCCGGTGAACTCACGGACGTGGCCCTGCGCGATCCGCGACAGGTCCCTGAGCTCGGCGACGACCTGGTGGGCCTCGGCGGGGCTCACCTGGGGTCCCGAGCGGACGAGGCGGGTCCCCGTCTGTACGGCGACGTTCCAGTCGATCATGGATGCTGGCATCACGTAACCTCTCCGGCCGGGCACCTCTACCGTACGTCCCCGCTCTTCGCGGGGGCATGCCCATATTCGCCCAACGCGCGAACGGGCCGGATCGACTCCCGCCGGCCGGTCGGCGGCAGTCGCAGGTCACGCCCTCGCGGCCGGATCGACCGCCGAAGACCCCGGTCGGCGGCGGCCACCCGCCGCGAGCCCACCGCCGGATCGGCCGCCGGGGACCGGTCAGTGGCAGCCGCAGGTGGCGAGGCTGCCGGCCAGGCCGTCCAGCGCGGCCAGCGCGGCGCTGGGATTCGCGACGTTGTTGGCCATGAAGGCGAACGCCAGCAGCCGGCCGTCGGCGTCGTACACCACGCCGGCGAGGGTGTTCACGCCGTTCAGCGTGCCGGTCTTGCCGCGGACGAGGCCCATCCCGGCGGCGGAGCCGCCGGCGCGGTAGCGGCCCGCGAGGGTGCCGGAGAAGCCGCCGATCGGCATCCCGGACATCACCGAGGCCAGCTCCGGGTGGGCCCCCGAGGAGGCGGCCACGAGGAGGCGGGCCAGGGCGTTCGGCGTGATCCGGTTGTCGGGCGACAGGCCGCTGCCGTCGACGGTCGCGACGCCGTTCGCGAGGCCGAGCCCGGCCAGCACCTCGTGGACGGCCTCCGCTCCTCCCGCGAAGGACGCCGGCCGATGGCGGGCGAGGGCCACCTGGCGGGCCATCGCCTCGGCCATGTCGTTGTCGCTGTTGGTCAGCAGCTCCTCCACCAGCGCCGAGACCGGCGGGGACTGCACGGCGCCGAGCTGCTGGGCGCCCTGCGGCGCGGTGGTCTGGGAGCCGATGGTCGCGGAGATCCCCTGTTCGCGCAGCAGCTTGGCGAACGCGTCGGCGGCGATCCGGGGCGGGTTCTGCACGCGCACGTGCGAGGACGGCGCGACCCGGCCCTCGTCCACCTCCAGCGCCCACACCGGGGAGACGTCGCCCTCGGTGACGTAGTTGGGCTTCCAGCTCGGCCCCATCTGCTTGCCCTGGAACAGGGACACGTCGTAGTCGACGCGCACGCTCCGGGTGCCGGCCGCCTTCAGCGCGGCCGCCGTCTGCTTGGCCAGGTCGGTCAGCGAGGCCGGACGCGGGTAGGCGTTCTTGGCCGGTGACCGGGTCAAAAGCGAGTCGCCGCCGCCGACCAGGATGACGCCGCCACCGCCCTTGACCGCCTTGGTGGTCAGCCGGTGATCGGGCCCGGCGGAGGCGAGCACCGCCGTCGAGGTGACCAGCTTGGTCGTCGAGGCGGGGACGGCCGGCCGGTCGGCGTTGCTGGCGTACAGCGCCCGGCCGCTGCTCGCGTCGATCACGGTGCCGGTCAGGTTGGCCCCCATCCCGGCATGCCGCATCAGGCCGTCCAGACGCGACGTCAGGCTGCCCGAACTCGGTACCGGGGCGGTCGCGGCCAGCGAGCCCAGCGCCGGCGCCGCCGCCGTCACGAGCGCGCGCTGCGCGACGGTTGGCGGCCGCAGGGCGAGGGAACGGTCAGGTGTGAGCTTGACCACTGCCAGCGCGGCGGTGACGAGGAAGACGTTCAAGAGCGCCAGTGTGAGCATGGCCACAACGCGCTCGGGCCTCGGCACGTGCGCCCCTCCCCCATCGTCGTGCACTCGCTACGGTGCGAGATCCTTGTATGAGCCAACATCCAACCAGAACAACCTCGGCCCGCCCCGGGGAGCGGAGGACATTGTGGAATTCGACGTCACTATCGAGATTCCGAAAGGCCAGCGCAACAAGTACGAGATGGACCACGAGACCGGCCGGATCCGGCTGGACCGGATGCTGTTCACCTCGACCCAGTACCCCGCCGACTATGGCTTCATCGAGAACACCCTGGGCGAGGACGGCGACCCGCTCGACGCCCTGGTCCTGCTGCAGGAGCCGACGTTCCCCGGCTGCCTGATCCGCTGCCGCGCCGTCGGGATGTTCCGGATGACGGACGAGGCGGGCGGTGACGACAAGGTGCTGTGCGTGCCCGCCACGGACCCGCGCTCGGAGCACCTGCGCGACATCCACCACGTCCCCGAGTTCGACCGGTTGGAGATCCAGCACTTCTTCGAGGTGTACAAGGATCTCGAGCCCGGCAAGTCCGTCGAGGGCGCGAGCTGGACCGGCCGCGCCGAGGCCGAGGCCGAGATCGAGCTGTCGATCAAGCGCGCGGCGCAGCACGGTCACTGAGCGGCGATCGGACGGGTGGCTCCGGCGTAATCCGGACGGAACGCCGGAGAGATCCGCACCCGCGCCCCGGTGAACGGCGCCTCGACCATCTGCCCGTTCCCGATGTAGATCCCGACGTGGTGGATCGTGCTCGGGTCTGCGGGGCTGTGCGCGAAGAAGACCAGGTCCCCCGGGCGCAGCTCGCCGCGTGACGGGTGCGGTCCGGCGTTGTACTGCGTGGTCGCGTAGTGGACCAGCCGGATCCCGGCCTTCGCCCAGGCGTACGTCACCAGGCCCGAGCAGTCGAAGCCCACGGTGCCCGCGCCCTGCGCGATGCCCCGGGTCGGCCCGGTCTCGTTGCCCCCGCCCCAGGAGTACGGCGTGCCGAGCCACTTGAGCGCGGCGGACGCCGCGACGGAGCCGAGGTCGGTGCCTCTGGCGAGCGCGCGGACGAGCGCCCGATCGCCGGTGCCGAGCCGGGTTCCGGCGGGGACGACCTGGTGCGACGATACGGTCCGCTCGGTTCCCACTGCGGCGATGCGAGCCTGCTCGAGGGCCGCGGTACGGGCCTCTTCGAGCGCCGCGACGTTCGTCCGGGCCGCCTCCAGCTCGGCGACGAGGGCGGCCTTCCGCTGCTGGATGAGCTGGACGGCCTCCTGCTGCCGCGCCACCGCCGCGGCGGCCACGTGCCAGGCGTCCTCGGCGCTCCGCGTCGCCTCCTGCCGGGCCGCGAGGGCCTCGCGCGCCTGACGTTCGAAGACGTCCGCGACGGTCTTGACCGCCGTCTCCCGCTGGAGCACGGCGTGCTGCCGCTCGGTCAGCATCCGCGTCGTCGTCGCCCGCCCGAGGAACCCGGCCGGTCCGCCGGACCCGCCCAGAGCGGCTGCCCTGGACAGCAGGCCGCCCTGGCTGCGATAGGCGTCGACCGCCGGCCGCGCCGCATCGTCCCGTACCGGGGCGAGCCGCCGTCGCGCCTGCGCGGATCGCCGCACCGCCGCCTCGTACGCGGCCTTGGCCTGGTCGAGCTTGACGCGCTCGCCGTTGTACTGCTCGACGGCGCTCTCCGCCTGGTCGCCGAGGTCGTCGAGCAGCGCGTCGGCTTCGGCGAGCGCGGCGCTGATGCGCCCGACCCGAGCGGTCTCGGCGCGTACTCGCTCCCTGCCCCGCGCGAGATCACGGCCGCTGGGCCCGGGGCCCTTATCCAGCGCGAACCGGACGCCGGGCGCGTCGTGGAGAAGGACGTCGGCGCCGGCCGGACCGGCCGACGGACCGGCCACCGCGCACGTCGCGAACACCACGGCGCCGAGCCGACGCCGGACAACAGCTGACAAAGTGCCCCCTCGGATCCCGTTCCGCGCGAGCGATCTGTCACTCAGTTAGCCCCAGGAGTCACAACAGAAACACCGGTCACAGTCCGGATTCGCTCATGAAGGCCCGCGGCGGACCCCGGCGCGACGCACCGGCCGACCGGCACGACCAGCCGATCAGCACTTCTCAGGAGCCGCCGCACTCGGTCGCCCCCGCGGGTCAGGTGCGCCTCAGGAGCCGCCACATTCGGACGCCCCTGGCGGTCAGGGGCGCCTCAGGAGCCGCCGCACTCGGTCTCGCCCCTGGCGGTCAGGTACGCCGCAGCCGGACGCCCTCACCGGTCAGGTGCACCGCAGGAGGCGGCCGATCCACGGCCGTACGGCCGACTTGGGCGGCAGCGGTCCCCGGGGATACGTGAAGATCGGGACCTCGCCGCCGTGACCGGCCCGCAACTCGGCCGCCTTGCACCAGTCGGCCGGAGTACGGGTCGCGGCCCACGCCAGGGCGAGCGCCTGGCGCACCTCGGGGACGCGTTCCCAGAGCTGCAGCAGCGTCACGGTCGCGTGCGCGGCGGCGTACCCGTCGTCGGGGTAGGCGCGGCTGGCGAAGAACGGGGCGGTCACCCGGCCGCCGTGCGTGGTGGCCAGCACCCACGTCCAGTTGGCGACGACCAGCTCGCGCACCGGCTCGGCGAGCCGCTCGGCGGCGTCGTACATCCGTTCCTGGCGCCGGCCCGTGAGCCGGTGGGTGTCCAGCAGCCAGTCGATCTCGCCCGGGGCGTCGCCCTCGGCGAGCCAGGCGAGCACCGTCAGGCCACGCGCCGACTGCAGGCGGCATAGCTCGGCCACCTCACGGCGCATTCGGACACCGGGCTGCAGCCACTGCGGCCACGGTGCCCGCTGGATCCGCTCCACCATGTCGACCAGCCGGGGTGGCACGGCGAGCGGGGCGACCAGGTCGCCGCGCAGGTCTCCGGGGCGCACGGTGTAGGCCGACACTAGGTGTTCTCCGCGGCGGACGGTGCCGCGTTCCGGGCCGGGTCGGAGCGCCGTTCGCCGATCTCCGACTGCTCGGTCTGCCGGTCGCCGGTCTGCCGGTCGCCGGTCTGCCGGTCGCCGGTCTGCCGGTCGCCGGTCTGCCGGTCGCCGGTCTGCCGGTCGCCGGTCTGCCGGTCGCCGGTCTGT
>NZ_JBFAUT010000041.1:72993-79350 GCF_040679475.1 Actinoallomurus sp. NPDC052274
GTCTGCCGGTCGCCGGTCTGCCGGTCGCCGGTCTGCCGGTCGCCGGTCTGCCGGTCGCCGGTCTGCCGGTCGCCGGTCTGCCGGTCGCCGGTCTGTCGCTGGGGAGCGGGATGCCGCTCCGGTGGGCCGGACTGCGAGGAGCGCGCGGTGGCGGGCGGTGAGTCCGACGGGCGGCCGGGCGGCGGCTCCGTCGACGGCGGCGGAGCCGGGGGCGACGACGGGGGCGACGACGGTGGCGGGGCCGGGGTCGGCGGTGGGGACGACGGGGGCGCCGGCGAAGGCGTCGGCGAGGACGGCGGCGGAGTCGGCTGCGGCGAACCGGGAGGCGGGGCGGACGGCGGGGCCGGCGCGCTCCAGTCCACGACCACCCGCATCCCCCCGGGCGAGAAGGTGATCACCGCCTCGCCCGGGCCGTCGCCGGGCGCCCGCACGAAGGTCCTTCCGGTCTCTCCCGGGCCGAGTGAGCCGTCGGAGGGTTCGACGGTCACCGCGCCCGTCGCGGCGGCATGCCACTGCACCGCCCCGTCGACCGCCTGGAGCACGACCGTGCCCGTGCCGCCGGAGCCGAGCCTCAGCCGGCCGGGCTCGGCATAGACCCATCCGTTGTCGGCGGCGGGCACGAGGGGTGCCGGGCGCGCGGTCGGCGCCACCGCTCCGTCACGCGGACCGAGCGCGAACGTCGCGGCCACCGGCCGTCCGACCGCGGGCGGCCCGATCACGCCGGGGCTGGGCACGCGGCTGTGCGTCCGGGAGGCGCCGCCACCGGCGACGACAGGCAGGTGACGGGTCTCCCGACCGATCCACTGGCACACGGTCGCGACACCGACCGCCGTGACGACCGCGCCGGTCGCCGCGACCAGCCCGCGCGGCCAGCGTGCCGCGTGGGCGGCGGGGTCGGCACGGCCCGGTCCCTGCTGCCTGGGGAAGCCCCGAGCGCCGAAGGCGCGCAGGCGGGCGGCGGCGAACAGCCGATAGCCGGCCAGCCGCGGGTCGGTGAAGCAGCCCGTGACCTGCCGGCGCAGCGAGTCGGGCGGGACGGCGTGCGGCAGCAGCGCGCAGACCTTGGCGGTGGAGATCGTACGCGGCAGGTGTGCCGCGCAGACGTCGCACTCGATCCCGTGACCTACGAGAGCCGCGCGTACGTCGTCACCGAGCTCGCCACGGCGGTGGCGCAGGATGGCCGCCCGGCCGTCGCACTCGAGCGTGTCCTCGTGGGCGAGGATCTCCGCGATCACGGCCGCCTCGAGCAGTTCGCCCGCCTGGCGGAGCAGGTCCGTGACCTCCCGGACCGGCAGGCCGACGACACCGGCGAGGTCGGCCGTCTCGAGGGAGTGGCGGTGGTGCAGGTCGAGGAGCTCCTGGCTGAGCGCCGGCAGCCCGGTGACCGCCCGCCAGGCGATCACGCGCAGGTCCACGTCGTCCTGGTCGTGGCGGGCGATGGGCAGGTCGGGGTGCGGCACCCCCGGCGGCCGCCGACGGCGGCACTCGATCCGCGCGAGGGCGTACAGCCATGGCCCGAACCGTTCGGGGACCCGCAGCTCGCCGATGTGGACCTCGGCGGCGAGCAGCGTGTCACGGAATGTCAGCTGCGCCGCCTCGCGGTTGCGCAGCTGGAACCAGCAGTAGTCGTAGAGACGGTCGGCGTAGGTGTCGTACACCGCGCCGATCGCGCCGGGATCGCCCGACCGCAGGCCACTGACCAGGAGGCGGTCTTCCATGGCGCGAAGGTAAAGCCTTTTCCGCCTCGCATTCAACTGTTTCCCGGAACCCTTGCGTAGATAATTTGGCCACGCCAGATAAATGATCTACAAGCATCTAAAAAATAGATGGAAAAGACGGATTTCAGCGATTCGCCGGAAAGGTGAGGTGAAAGGCGTCTCGCCGTGATTCGGCGACGAGATCGGCCCGTACGGAGCTCGAAGACACCCGCGTGGCCAGGGGTTGAGCCGGTGACGCGCACCTCCCGCGCGACGGGGGTTCAGCCGGTGATACGCGGCATCCCGCACCGGGATACATCCGGCGATACGCGACGTTCCGATCCGGGGGCCGGGCCGGTGAGGCCCGACTTCCCGCGCGACGGAGGCTCAGCCGGTGACGCGCGATATTCCGGCCATGGCGCAGCCGGCTTCCAGCTCGGATAGACCAAAAGCCGCGACCGGCCCCAAAGCTCCCGTTTCCGTCATTCCGCTGGCGGCCTGGCGGGCGCCCCACGCGACGATTCCGGCCGTGAAATCGTACGGATCGCCGCCCGAGAGGTGTATCTCCGTGAGGAGCGAGCCCTGCGCGTCGTAGGCGGCGGCCACGATCCGCGACGTCAGCGTGCCCTTGCCGGCCCGACGGCGCGCGATGCGAGCAAGCCCGCCTCCGCAGGACCCGATCACGGCGGACGCGGCCCGGCCGCGCGGCAGCCGGGCGGCGATCCGCGTGGCCGCGCCGAACCAGCCGAGATAGACGTTCACCTCGCGCAGTCCGGGATGGGACGCCGGCAGCGTGAAGTGCTCGGACGCCCCCATGGACATGGCGGCCCGCGACCGGCCCGCCATCGCGAAGTCCCGCACCCGCGACCGCGGCTCGTCCACGACACCGTCCCGGTAGGTGAACATCCGCGTGGCCAGCAGGCCCGGCGCCGAGTCGAAGGTGCCGCCGGAAAGCCCGCGCACGAGAGATCCGCCGCCGAGGAAGTAGCCGACGTCGACCCTTGCGGCGTCCTCGCCGACCCGGTCGAGGGCGAGGGCGCCCGCGAGGTTGCCGGGCACATGGTGGTAGCCGAAGGCGGGCAGCAGGGCGGAACTCGCCTTGGCGCCGTACTCCTCGAAGACCTGCCGTACGAACCGCGGCTCCCCCGCCGTGTCGAGGTAGTGCGCTCCCGCGTCGACCGCCGCGGCGAGGGCCGCGTGGCCGTGCCGGGAGAACGGGCCGACCGTGGTGACGAGCACGTCCTCGCGTTCGACGAGGGAGCGGACCGTCCACGGATAGGCGGCGTCCGCGTACGCCGTCTCCAGGCCGCCCAGCTCGGCGGCGAGCGCGGCGAGGGCCTTGGTGTTCCGCCCGGCGAGGACCGGGCGTAGTCCTTGGTCGATGAGCGCTCGGGCGGTCAGCGTGCCGGTGTAGCCGGAAGCGCCGAAGATCACGATGCGCCCCGCCATGCGACCTCCCCGGCTGCGAAAAGATATCCGCCTGTCGCGCTGAGCGTACTAATCCGTCACCAAGCGTGCTGGTTTTTCGTTATATGTCGATCATCGGGGGAAGGATGCGTTCCACCGCGGCGGCGATCGCCGCCACCTCCGCGGTGGTGAACAGCACGGGTTGCCGCTCGATGAGGCGCTTCACCCGGTCGGCCCGGTGCAGCAGCACCCCCTCGTACACGATCCCGCCGCGCGGCAGCCGTCCCCCGTGCACCGCGATCACCGGTGAGATCTCGACCTCGTGACCGGTCTCGGCGGCCAGGCGGGCCGCGACCGCCGAGGCGGCCCGGCGCGTCCGGACGTGCAGGCGCGTCAGCGGCCGGGGCCCGGCCCACAGCCGCCCGTCCACCCGCAGCCGGGTGAGCGGCGGCCACCGTCGCGAGGAGATCGCGTACACGCCGGTGTGGCCGACGACCAGGTGATCGAGGTTCTCCCGGAACCCGTCGGGGAGCGCCCGGTCGTGGAGTACGTGGAAGTACGCCGGATCGAGCCGGGACAGCCGGCGGCCCATCCGGCGCTCGGCGGCCGCTCCCCGCCGCCAGGCGGTGAGCGCGCCCGGCCGGATGCGGAAGTAGAGGAGTTGCGCGAGCAGCAGGCCCAGGCCGACCGTCAGCCCGGAGGGCCAGCCGAACAGCCCGGCGGTCATCGACCCGGCGACCCCGGAGATCACGAGCCGCGCGAGGGCGCGCTCCTGGCGCCGTTCCGCGCGCAGGGCGCGGTACCTGGCGTGCGCCGACGCGCCGGCCATGGACGCAACTCGTCCGGACACGGCACTCCTCCTCATCGGACAGGGTGCTGCGCGGGCGCCGACCGTTCAAGGCACTTGAACGGCCTGTGCAAGCCGCTTGACGAAGTTCCGACCCACGCCCGACGTTGACACTGCAATAGTTACAGTGTCACTGTGAGAGACATGGACGGACCATGGACGCTCCCGGAGCTGACGACCAAGGCCGCCGCCGCCCTGGCCGACGGGCGTTCGCCACGGCCGAGCGGACGGGTCCGCGACCTGCCCAACGAGCGCACCATCCGGTGGTACGTCACGATCGGCCTGGTCGACCCACCGCTGAGCCGGCGCGGCCGCGTCGCCGTGTACGGTCCGCGGCACCTGCTCCAACTCGTGGCGATCAAGCGCCGCCAGGCGGAGGGCCGCTCCCTCGCCGACATCCAGGCCGAGCTCACCGGCGCCACCGACGCGACCCTGCGCCGGATCGCCCGCCTCGACCCCACCGCCGGCCACCCGACGCCCCCGGGCGAGCCCACCCCGGCGCCCGACGGCGCCCCCCAGACCCCAGGTCCCCAGCCACCGGGATCGGCACCCGGCACACCACCCTCGGCTCCCGGCACACCCACCCCGACTCCCAGCACGCCGCCTTCGGCTCCCGACGCACCGGCCCCGGTTCCGAGCACACCTACCTCGGCTCCGGGCGCACCGAACTCGGGTCCGGACACACCAACCCCGGTTCCGAGCACGCCTACCTCGGCTTCCGGCGCGCCGAACTCGGGTCCGGACGCATCCGCTCCAGGCCCCGGCACACCGGCTTTGGGTCCCCACGCACCCGCCTCGACCTCGGCGCCCCGCACACCGATCCCGGGATCCGGCGCGCCGGCCCCGAATCCCGGCGTGCAGCCACCGGAGCAGGCCGGAGAGCCGTCGATCCGGAATTCCGGCGTACGGCCGCCGGCGCCGGGCACCCGGCGGTTCTGGGCCGAGCGCCCGGCGCCCCCATCCGGCCCACCGGCCCCAGCGCCGGCCCACCCGTCCGGCCCGCCGGCCCCAGAGTCGACGCCCACATCCAGTCCGCCCATCCCGGAGCCGACGTCGCCGGCCGGTCCACCGACGCCGGAGTCGCTGTCCCCAGCCGGCCCACCGATCCGAGAGCAGGCGTCCCCAGCCGGCCCACCGGCTTCGGAGTCGGTGTCCCCAGCCGGTCCGCCTGCCCCGGAGCCGGTGTCCGCAGCCGGTCCGCCGGGCCCCGAGTCGGCGGCCGGGGTGCTCGTCCGCGGGGTGCGGCTGGCCCCCGGCGTGACCCTGCTCCTCGACTCCTCACCGTCCCCGGAAGACGCCGCCGCCATCGCGGCCGCCGCCGCTCCCCTGCTCGACCTGCTGACCGAAAGAGGTCTCCGATGAAGATCGAAACGTTGTCCGGCGAGGTGGAGCCGGTGCCGGACGCCGGGCTGGGCGCCCTGCGCACCGAGCGCGGCAACCTGCCCCTCGAGTCCGTCGACATCCGGGCGGCGGTCACCGGGCTGTCCGCCCGCGTCACGATGACGCAGGGCTTCCAGAACCCCTTCGACGTGCCGCTCGAGGCGACGTACGTCTTCCCGCTGCCGGACCGCGCCGCCGTCACCGGCATGCGGATGGAGGCCGCCGACCGCATCGTCGAGGGGGTGCTGAAGGAGCGCGGGCAGGCCCGTGAGGACTACGCGGCGGCGCTCGCGGCCGGGCGGCGTGCGGCGCTGGCCGAAGAGGAGCGGCCGGACGTGTTCACGATGAGCGTCGGCAACATCCCGCCCGGCGAACGCGTGACCGTGCGCCTCACCCTGAGCCAGCCGCTGCCGTACGAGGACGGCGAGGCGACGCTGCGGTTCCCTCTCGTGGTCGCGCCCCGCTACATCCCGGGCACTCCGCTGGACGGCCCGCCGGTCGGCGCGGGAACGCGATCAGACACCGACGCCGTGCCCGACGCCTCGCGCATCAGCCCGCCCGTGCTGCTGCCCGGCTTCCCGAACCCGGTGCGGCTCAGCCTGTCCGTGGAAATCGACCCGGCCGGCCTGTCCCTCGACGGCGTACGGTCGAGCCTGCACACCGTGACCACCGACGGCCGGGCCCTGCGGCTGGAGCCGGGCGAGCGGCTCGACCGGGACTTCGTCCTGCGGCTGCGGTACGACGCCGGGGCCTCGTGCGCGGTGTCCGGCGAGACGTTCACCGTCACCGTGCTGCCGCCCGCCGACCCGGGCACGCTCCGTCCCCGCGACGTCGTCATCCTGCTCGACCGGTCGGGGAGCATGATGGGCTGGAAGATGGTGGCCGCGCGCCGCGCCGCGGCGCGCATCGTCGACACGCTGCGCGGCGGCTCAGCGGGCGGCGACCGGTTCGCCGTGCTGTCGTTCGACCACGAGATCGAGCGCGCCCTCCCCGGCGGGCTGTCCGCCGCGACCGATCGCGCCCGGT
>NZ_JBFAUT010000042.1:0-78102 GCF_040679475.1 Actinoallomurus sp. NPDC052274
TTGGACAAGCGTGAGGATGTGGATAATTATCTGGCGGTGATGGAGCGGTTGTGTATTGACGCCGAGCCCGCCACCCGCATCCGCGACACCCTCGGCTCGATCCTCCGCGACCTCTGACACGGCGTCGCCGCCGGAAGGTGTGAGGGCACCAACGCGACGAGCGCGTGAAGCGCGCGCGTTCCGTCCGCCGTGCGGGATCGATCTCAGAGTTCGCGCATGATCTTGCTGATCAGGTCCATGGACTCATCCGGCGAGGCGCTCTGGACGCACAGTCGCTCCATCGCCGCCGTGTAGTGGTCCATGTCGTCGTCCTTCTCCAGGTACATCGCACCCGTGAGCTGCTCGATGTAGGCGATGTCGGGGAGTTCCGGCTCGGGGAACCGCAGGATCGTGAACGCCCCGGCCTCACCGGCGTGGCCGCCGACCCGGAACGGCATGACCTGCACGGTGATGTTCTCGCGCCGGGCGGCCTCGTGCAGCGCGCGGAGCTGGGCCCGGGTCACCTCGACGCTGCCGATCGGCCGCCACAGCGCCGCCTCATCGATCACGGCCCACAGACGCGGCGGATGCGGCTGGTAGAGGAGCCGCTGCCGGCGCATCCGCAGCTCGACCCGGCGTTCGATCTCGGCCGACGACGGATCGGACATGCCCTGGCGGACGACCGCCCGCGTGTACTCCGGGGTCTGCAGCAGGCCGGGGATGAACTGCACCTCGTAGGTCCGGATGACCTGCGCCGCCTCCTCCAGGTCGACGTAGGGGCGGAACCAGGCGGGCATCGCGTTGCTGTAGGCCTGCAGCCAGCCCGGCCGGCTGGCCTCGCGTACGACGGTCAGCAGGGCGTCGCGCTCGCCGCGGTCGTCGATGCCGTACAGCTTGAGCAGCGCGACGACGTCGTCCTCGTCGAGGCCGGCCCGGCCCTGTTCGAGGCGGCCGATCCGGCTCTCCGTCGCGTTGATGGTCTCGGCCGCGTCCTTGCGGCTCACCCCGGCCGCCTCCCGCAGGCGCCGCAGCTGCGCGCCCACGATCCTGCGGCGTACGGTGGGCCTGCTCACCGAATGCACCGCGACGGCCACGGGTACCCACCTCCGATCACCATAATGCGGGCAGAGTCTGCCATCGATGACCACTGGTGAACAGACCTGACGGCCCTCTCTGACCGAAATAGCCCTTGAAAACCTTCTTTTATGGCGGATCGGTCCAATGGGGCGAGTCGCCGGCCGGCTCCACCCGTCTTCTCTGGGCGGCTCAGGCGGTCGCGGTGGCCTCTTCCTCCTCGATCCGGCGATTCCACTCCGCCTTGCTCGCCCGCCAGCCCTCGTCGTCCGCGCCACGGCGCCAGTAACCGGAGATGGACAGCCGATCCATCGACAGGCCCCGCTCGATTCGCAGGTGCCGCCGCAGCCGCTTGACGAACTCCGCCTCACCGTGCACGAACGCGTGGACCTCGCCCGGCGGGAACTCCAGGTTCTGGACGGCCTCGACGAGCGCGGCACCGACCTCACCGGTGTCACGGTGCAGCCACACGATCCGGGCGTCGCCCGGCGAGGCGAGCGGCACCTCGTCCTCCGCGCCGGCCACCTCGACGAAGACCCGGGCGGTCGCGTCCTCCGGGAGCCTCTCCAGCGAGGCGGCGATGGCCGGCAGCGCGCTCTCGTCACCCACGAGCAGGTGCCAGTCGGCCTTCTCGCTCGGCGCGTACCCTCCGCCGGGCCCCAGGAAGAGCACCTCCTCGCCCGGCTTGACCCCGGCGGCCCACGGGCCGGCCAGGCCGTGGTCCCCGTGGTACACGAAGTCGATGGCCAGCTCCCGAGCCTCCGCGTCCCAGGAGCGGACCGTGTACGTACGTTGCCGCGGCCACTGGTCGCGCGGCAGGTCGCGGTGTACGGCCTCCATGTCGAACGGCTCGGGGTAATTCACGCCGGGCACCGGAAAAAGGATCTTCACGTAGTGGTCGGTGTAGGCGCCGACGGGGAACCCCGCCAGCCCCTCTCCGCCGATCACCACCCGGACCAGGTGCGGCGTGATCCACTCGACGCGCTCGACGCGCCCGCGGTTCACCCGCCGGCCCCGCCGGGCGGGCCTGTCGTCAGTCATAGGGGTCTCCTTGTTTAGGCAAGCCTAACTTTATGCCGCGATGGCTCTCGCATCCCAACGGCGTGAGCGGGATCACGGCCGGGACGCCCACACCGGGGCGGACCCCGGCTCCGGGACGACCAGGCCGACGGGGACCGCTCCGAGGGCGGGACGGTGGACGGCACCCGTGACATCTGTCATGGGAAAGTCGGTGATAGCGCGCTCTATAGGGACGAGGAGGGCTCTGCGAGGATCGACGTCGTGGAGGGAACCGAAATGCGGCTCCGGCCGCCACGTCACCTGGTCAGCAGGAAGGCCATCGGCTACTGGACCCTGCGCGCGCTGGGCGGCTGGCTGCCCATCGCCGCCGCGCAGGTCATCTGGATGCTCGATGACCGGGACCACGTCCCATGGCATCTCGCGGGCCTCATCCTGACCGGGGTGCTCGGCGCGGCGCACGTCATCGTCATGCCGCAGTGGCGGTTCCGTGTGCACCGCTGGGAGGTGACACCGGAGGCCGTCTACACGCAGTCCGGCTGGTTCGACCAGGAACGGCGCATCGCCCCGATCTCCCGGATCCAGACCGTCGACAGCGAGCGCGGACCGTTCGAGCGACTGTTCGGCCTCGCCAACGTCACCGTGACGACGGCCTCGGCGGCCGGCCCGTTGAAGATCCGCGGACTCGACCTGGAGGCGGCGGAACGGCTCGTCGACCACCTCACCGAGGGCACCGCGGCCGACCGGAGCGACGCCACATGAGCGCCACCGAACCAGGTGTCACCGAGCCGGGCGCCGGTGACTGGCGGCGGCTGTCCACCCGGATGCTCCTCGTTCACCCGGTGCAAGAGCTCCTGCGGGCCTGGCCGGTCCTCGTCGGCGCCGTGGTCGTCGGCAGCACCGGAGGGCACGGGTCCTGGTGGAGTCTGGGCGCCACGGGCCTCGTCATCCTCGGCGGGCTGCTGCGCTGGTTCACCACCACCTACCGCGTCACCGCCGAACAGCTCCAGGTCCGCAAGGGCCTCCTGCGACGGCAGGTGCTGACCGTCCCCCGCGACCGGATCCGTACGGTCGACGTCACGGCCCACGCCCTGCACCGCTCGCTCGGCCTGGCCAAGGTGGAGGTGGGAACCGGCCGTACCGACCGCAAGAACGACGGGGTGAAGCTGGACGCGATGACGGCCACCGAGGCCGCCCGGCTGCGGGAGGAGCTCCTGCACCGCGCGGCGGGTCCCGCCGCGCGGCCGGCCGAGCGGCCTCGCGAGACGCTCCTGGCCCGGATGCGCCCGGACTGGGTGCGGTACGGCCCGTTCACGCTGACGGGGTTCGTCACGGTCGGCGTCGTGGCCGGCGTCGTGTGGCGTTCGCTCAACGAGGCGCACGTCGACCCCCGGCGCATCGAGGTGCTGAGCGCGCTGCTGGACCGGTTCGGGCGGACCTCGCCGGCCGTGGACGTCCTGGTCGTCGCGGTCGCGCTGCTCGTGGTCGTGTCGGTGGCCTCCACCCTCGGGTACGTCCTGTCCTTCCACGGCTTCCGGCTCACCCGCAACGACGCCGGCACCCTCCACGTCACCCGCGGCCTCATCACGACCCGCTCGATCACCATCGAGGAGCGGAGGCTGCGCGGAGTCGAGTTCAGCGAGCCGCTGCTGCTGCGGGCCGTCGGCGGGGCCCGGTGCATCGCCATCACCACCGGGCTGCGGGTCGGGCGCGGCGCCGAACGCGGCGGATCACTGCTGCTGCCGCCCGCGCCGCGCGCCGAGGCCCTCCGGGTGGCCGCCGCGGTCCTGCGGGACGACGTCCCCTTCACCCGTGCGCTGACCGGGCACGGGCCGCGCGCGGCCCGCCGCCGGTTCTCCCGCGCCGTCGGCGCCGTCCTCCTCCTCGTGGCCGCCGTCCTCGCCCTGTGGACCCTCGGGGCGGTTCCCGCGTGGACGTGGCAGGCCGCGCTCGTCCTCGTGCCGCTCGCCGCCCTGGTGGCGACCGACCGCGCGCACGCCCTCGGGCACACCGTCGTGGACGGCACCCTCGTCAGCCGCCGCGGCTCGCTCGTACGACGCCGGAGCGCGCTGTCCTGCGAGGGGATCATCGGCTGGAACCTGCGGCGCTCCTTCTTCCAACGGCGGAGCGGCCTGGCCACCCTGGTCGCGACGACCGCCGCCGGACGTCAGCGGGTGGAGGTCCAGGACGTACCCCTGCCGCAGGCCCTGCGGATCGCCGAGGAGGCCCTGCCGGGCCTGCTGACACCCTTCCTGGAGCGCTGAGCGCCGCTCCGGCCCAGCGCCCGCAGCGCCCGAGCGATGCCTGCTCGGCTCCGCGTCCGGCGACGTCTGCTCGCCCGCCGCCCGCCGCCCGCTGCCCGCTGCCCGCCGGCCGCCGGCCGCCGGCCGGCGTCGGCTCAGGATTCGGCCGCGGCTGGGCGCTCGCGGAGGGCCCCGGCGGGCAGGGCGATGAGGGCGGTCATGACCGCGACCAGCGCGAGCGCGGTGGTGAGCGAGGTCGCCTGCGCGACGAACCCGATGACGGGCGGGGCGATCATCCATCCGCCGTACCCGACGGTGCCGACGGCGGCCACCGCCGTGCCCGGGTCCCGGCCGGGGGTACGGCCCGCGGCGCTGAAGGTCAGGGGGACGACCGTCGCCATGCCGAGTCCGAGCAGGACGAACGCGACGACGACCACCGGCGTGACCGGTACGAGCAGCCCCACGGCCAGGCCGACGGCGCCGATCAGGGCCGCCGTGCGCACCACGAGGGGCGCGCCGAGCCGTTCCACGACACGGTCCCCGACGAGGCGGGCGACGGCCATGGACAGGGAGAACCCGGCGTAGCCCCACGCGGCGACGCCGGGTGTGGCGTGGGCGGCCGTGCGGAGGTACACCGCGCTCCAGTCGGCCGCGGCCGCCTCCCCGAACAGGCTGCCGAAGGTGATGACGCCGAGGAGGAGCAGGGCGCGGTCCGGCCGGGCGAACACCTTCCCGGCGGCCGTGGGCGGCGCGGGTGTGAGGCGGGTGCCGCACAGGGTGCCGACCACGGCGATGATCACCCCGACGGTCAGCAGGTGGGCCGGTGCCGCGACGCCGGCACGGGCGACGAGTCCGGCGCTCGCCGAGCCGATCAGACCGCCAACGCTCCACAGGCCGTGCAGCCCCGACATGATCGACCGGCCGTAGCGCTCCTGGACCTTGACGCCCTGGGCGTTCATCGCCACGTCGAGGACGCCGCTGACGGCGCCGAAGAGGACCAGCGAGACGAAGAGCACCGGCAGGACCGGCGCGAAGGCCGGGAGCGGCAGGGCGACTCCGACGGCGATCACCAGCACGCGGGTCAGGGTGCGGCTGTCGACCCGCGCGCTCAGCCACGCGGCGACCGGCATGGCGGTGAGCCCGCCGATCGCCGCGCCCATCAGCGCCAGCCCAAGGTCGGCGGAGGTCAGGTGCCGCGCCTCCTTCACCCAGGGGATGCGGGCGGCCCAGCTTCCCGCCGCGACGCCGTGCAGGGCGAAGACGGCGGCGACGGCGAGGCGGGCCAGGCGGTCCCGGCGGGTCGGGCCGGTCGAGACGGGGGTCAAAGTCACCCGACCATGATCACCCACACGCGCGGGTCGGCGAACCCCGTCAACGGCGGTGCCGGCCCTGTGCGGGGGCCGCGTGGCCCTCGAGGATGTGCCGCAGGCGGCTGTTGGTCCGCCCGTACAGCAGGTAGACGATCAGCCCGAACGCCATCCAGATCCCGAAGTACTCCCACGTGCGCAGGTGCAGGTTGAGCATGAGCCAGCCGGTGGCGCCGATCGCCAGGATCGGTGTCACCGGCACGCCGGGCACGCGGAACCCGCGCGGCAGGTCCGGGCGGCTGCGGCGGAGCACCGGCACGCCCGCCGACACGAAGAGGAAGGCGAACAGCGTCCCGATGACGACCATCTGCTGGAGCGTGAGGACGCTGACCTTCCCGAACGTCCAGACGTCGACCTGGGACAGCGCGATGGCCGTGCCCCCGACCAGGAGCGCGGCGCGGGTCGGTACCTTGTACCGGCCGCTGACGACGGCGAGCGGCGCGGGCAGCAGGCCGTCCCGCGCCATTGCGAAGATCACGCGGGTCTGGGCGACCATGACGACGAGGATGACGGTGGCCAGGCCGATCACGGCTCCCACGTCGATGACCAGGCCCATCCCGTCCGACCCGACGGCGGTGAACGCGCCGGCCAGCGGCGTCGCCGGGTTCAGCCGGCCGTACGGGACCATGCCCACCACGGCGACCGCGACGCCGATGTAGAGGGCGATCGCGATGAGCAGGCTGACGATCATCCCGGCCGGCACCCGGCGCGGTGCGTCCTGGGTCTCCTCGGCGGCCGTGGCGATGAGGTCGAAGCCGATGTAGGCGAAGGCGATCGCCGACGTCGCGGCGAAGATGCCGAACAGGCCGAACGCGTGCGGCGCGCCGCCGGTGATCAGGTCCAGGACGGTCCGGTCGCCGCCGGTGGGCACGGGCCGGGCGGGCGGTACGAACGGCTTGAGGTTGGCGGGATGGAAGAAGAGGAGGCCGCCGACGATCACCAGCCCGATCGCGATGACCTTCGCCAGCACCATGAACCACAGCGTGTAGAGGCTGAGCCGCGCGCCGATGGCAACCACCACCGCCAGCAGGGCGAGGATGAGCAGGGAGAACAGGTCGAAGCCCGTCTCGTGCCCGACGACGCCCGCGATCGCCCCGGGCACGTGGATGGCGGAGACGCCGGAGATGGTGCCGACGTCGGTGATGAGCTGCGTCGCGTACAGGGACCAGGCCCGGCCGACGACCGCGGCGGCGAGTTGCAGTTCGAGCAGGAGAGCCCAGCCGATCACCCAGGCCCAGATCTCGCCGAAGGCGACGTAGGTGAACGAGTAGGCGCTGCCCGCGACCGGCATCGTGGACGACAGCTCGGCGTAGGAGAGCGCGGACAGTAGACAGGCGAGGCCCGCGATGACGAAGGAGACGATCACGGCGGGGCCCGCGGTCGTCGCGGCCTGCTGGCCGGCGATCTTGAAGATGCCGGCGCCCACCATCACGCCGAGGCCCAGAACGATCAGGTCGCGTGTCTTGTAGATGAGGGCCAGCCGGTGGCGGCCCCCGTAGTGCGGGCTGACGGTCTCCTCGATCGGCAGCCGGCGGAGCAGGTTGTTGCGGAACGGCGCCTGGACGCTCAACTCCTGTCGTCCCCCAAAGGTTTCTCGGCCGGTCGAGCCCCCCACCGCCTACGTGTCCTAGGGCCACCAAGGATGTCCAAGTTCCTGATGGATAACAAGGTCACAACCGCTTAATGGGTTTTCGGAAGGTACGCGACACTTCGGCCGTGTTCGGCCGATGTTCTGGAAGCAGGAGCGGTCGGGTGGCATGGTGGGGGCGAGCGTTCACCCTGGGTCAGGAGAGATCTCCATGCGCCGCAGAACCGCCGTCCTCGGGCTCGCCGCCCTCGCCCTGGCGACCCTCACCGTGCCCGCCCAGGCACGGAGCCTGCCCGGCCGGTCCCCGGGCCTCGCTCCGCCACAGGGCAAACAGGCGGTCGCGGTCGGATACGGCGGCGCCGTCTCGAGCGTCGACCTGGACGCCACCCGGGCCGGCATCGAGGTGCTCCGGAACGGCGGCAACGCGGTCGACGCGGCGGTCGCCACGGCCGCCACCCTCGGCGTGACCGAGCCGTACGTCGCCGCGATCGGCGGCGGCGGCTTCTTCACGTACTACGACGCCCGGACCCACAAGGTCTCCACCATCGACGGCCGGGAGACCGGCCCGGCGGGGATGACCAAGGACATCTTCATCGACCCGAAGACCGGCAAGCCGCTGTCGTTCGACGAGGCCGTGACCAGCGGGCTGTCGATCGGCGTGCCCGGCACGCTCGCGACGTGGGACAAGGCCCTGCGCGGCTTCGGCACCCGCCGCCTCGGCACGCTCCTCCAGCCGGCGATCAGGGTGGCCGACCACGGCTTCACGGTGGACCAGGAGTTCTACGACCAGACCGCGGTCAACGCCGACCGGTTCAAGGACATCGTGCCGACGCGCGAGCTGTTCCTGCCGGGTGGGCAGCCGCCGGCCGTCGGGTCGACCTTCCGCAACCCCGACCTGGCCGACACCTACCGCCAGATCGCCCGGCGCGGCCTCGGCTGGTTCTACGGCGGCGGGCTCGGCGCCGAGATCGCCCAGACGGTGCGCAAGCCCCCCGTCGACCCGAAGGCCACCCGGAACATCCGGCCCGGCGTGATGCGGACCTCCGACCTCGCCGCCTACCGCGCCGTGGGCCGCGCCCCGACGCACGTGAACTACCGCGGGCTGGACGTCTACGGCATGGCCCCGCCCTCCTCGGGCGGCTCCACCGTGGGCGAGGCGCTGAACATCATGAAGAACTTCCACTTCAGCGACCCCGTCCAGGCCGTGCACACCTACCTCGAGGCGTCCCGGCTCGCCTACGCCGACCGCAACGCCTACGTCGGCGACCCGGCGTACGTCGACGTGCCGCTGAAGACGCTGCTGTCCGACGGGTTCGCGAGTTCGCGGGCGTGCCTCATCAAACCGGACGAGGCGGCCAAGAGCCCGGTGCCCCCAGGCGACCTGAAGGCGCACGGCTGCGCGACCCCGCGGGGCCAGGGCCAGGACCTGCCGTACGAGGGGCCGCAGACGACGCACCTGGTGACCGCGGACCGCTGGGGCAACGTCGTGTCGTACACGCTGACGATCGAGCAGTTCGGCGGCAGCGGGATCACCGTGCCGCACCGCGGGTTCCTGCTCAACAACGAGATGACGGACTTCGACTTCACGTCCTCGACGCCGGCGGGCTACCCCGACCCGAACCTGCCCGCGGCGGGCAAGCGACCACGCAGCAGCATGGCGCCCACGATCGTGCTGCGGAACGGACGGCCGTACCTCGCCGTCGGCTCCCCGGGCGGCTCCACCATCATCACCACGGTCCTGCAGATCCTGCTGAACCGCGTGGACCTCGGCATGACGCTGCCCCAGGCGGTGGCGGCGCCCCGCGCCACCCAGCGCAACACGCCGCAGACCTTCGCCGAGCAGGCGTTCATCGACCAGTACGGCGCCGCGCTCAAGGCGAAGGGTCACGACCTGGCGCTGTTCCCCGGACCGCCGGCGGGCGTGATCGGCGCGGCGGCCGGGGTGGAGTTCCTCGGCGGCGGCAGGCTCCAGGCCGTCGCCGAACCGGTCCGCCGGCACGGTGGCAGCGCGATGGTGGTCCGGCCCAGCCGGTAACGCGCGGTCCCTCCCCGCCGCGGTCGCGGTTCCTCCGCCGGCCGCGGCGGAGCGCCGTCCCGGGCCGCCCGCGGGCTCAGGCCGCGCCGGTCGCCCATGGGCGACCGGCCGCCACGCCATCGTTCCGGAATGATTACGATCACTAGACGAGGTCGGCGCAGGTCAGGGCTACCATCGAGCGGGGGAGGGAGCGCCCATGGCCGAGGCGTACGTCCAGGTGACCACGAGCACCGACTCACGCCATGAGGCGGCCGAGATCGCCCGGTTCGCGGTCACCGAGCGCCTCGCCGCGGCCGCCCAGCTCGTCGGCCCCATCGCCAGCACCTACTGGTGGGAGGGCGAGATCGAGACGGCCGAGGAGTGGATGGTCGTCTTCAAGACCACCGCAGAGCGCTTCGAGGCCCTGGCCGGCCGGATCGCCGAGCGGCACTCCTACGACACCCCCGAGATCATCGCCACCCCCGTCGTCGCGGGGAGCGCCGACTACCTCGCCTGGGTCCGCGAGCAGACCACCCTGTGACGCCGCATCAGCGTGTCATCTGCTCGTATGCGGGCAATAATCACTTACTTGCTTGCGTCGTGGCGTGTCCTCCTGCGCGCCCGAGACGATCTCTCAAGGCGGTGACGGATGAGCGAGGATTACGGGCTGTTCGGCCCCGGATCCGTGACCTGGAAGGTGATGGGGGAGCCCGTCCTCTTGGTGGGCGGCCTCCGCGCGCTCATCCTGCAGGCACTGCACCCGCCGTCCATGTGGGGCACCGCGCAGAACTCCGAGCTCATGGACCCGCGGGCGGCCTGGGACCGGCTCGCCCGCACGGTCGAGTTCGTGCGCGTCCGGACGTACGGCACCCTGGACGAGGTCGAGCGGGTCGGCCGCCGGGTCCGCCGGATCCACTCCCGGCTGACCGGCTTCCACCCCCACACCGGCGAGATCTTCCGGATCGACGAGCCGGAGAACCTCCTGTGGGTGCACATGGGCGAGGTCGACTCCTACCTCGACGTCGCGTGGCGCTCCGGCGTGCCGCTCACCCCCGAGGAGGCCGACGCGTTCGTCGACGAACAGCGCCGCGCGGGCGCGGTCGTCGGGCTGGACCCGGCCGACATCCCCGCCTCGGTGGCCGAGATGCGGGACTACTACGCGCGGATCCGCCCGGAGCTCTTCGCCTGCCGGGAGGCCAAGCAGGGCCTTCGGCGCCTGTACAACCCGGCGATCCCGCGCCGGATGCTGCCCCTGAAGCTCGCCGCGCCGAGCATCGCGACGCTCGTCGTGGCGACCCTGCCCCGCTGGGCGCGCCGCATGTACGGCCTGCCGGCCACGCCGCTGGAGGACCTGTGGGCCACGACGACGCTGAAGGCGCTGTACCGCGGCACCCGGATCGTCCCCGAGCAGTGGCGTTACTCGCCCGACGCCCGCCGCGCCCGACGCCTGACCCGCGAGACGGTTTCGGACCTGGCCGCCGTGTCCTGACCGGGGCCCGAACCTATCGGGCGGGGACGTTCCAGGAGCCGATGACGGGACGGTCGTGCTCGGTGCCGAGGGCGGAGACGGTCCCGGTGTCGAGCCGGAACAGCCGGCCGTCGGCGGGCGGTAGGCCAAGCCACCGCGCGGTGAGCACGCGGAGCACGTGCCCGTGTGCGACGAGCGCCACGTTCCCCTCGGCGAGGTACGGCCGGACGCGCTCGATGACGGCGTCGGTGCGCGCGCCGACCTGTTCGGCGGTCTCGCCCTCGGGCACGCCGTCGCTCCAGAGGTACCAGCCGGGCCGGTCGCGGCGGATGTCCGGCGTCGTACGCCCTTCGTACGCGCCGTAGTCCCACTCCCAGAGCCGGTCGTCGACGTCGCCCCCGGGCAGGCCGGCCAGCTCGGCCGTGCGGCGGGCGCGCTGAGCGGGGCTGGTCAGGGTGAGCGTGACGTCGCGGGCGGCGATGATCGGAGCGAGCGCCTTGGCCTGCTCCTCGCCGCGCGAGGTCAGGGGGACGTCGGTACGGCCGGTGTGCCGGCCCGTGCGGCTCCATTCGGTCTCACCATGGCGCAGCAGTATCAATTCCCCCATGGGGGCACAATACGGGAAACCTGCACGGCGCTCCCCACCGCCCCGGGGGCGGGAGGAGCGCCGAGTGGGCCCGCGGCCGCGGTCAGGCGAGGACGTCGTCCAGCGCGGTGGCCTCGAGGCCGTGCGCCTCGGCGACCGGCTCGCTGACCAGGGCGCCGTCGTAGGTGCTGAGGCCGAGCGCCAGCGCGCGGTCGTCGCGCAGCGCCGCGCGCCAGCCCTTGTCGGCGAGCGCGACGGCGTACGGCAGCGTGACGTTGGTCAGCGCGTACGTCGACGTGTTCGGCACCGAGCCGGGCATGTTGGCGACGCAGTAGAAGACCGAGCCGTGCACCTGGTAGGTCGGGTCGGCGTGCGTCGTCGGGTGGGAGTCCTCGAAGCAGCCGCCCTGGTCGATGGCGATGTCCACGAGCACCGAGCCCGCCTTCATCCGGGACACCAGCTCGTTGGAGATCAGCGTGGGCGCCTTCGCGCCGGGGATCAGCACGGCGCCGATGACCAGGTCGGCGTCGAGCGCCTCCCGCTCGATGGCGTACGCGCTGGACACCAGGGTCTTCAGCCGGCCCTGGTGGATGGCGTCGATGTACCGGAGCCGGTCGACGTTGACGTCCATCACCGTGACGTCCGCGCCCATCCCGACCGCGATCTGCGCGGCGTTCAGCCCGGAGACGCCGCCGCCGACCACGACCACCTTGGCCGGGGCGACGCCGGGCACGCCGCCCGGAAGGACACCGCGACCGCCGTTGAAACGCATCAGGTTGTAGGCGCCGACCTGCGGAGCGAGCCGCCCGGCGACCTCCGACATCGGGGCCAGCAGCGGCAGGGACCGGTTCGGCAACTGCACGGTCTCGTACGCGATGGAGGTGACGCCGTTCTCGAGCAGCGCGTCCGTGCACGGGCGCGAGGCCGCCAGGTGCAGGTAGGTGAAGAGCGTCTGGCCCTTCCGCATCCGGGGGTACTCCTCGGCGATCGGCTCCTTGACCTTCAGGATCAGGTCGCCGGCCGCCCACACGTCGTCGGCGGACTCCAGGATCTTGGCCCCGGCGCCGATGTAGTCCTCGTCGGGGATGGACGAGCCGGCGCCGGCCCCGCGCTCGATCAGGACGTCGTGGCCGTGCCGGACCAGCTCATGCACGCCCGCGGGCGTGATCGCCACACGGTATTCATGGTTCTTGATCTCGCGGGGTACGCCGACCTTCACGTTTCCTCCTAGTGGTGCTTACACCCCAAGGGTGGCCGCGGAACGCCCGCAGCGGCGGCGGCAACATGTATCCGCCTCGCCGAGCTTGCTGACATGCTGTCAGCCGGTCGGGGGACCCTCCCGCCGGCGGGTGAACACCGCCTCCAGCTCCGGGCCCTCGGTGGCCAGCACCAGCACCTCATCCCCCGCCCGCAACAGCGTGTCCCCGCGCACCGGCATCAGGCGCCCGTCGCGGATGACGAAGCTGATCCAGACGTCCTCGCCGCACGGCAGGTCGTCCACGCTCATGCCGTCGGCGGCCGAACCCGCCCGCACCTGGTACCGGTGCAGCCCCTCGGGCTCCTCCTGGAACCGCACGCCCAGACTCCACGGTTCGGGCTCGACCACGCGCAGCGGGATGCGCAGGCGGCGGGCGAGCGCCGGCACGAGGCCGCCCTGCACGATCACCGAGAACGCCACGACGACGAAGATGATCTCGTAGGCGCGCCGGGCCCCGGGCAGCCCCGCCTGCAGGATGAACAGGCCGAGCAGGATCGGAACCGCGCCCTTCAGCCCGGTCCACAGCACGAAGATCCGTTCGGCGCGCCGCAGGCGCACCGGCCACAGCAGCAGCCCGACGAACAGCGGGCGGATGACGAAGGCCAGCGCCGCGGCGAGGACCAGCCCGATCCACCACGCGCCGCCGTCGTCCAGGCCGCGCAGGCTGATCGTGAGGCCGAGCATGGTGAAGGCGACGATCTCGGCGAGGCTCGCCAGCGAGGAGTGGAACCGCTCGATCTCCCGCTTGTACGGCGCGCGCTCGTCGCCCAGCACGATGCCGGCCACCAGGACGGCCAGGAAGCCCGAGCCGTGCGCGATCGTCGCCAGCCCGTAGACCGCCAGCGCCCCGAAGAGCACCCGCAGCGCGTACAGGCCCTCGCTGGGCAGCGGGACGCGCCGCATGAAGACCAGCAGGATCATCCCGCCGGCGACGCCGATGGCGGCGCCGACGACCATCTGCTCGACGAACGTGACGGTGACGTCGCCGATCGCCGACGCGCCACCGCCCGTGGCGCCCAGGACCGCGACCAGGAGGGCGATGCCGACCGGGTCGTTCGTCCCGGACTCGCCCTCCAGGAGGGTGCCGGTGCGTCCGGCGATCTCCCGGCGGCCCAGCACGGAGAACACCACGGCCGGATCGGTGGGGGAGAGGGCCGTGCCGAGCAGCAGCGCCAGCCGCCAGTCGATGCCGAGGCCGTAGTGGGCGAGCAGGGCGACCGCCGCCCCGGTGACGAGGGTCCCGGCGACGCCGATCCAGATCGTCGCGCCGGCCGCGGCCCGGAACCTGCGCCGGCCGATGTGCATCCCGCCGTCGAACAGGATCACCGCGAGCGCCACCGTGACGATCTTCTCGATCGTCGGGATCGAGACCGTGCCGAGGCGGGGCCACAGGTCCGAGGCGATCGCCGCGCACACCAGGAAGATGGCCGGTGCCGGGATCCGCGCGCGCTCGCTGAACCGGTTGGACAGGACCGCGACCGTGCCGATGAGTGCGATCAGCAGGATCGCGAGTCCGAACTTCTCGGTGTCCGACAAGGCACTGCCCTTCTACGGGGACGACGAAGACAGAGCCGACCAGACTTCCCGGCACACCTGAGGTCTAACGGTATCTACACCCGGCGCAACACGTGACCACGAGCGGCGACGTCCGCCCGCCCGCCGCGCTCCTCGAGGCGGGCGGCGATCTCGTAGCGGTGCTCGACCTCCTTGTTGCCGCCGTACTTGAACTTGGCGCGGACGTCGGTGACGGTGAGCTCGACGCCGCGGATGCCGGGCAGCAGCCGCCGGTCCGGGTCGTCCTCGGCGGACACCGGGAGCCGCCCGGAGCCGGGCTCGAAGTGGCCGAGCTGGCGGTTCAGCAGTTCGGCCTTCTCCGCCGGGTCGTCGACGATCCGGACGTCGCAGGCGAGCTGCACGGTCGCGTAGTAGGACGTCGGCACGCCGCGGCCGTCGGGAGTGGCAGCTCCGGCGTTCCACTCCGACCGTACGTAGGTGTAGTCGTCGACGACCGTGAGGAGCGCCCGGGGGTTCTCCTCCAGGGCCGCCCAGACCGGGTTGGGCCGGGCCAGGTGGAGCCAGGCGGTCCGTACGCCGTCGAAGGTGAAGTGGGTGGGCACGACGATCGGCACGTCGCGCCCACTCCCGGCGGCGATCAGCTGGCCGAAGTCGTGGTCGCCGAGCCAGGTACGCCACTCCTCCTCGTCGGCCGCGTCCCAGGGATGGATGAGCATGGCTCCACCTCTTCTCGTCCGAGATGCCGATCCTGTCAGGAGATGCCGAAGATCCGTTCGATGACGGTGATGCCGAAGTAGGCGACGAAGACCACCGAGATCAGCCACAGCAGCCAGCCGGCCCAGCGGCCACGGGCGGTCTGGATCACGGTGTAGGCGATGACGCCCGCGCCGACGCCGTTGGTGATGGAGTACGTGAAGGGCATGGTCACGATGGCGAGGAACGCCGGGATCGCGATGTCCAGGTCGTCCCAGGCGACCTTGGCGACCTGGGTCATCATCAGCGCGCCGACGATCACCAGGGCGGGCGCGGCCGCCTGCGCCGGCACGACGGCCGCGATCGGGGTGAGGAACAGCGTCGCGGCGAAGAGGATGCCGGTGACGATGTTGGCCAGGCCGGTCCGGGCGCCCTCCCCGATTCCCGCCGCCGACTCGACGAACACGGTGCCGGCGGAGGAGCTGGTGAGCCCGCCGGTGATCGCCGACAGGCCGTCCACGGCGAGGACGCGGCCCAGCCGGGGCACCCGTCCCTCCTCGTCGAGCAGGCCGGCCTCCTCGGTGAGGCCGAGGATCGTGCCCATCGCGTCGAAGAAGCCGCTCAGGACCAGGGTGAACAGCACGACGAGGGCGGTCAGCACCCCCGCCCGGCCGAAGCCGCCGAACAGGTCGACCTTGCCGAACAGCCCGAAGTCCGGCGTCGAGACGAGCTTGGAGGGCAGCTTCGGCACGACCGTGCCCCACGACTCGGCCGCGATCTTGGTGTTGCCGTTGATGATCACGGCGAGCACCGTGGCGACGGCGATGCTCAGCAGGATCGCCCCGGGGACGCGGCGGACGTACAGCACGATCATCAGCAGCAGGCCGATGACGAACACGAGCACCGGCCATCCCGTGAGGTGGCCCCCGGTCCCGAGGTTCAGCGGAGTGCCCTCGCCCTTGCTGACGAAGCCGGAGTCGACCATGCCGATCAGCGCGATGAAGGCGCCGATGCCGGCGGCGATGGCGTGCTTGATGGCCAGCGGGATGGCGTTCATGATGCGCTCGCGCAGCCCGGTCAAGGCCAGGATGACGATGATGACGCCCTCGAGTACCACCAGGCCCATGGCCTGCGGCCAGGTCATGTGCGGCGCGGCCTGGTAGGCGACGACCGCGTTGATCCCCAGCCCGGAGGCGAGGGCCAGCGGCACGTTGCCGACCAGGCCCATGATGAGCGTGGAGATCGTCGCCGACAGCGCGGTCATCGTCGTGAGCTGCGAGATCGACAGCTTCGCGTGGGTGACGTCGGTCGCCCCGCCGAGGATGATGGGGTTCAGCAGGATGATGTAGGCCATCGCCACGAACGTCGTGACGCCGCCGCGGACCTCGCGTGCGACCGTCGTCCGGCGCGCGGTCAGGTCGAAGAAGCGGTCCAGGGGACCTCCGGCCTCCAGCCGCGTCGTCATTCGGGGGCTCCGTTTCGCAGGACTGGGCGTGCGGCCTCCGACGAATCGATCGGGCGAGGGGATCGTCAGGGTCTCGGGCCGCAAGGGGGACGTCGGAAGACTAGCCGCCCAGGCGGCGTTCCGGACCACCCGGTACGGACGTTACACATCCGTCGTATCCAGGTAACACGTCCGTTGTCGGGCATCGGGCGGGGTGACGTGCGGCCTCGCGGGCGCCAGCGCCCCCGGCCCGGCGTCGGCGGTGAAGGGTGTGGTTCGGGGATACGTGGGTATTGGGGGGAATCGCGCTTCGGCTTTGCGGAGATCGGCCGCGAAGCGCGTGTCCGCACGCGGTGATCCCGCGGTGGGCGGCGGCGCGGGTTTCGAAGTCCTCAAAAAGGTCTTCAGTAAGAAGACGGCGAAAACTATCCTTTCTGGTACAAGTATTGTCAGCGACGGGGGACGGTCGGCCGGGGGGCGGCCGGTTCGCCGCTGATGAGAGGCGTGATCGTTGAACTGTCCTGGTTCACGGGGGAACCGCACCCAGGTCGAAGGCCGTGCCGTACGGGCCTTCGTGAGCCGAGACCCGGAGTCGACCACTCCTCCTGATTCTCTGTTGATTGTTTCGGTAAAAGTGGGTCAATGTGGACAGTCACCAATCGCTCGGGCAACGGATCCGCTGGGCACGGATGCGTAAGGGCCTTTCGCAGGCGCAACTGGCTCTCCCTGAGCTGTCCGACAGCTACGTCTCCCTGATCGAGAGTGGAAAGCGCACCCCCACCCCGGAGGTCGTACGGCTCCTGGCCCGCAAGCTCGGCTGCTCGGCGTCCTACCTCTCCAGCGGCATCGACGAGGCCACCCAGGACCGGCTGCAGACGACGCTCGACCAGGCCGAGACCGCGCTGCGGGGCGGCCGGGCGACCGAGGCGCGGGACCGCTTCGCGGAGTTGCTCGCCGACCCGGCGCTCAGCAGCCTGCCCGAGCCGGCGCGCCGGGCGCGCTGGGGACACGCTCTCGCCCTCGAGGCGGCCGGCGCGATCGAGGAGGCCCTCCGCGAGTTCGCCGCCCTCGGGTCGGCCCTGTCGCCGGAGTACGACACCGACGAGTGGATCCGCGTGAACGTCGCGGCCGCCCGCTGCCACTGGGACAACGGCGACCTGACGGAGAGCGCGGCCGTGGCCGAGCGCGCGTTCGCGCGGGTCACCGCGAAACAGGGGCCGTGGAGCGACGAGACGGTCAAGCTCGGCGCCACCCTCGTCGGCGTCTACCTCGAACGGGGCGACCTGGTCAGCGCGCGGCAGCTCACCGACCGGCTGGTCGAGCGCGCCGAGGCGACGGGCAGTCCGGTCGCCCGGATGGCCGCCTACTGGGAGGCCGCCCTGGTGGCCCAGCACAAGGCGGACTTCGAAGCGGCCGTGACGTACGGGGAGCGGGCGCTCGCCCTCTTGGGCGAGGTCGCCGACCTGCGCGACTCCAGCCGGTTGCGGGGGGAGTACGCCACCCTCATGCTGCTGGCCCGGCCGCAGGACGCGGCGCGCGCCCGTGACGAGCTCGAACGCGCCCTCCACGAGCGGACCGCGACCGGAGCGGCCGACGTCGACATCGCCTGGTGCCTGACCCAGCTCTCCCGCGCGGAGCTGGCGATGGGCGAGCCGCGGCGGGCCGCCGAACGGGCGAACGAGGCGCTCGAGCTCCTCGGCAACGAGGCCCGGCCGGCCACCGCCGGCGCCCTGATCGCGCTCGCCGAGGCCACGTCGCGGCTCAGCCGGCGGGAGGAGGCCACGGCGACCCTGGACCGTGCGATGGCGTGCCTCGGGGAGATCGGCCCTTCCCGTGAGGCGGCGCAGGGCTGGTTCCGGCTCGCCGAGCTGCTGTCGGACGCCGGGTCCCCGCAGCAGCGGGCCGACGCGTACCGGCAGGCGCTGACCTGCGCGGGCCTGTGACGGCGGTCGGGCGCGCCCTCTGAACGCCGATCCGCCGCACCGCGTCCCCCGACGGTGAATAAGCTGAGGAGGTCCGGGGAGCGCTCCCGGCGAGCGGGCGGACGGCCGAGGAGACCGCAGGCCGCGCCCGCCCGAGCGGTGAGCGACCCCGGGAGATCCGCCGACCCGGAGAGACGACCGCCTCGCCATGATGATCCTTTCGTTCGCGCACCGCCCCGGTGCCGCCGACGCCCATGCCGGCGCGCCGCGCGCAGCCGTCCTCCTCCTTCGGCGGCCGGTCTCCCGTGCGTAGGCACCGGCCGTACGCCGCGGCGGCACTCGTCGGCCTCACCAGCCTCGCCGCCCTCCTGATCGCGCTGGTGGCCGGTGGCGCGGTCCGCGAGAAGGTGATCAGTGGGCTCGCGGACGCCGGCGCGCTGACCCGGTGGGGGCTGCCGGTCGCCCGGCTGGCCATGGACGTCGGGGGCGCGCTGACCGTCGGGACCCTGCTGTGCGCCGTCGCCCTGCTGCCCTCGGCCAAGGGCGTCATGGACCCTCAGGCCGTGCGGTACGTGCGGGCGACGTCCTGGATCGCCGCGGTCTGGGCGGCCGGCGCGGCCGCCACGCTGATCTTCACGGTCTCCGACATCCTCGGCGAGCCGGTCGGCACGGTCGCCGGCGGCAACGAGCTGTCCAGCTACGTCGGGCAGCTCCCGCAGGGCACCGCGCTGATGATCGTCGTCCTGCTGGCCGCGATGATCGCTCTGCTGACCCGGACCGCGGCCACGCTCGGCAGCGCGGCGGGCCTGCTCGTCGTCGCCCTCGCCGCCCTGCTGCCGCCGCCGCTCACCGGGCACTCGGCGACCTCGCCCAACCACGAGCTGGCGATCAGCGGGCTGGCCATGCACGTCGTCGCGCTCGCGCCCTGGGTCGGCGGCCTGCTGGTCCTCGCCTGGCACGCCGTCCACGACGGCGACCATCTCGGCGTGGCCGCCCACCGGTTCAGCCGGATGGCGCTGTGGTGCTTCGTCGCGGTCGGCGTCAGCGGCGTCGCGAACGCCATCTCCCGGCTGCCGACCCCCGCCCAGCTGTTCACCAGCGACTACGGCCGGCTGGTCCTCGCCAAGGTGGTGCTGTTCGTCCTCCTCGGCGCCGCCGGATGGCTGCACCGCGAACGCACGCTGCCCGCCGTCATGGCGCACAACCCCAAGGGGTACGCGCGGCCGCCGATCGTGCGTCCGCCGTGGCCGCTGGTGCGGCTCCTCGCCGCCGAGGCCTTCGTGATGGCCGCCACGATGGGCGTCGCCGTCGCGCTCGCCCGGACCGCCCCGCCCGCGCCCTCCGCCGAAGAGTCGCCGATCCGCAGCCTCCTCGGCTTCGACATGCCGCCGCCGATCACCCTCGGCCGGCTGGCGACCATGTGGCGGCCGGACCTGTTCTTCGGCGTCCTCGTCGTCGTGCTGGGCGGCCTGTACCTCGCCGGCGTCTCCCGGCTGCGCCGGCGCGGCGACCGGTGGCCCGTGACCCGGACCGTCTCCTGGTTCGTCGGCCTGGTCACCGTGGTCGCGGTGACGATGACCGGCGTCGCGACCTACGCGCCGGTGCTGTTCAGCGTGCACATGGTGCAGCACATGACGCTGTCCATGCTCACCCCGATCTTCCTCGTGCTCGGCGCCCCGGTGACGCTGGCGCTGCGCGCGCTGAAGCCGGCCGCCATCCGCGGCGACCGCGGCCCGCGCGAGTGGCTGGCGGCGATGCTGAAGAGCCGGGCGGCCAGGTTCGTCGGCCACCCGGCCGTCGCCACGGTCATCTTCATGGGCAGCACGTACGCGCTGTACTTCACGCCGCTGTTCGGCTACCTCATGCGCGCCCACGTCGGCCACCTGGCGATGCTCGTGCACTTCATGGCGGCCGGCACCCTGTTCTTCTGGGTGCTGATCGGGGTCGACCCGACGCCGCGCCGGCTGCCGTACATCGCCCGGATCCTCCTGCTGTTCGTCACCATGCCGTTCCACGCCTTCTTCGGCATCGCGCTGATGGAGCTCGGGCAGCCGATCGCCGCGGGCTGGTACAACTCGCTGCACCGGTCGTGGGGGCCGTCGATCCTCGTCGACCAGCAGACCGGCGGGGGGATCGCGTGGGCGTTCGGGGAGATCCCGACGTTCATCGTCCTGCTCGCGATCGTGTTCCAGTGGTTCATGGCGGACCAGCGCCTGGCGCGCCGCGAAGAGCGCCGCGCCGACCGGGCGGCGGCGCGCAAGGAGAACGACGAACTGGCCGACTACAACGCCTATCTGGCGTCCCTCGACAAGCGGGCGCACAGCCAGGAGTGACGGTCCCGGCGGCTTCGGCGGTTTCGCCGAGCGCGGAGACCCCTGTGCCGCACGCCGTCGTGGGGGAAGGCTGACCGTCATGGGTGACTTCCGGTTCTCCTTCGTCCTTCTCGGCATGTCGTCGCACGCGGAGCTCGCCGAGCGCTGCCGGGAGGCCGAGCGCCTCGGCTACGACACCGTCTTCGCCGCCGACCATCTCGGGGTGCCCGCGCCCTTCCCGACGCTCGTCGCGGCGGCCGCGGCGACCCGGCGGCTCCGGGTCGGCACCCTCGTGCTGAACGCCCCCTTCTGGAATCCTGCGCTGCTCGCCCGGGAGGTGGCCACCACCGACCTCCTCACCGACGGCCGGCTGGAGGTCGGGCTCGGCGCGGGGTACGTCAAGTGGGAGTTCGACGAGGCCGGCATCGCATGGGAGCCGTTCGGCGCCCGCGCCGACCGTCTCGAGGCGACCGTCGACGAGCTGACCCGGCTGTTCGCCGCGGGCGGCTACGAGCGGCAGGCCGCGCTGCGCGAGTCCTACGGCTTGCCGGTGCTGGCGCCGGCGCAGCGGCGGGGCTTCGCCGGATCCGGGCCGCCGCTGCTGATCGGCGGCATGGGGGACCGGACCCTGCGGATCGCGGCCGAACGCGCCGACATCGTCGGGATCGCCGGGACGCTGCAGGTCAAGGGGCGGCCGCCGGGCACCTTGCGCCTTGCCACGGCGGCCGAGACGGACGAGCGCGTACGGTACGCCCGCGAGCGCGCCGGTGCGCGGGCCGACCGGATCGAGTGGCAGACCCTGGTGCAGATGGTGCGGCGGACCGACGATCGCCGGGCCGCGGCCGAGGAGCTCAGCGCCCGGTACGGCGGGGCGTTGAGCGCCGAGGAGGTCCTCGACACGCCGTTCGTTCTGATCGGCACCGTCGAGGAGATGGCCGAGCGGATCCTGCGCGACCGCGAGCGGTACGGCTTCACCTACTACACGGTGCACGCGCCGTTCCTCGAGGAGTTCGCCCCCGTCATCGAGCGCGTACGGGCCCTCGCGGGCTGAGTCGGCCCACGGCGGCGGGCCACACGGGCCTCGTAGTACAAGATACGTTCACGGCCCCGGCGGGGAGTCTCATGGCCCGCACTGCGCCCAGACGACCTTTCCCCGGTGCGGGGATGCCTGCCAGTGCAGCCGTCCGTTGGTCATGCAGTGGATCAGGAAGAGCCCGCGGCCCGTCTCGTCGGCGTCAAGGGGGTTGACGATGTGCGGCATCGTCGTGGCGTCGTGGTCCCAGACACCCAGCTCGATGACGGACGCGCCGCGCGGCCGATGAACCCAGACATTGACCAAGGCCCCCGGATACTGGCGGGCGGCATTGGTCGCCAGCTCGGTGAGGATCAGCCGACCGATGTCACGTAGGGTCTTCAGCCCCCACGATTCGACGGCCTGGTCTACGAGGTTGCGGACCAAGTAGACGTTTTCCGGACATGCATGCATATCGAGCGTAAATCGATCCGGGGACGTCCAGTCCTCTACCGGTAGGGCCGTCATAACGGTTCCTCGTCTTTCGCTGAAAACCTCGCCGATCCGTGTCGTTTCCGGGCTGGCCCCATCGCCTCCGTTTCGTGGATACTTACGGTGACAACCGCACTCCAGACGGCTACCGATTGTCAGTCGCCGCCTGGCCGGTTGTCGTCAGTGGTCCAGAGGCGGACGGGAGTGGTGATGTCGTCAGTACGGGGCCGGCCGAAGTCGCTGAAGGCATTCGGAGGGACCGTTAGGAAGCTCCGGACGGCCGCAGGCATGTCCCAAGACCAGCTCGCAGCGAAAATCCCGATCTCCGGCTCGCACATCGGCAAGATCGAGCGCGGCGAGGGCCGCTGCGACCGGGCCATCGCTGAGAGGCTGGACGAAATCCTCGACGGCCGGGGGACACTCCAGAACCTCTGGGATGACCTCGTCCTCGACTCGGCGTTCCCCGTGTGGTTCGACTGGCCAGTGGTCGAGGTCGAGTCGGTCACACTGAGCGCCTTCGAGTCTGTCGTCGTCTACGGACTGCTTCAGACCGAGTCCTACGCCTCCGTCCTCTTCAAGGGGAACAAGGAGGCGGTCGCTGCGCGACTGCGCCGGCAAGCCGTGCTACTGAGAGACGACCCGCCGCCACCACGGCTGACCGTCGTCATGCTGGAGCAGGTTCTCCATCACGAGATCGGCGGCGCCGAGATCATGCGTGAGCAGCTACAGCACCTGATGGACATCTCCGCTGAGCACATCAATGTTCAGATCGTCCCTGGCCCCGTTCCCCCAGACGCCACCGAGGGGGCGTTCGTACTCGCTACTCTCCAGGATCGCAGCGAGCTGGCGTACATGGAGAACCCAGTTCGAGGCATGACCACGGAGGAGACTGCGGACATCCAAATACTCTCGAACCGGTATGACGCGATACGGTCGTGTGCCCTCCCCGTGGGTGCGTCGAGGGAGTTGATCCGCAGGGTGATGGAGGAGAAATGGGCGTGAAGGACGCCACCTGGCGCAAGAGCAGCCGCAGCGGCAATACCGGCAACTGCGTGGAGCTGGCGGTCATCGAGAAGGACTCCGGGCAGCAGTAGCCGGCCAGGGCCGGCTAGGTGATGCCCCCCGCCCCGTGCGGGGGGCATCGTTATCGGAGGCGCACTGCCGGGCGGCCGGCACGGTTAGCCGGCCCGGCGGCGGGAACGTCCGTTCCTGTGTCCCGCACGATGATCACCGGGCTGTTGCTGCTGGCCTGCGCGCTGCCGATGGCCGTCGGCTGCGCCGAGACACACGCCCGGCCGACCACCGACCTGAGCGTCGGGACGCCGGTCGCCTCCGCTCGGACGCGGACGTCACCGGTCGGATCGGCGCCCGGCTCGTTGGGCGTGCCCCTTCCGTCGGACACCGACCAGAGCTTCTCGCTGCCCATGCGGGTCGTCCGCAACGGCGGCGGCACCCTCGTCTTCGTCCCGATCCGGGTCAACGGCATGGGGCCGTACGAGTTCGTCCTGGACACCGGGTCGTCGAACTCCTCCGTCGACCGCAGCCTCGTCCAGCGGCTGGCGTTGCCGCGCACCGGGCAGGAGCACCGCGTCCAGGGCGTCACGGGCAGCGGGATGGTCCCGATCGTCAAGGTGCGGCGCTGGACGCTCGGCGGTGTTCCGCTCCGGGCGACGTCGCTGGCGGTGGTCGACCTGAACATGGGCGTGGCGGGGCTGCTCGGCTCGGACGAGCTCCGCCACTTCAGCAGCGTCACCCTCGACTTCAGCCGCGACCGCATCGACTTCCGGAAATAGGTGGTGGCCGTCGTACCAGGGCGGCCGGTGAGGGTCAGTCAGGGGTCCGGCTAACCGGGCAACTGGCCGAGCGCGATCTGGACGGTGGTCTTGCTGCCGTCGGGGTGCTGGACCACCATCGGGACGGTCTGTCCGGGTTTGAGGCCGGCGAGGACGTCGGACAGGTCGGAGGTGCTCGGCGTCTTCGTGCCGTTGACCGACACGATGATGTCGTTGGGCCGGATCCCGGCCCGGTCGGCGGGACCGTCCCTCGTCACCGACACCACGCCGACGCCGACGACGTTGCCCGACAGATCGGCGACGTCCCGGACCGTGATGCCGAGCGCGGCCCGGCCGGAGTTGGTCACCCGGCCCGACCTGATCAGCTGGTCGGCGATCAACTTCACCGTGTTGCTCGGGATCGCGAACCCGATCCCCGCCGCCGCGCCGCCGATCTGCGGGTCGGAGGCGGCCAGCGCCGGGATGCCGATGACCTCGTTCTCCAGCGTCACGAGCGCGCCGCCGCTGTTGCCCGGGTTGATCGGCGCGCTGGTCTGTACGGCGCCCGAGATGGTCGCGCCGGGGAACGCGCCCTCGCGCGGAGAGGAGACCGTGCGGCCCACCGCGGAGATGATGCCGCTGGTCACGCTGCCCGACAGACCGAGCGGGTTGCCCATCGCCAGCACGATCTCGCCCACCGACAGGCGGCTGGAGTCGCCGAACCGCGCGGGCCGCAGCGACGCCGCCTCGTTCACCCGGACGACGGCCAGGTCGTCCGGGGCGTACTGGCCGACGAGCGTCGCGGGGAGCGCCTTCTTGCCGGTCGCGGTGGTCACCCGCAACCGGTTGGCCCCGGCGACGACGTGCGAGTTGGTGACGATGTCGCCCTTGTTGTCGTAGATGACCCCGGACCCGAGCCCGGTGTCGGTGTCGATCTGCACGACGGAGGGGAGCACCGCCTTGACGACCCGTTCGTAGTCCTGCTCGAGCCGCAGCCCGCCACCCTGGCCCGGCGGCGCGGGCGCCGTCGCGGCCGTGTTCGTGTTGTTCGCGTCGCCGCCCCCGCACCCGGCGATCAGGACGAGCGCAGTGGTCATGGTGACGCCACATCGCGTCATGTGTCCCACATCACTGCTCTTCCCAGCAGGTCGGCCGGGTAAAGCGGCACGGCCCGCCGGGTACGGGGAAGTACCGCCGAGTAAGCGTCGATCAGCCGCCGTGATATTCGAGCCAGTGCGCGGCGAAGGACCCGGCCGACGAGCGGACACCGAGGATCACGATGCCGAGCGTGAGCAGCGGCGTGACCACCCACTTCTCCACCGCGCCGTTGGTGTGGCCCACCAGCGGGATCGCGAGCCGCCAGGGGATGGGCCAGAAGACGGGGCAGCCCTGCGGCGTGATGCTGTCGGTGACGACGTGCGCGAGGCAGCCGAGCCCGACCGCGAACCCGGCCCACCCCAGCGTGAACCCGTGCCCGCCGATGCCCGGCCCGGCGAAGTGCATCCCGGCCATCAGGAAGGTCAGGCCGCCGGCGATCGCGGCGTTGAGCAGCGCGTCGAAGTGCTCGCGTTCCGGGACGCGGATCCCGATGCCGCGCAGGCCCAGGCCGATGATCAGGAACAGCATCACCCACCACGCCTGGACGACGTGTTCCGACAGCCAGTCGGCGCCGAGGGCCATGGCGACGCAGAACAGCAGCGAGTGGGTGGCATGCCGGTGGCCGCCGGACACCGCCGAGATGGCGCGGCACAGGGCGCGGGTGACCGGCCCGAACGTGTTGGCGATCGTGCCGTCGTGGTGGTCGAGGTCGGGCAGCAGCGCCGCCCCGGCGCACACGACCGCCCCGGCCGCGATCTGACCGGGGGTCATCCGCATCCCGTAGTCGGTCAGGAAGGGCACGGTCCCGAGCCAGGCCGCGGCCCCCGCCAGCGCATGCGTATGGCCCATCATGTGAAGATCACCCGCTCTGTTGCCACGCGCGGACTGTAACCCGCTTCGAGGGGTACGGACGCGCGACGCGCCGGGACGGTTCCCGTGATCGACGCGACACCACCGTGGCCCGCGGGCCCGTCCCCCGTACCCGGGAGGCGACGTGGGAGGCCGGCGTCTCGACGGGCGCGGCGGCGCGGGCCGGCACGAAGAGGTCCGCGGCGTCAGGGCGGCGATGGCGGGTCCCCGCGGGGCGCCGAGGCGGCGGTTCGGGGCGTCAGGATTCCCGGACCGGGATGAGACGCCAGTCGGCCCTCTCCTGGTCGTACGGCGCGTCGAGACGCTTGGCGACGACGCCCGGCAGGCCCTGCTCGTGAGCCGCGGCCCGTACCGCCGCACCGTCGTCGAAGCGGGGCGCGGTCTGCCATCGGGGCCCGGCGAGGCCCAGCCCCTCGAGAAGTTCCCGCCGTCGCCGGTACGGCTCGTCGACGAGCGGGCGGCCGTCGAGGTAGAGCAGGTCGAAGACCAGGTAGGTCTCGCGCCCCTCGAGGTCGGTGACCTCGCCGTCCAGGACGACCCGGTGGGCGGAGAGCGACTCCCCGAGGCCGGACGGGGCCTTCGCGGCCCTTCCGTCGCCGTCGAGGGCGCGCGTCGTACCGCGGTCGGAGAACACGACCAGCCGGCGTCCGCCCCACGCGAACTCGAAGCCGTACGCGTCCGCGCGCCGGGGGAGGCGCTCCCGCCGCTCCGGCCGTACCGGGTCGATCCGCTCGGGCATCGGCGCCGCGTCCGGGTCGACCGGCGGATCCATGCGGTGGATCATCCAGTTATCGCCGTTGGTCGGAAACAGCACGTACCGGCCTGAGACGCGGTTCCCGCGCAGGACCACCTTGACCTCGCGGTCGGTCCACTTCTCCGTCTCGTACGTGCCGCGGTCCCAGATGGTCACCCGGCCGCCGCCGTACTCGCCCTTCGGGATCTCCCCGGCGAAGGAGGCGTACTCCAGCGGATGGTCCTCGGTGTGCACGGCGAGGTGGTTGGTCCGCGGGTCGTCCGGCAGGCCCTTCGGCAGCGCCCAGGAGACGAGCACGCCGTCGCGTTCGAGCCGGAAGTCCCAGTGCAGCCGCCGCGCGTGGTGCTCCTGGACCACGAACGTGTCGTCGTCGCCCCGGGGGAGTGGCCCCTCGCCCGGAACCGGCTCCGGCGTACGGCTCGCGTCGCGTTTCTGGCGGTAAGTCCCGAGTCTGTCGGCCACGGCGCGGTACGTACCCGCGAGGAACCGGCCTATCTCACGGGAGCGTGAGGATCTCCGTGCCGCTGTCGGTGACGAGGATCGTGTGCTCGAACTGCGCGGTGCGCTTGCGGTCCTTGGTGACGACCGTCCAGCGGTCCGGCCAGATCTCGTAGTCGATCGTGCCCAGCGTCAGCATCGGCTCGATGGTGAACGTCATGCCCGACTCGATGACCGTCGTCGCGTGCGGGTCGTCGTAGTGCGGCACGATCAGCCCGGAGTGGAACGTCGTGCCGATGCCGTGCCCGGTGAAGTCGCGCACCACGCCGTAGCCGAACCTCTTGGCGTAGGACTCGATGACCCGGCCGATGACGTTGAGCTGCCGGCCCGGGCGGACGGCCTTGATGCCGCGCATCATCGCCTCGCGGGTGCGCTCCACCAGCAGACGGGACTCCTCGTCCACCTCACCCACCAGGAACGTCGCGTCGGTGTCGCCGTGCACGCCGTCCTTGAACGCGGTGATGTCGATGTTGATGATGTCGCCCTCGCGGACGACCGTGTCATCGGGGATGCCGTGGCAGATCACCTCGTTCAGCGAGGTGCACAGCGACTTGGGGAACCCGCGGTAGCCCAGCGTCGAGGGGTACGCGCCGTGGTCGAGCATGAACTCGTGCCCGATCCGGTCGAGCTCGTCGGTCGTCACGCCCGGCTGGATGCGCTTGCCGACCTCCTCGAGCGCCTGCGCGGCGATCCGCCCCGCCACCCGCATCCTCTCGATGATCTCGGGCGTCTTGACGTCCGGCTCCCCGGTCCGCGGCACCTTCTTGCCGACGTACTCCGGCCGGGGGATGTCCGACGGCACCTTGCGCATCGGGGAGACGTGACCGGGGCGGAGTTGCGTCGTCATGCTGTTGGAGTGTAGTCAGCCAGCCGGGGCACAGATGACACCATGATCGGAGGTCGCGATGAGTGACGAGGGAAAGTGGTTCTTCTGCCTCAAGCACCAGCGGGTCGAGCACGGCCCCGGGTGCCCGGACCGGGACCGGATGGGCCCCTACGCCAGTGAGGAGGAGGCGGCCCACGCGTTGCAGCGGGCCGCCGAGCGCAACGAGCAGTGGCGGCGCCAGGACGACGACTTCTAGGGCGTCAGGGGACGGCGGGGCCGCTGATCGTCTCCAGGAGCCGTGCCAGGCGGTCGCGCAGGCCGCGCCTGGGCACCGGCTCCCCGGCGGCGGCGCTGACGAGGTGCTGGGCGGCGTCGAACGACACGAGCCGGTCGTCGGACGGCACCGTCAGCGCCTCGTGCGCGAGGCCCTCCAGCTCACGGTCGCCGGTGTCCACCGCGAAGATCGTCGCGCCGATGCGGCGCGCGTCGTCCACCCGCTCCAGCAGCGGCGCGGGCGACTCGTCCTCGGACACGACGATGAGCGTCTCGCCGCGCCGGGCCGCCTCCAGGCGCTCCAGCCCGACCCGCAGGTGCGGCGGGGCGCCCGGCGGCGGCTCCCAGCGCACCAGCGTGGGCGCCAGCTCGGGCAGGCCGCCGAGCCGGCTCTCGTCGTCCAGGTGCGCGGCCAGGTGCCACGGCTCGTCATCGGGCGGGCCGAAGACCAGCAGGCCGCCCGGGGTCCGGGTGGACGACCGCAACGCCCAGGCGAACTCCCGTGTGCGCTCCGGCCAGCCGGTCGTCGCGAGCAGCTCCCGCAGAGCCGCCACCTGACTCGCGTCCATGGCCCCCATCGTGCCGTACGGACCGTCGGATCACGTGCACTTTGTTAGCCGCGAAGGATCTCAGGTAGGTATTGCCGCATGGAGATACTCGGGGTCGACATCGGCGGGTCCGGCATCAAGGGCGCGCCGGTCGACGTGGACAAGGGTGAGTTCACCCGGGACCGGCTGCGCCTGCCCACCCCGGAGGGCGCGCCGCCCCGGGAGGTGGCGCGGGTCGTCGCCGAGATCGTCTCGCACTTCGGCTGGACGGGACCGGTGGGCGTCACCTTCCCCGGCGTGGTCACCGACGGCGTCGTCCGTACGGCGGCCAACCTCGGGGACGCGTGGATCGACCTGGCCGCGCGCGACCTGTTCGCGGAGGCGAGCGGGGCGCCGGTGACGCTGCTCAACGACGCCGACGCCGCCGGGGTCGCGGAGATGACCTTCGGCGTGGGACGCGGCCGG
The DNA here is from genome assembly GCF_040679475.1 of Actinoallomurus sp. NPDC052274. Taxonomy (NCBI): domain Bacteria; kingdom Bacillati; phylum Actinomycetota; class Actinomycetes; order Streptosporangiales; family Thermomonosporaceae; genus Actinoallomurus; species Actinoallomurus sp. NPDC052274. The sequence continues at coordinate 29,089 of NZ_JBFAUT010000042.1, forward strand.
GCGGGCACGGTCCTCATGCTGACGCTCGGCACCGGCGTCGGCAGCGCCCTGTTCCTCGACGGGACGCTCGTGCCGAACACCGAGCTCGGGCACATCGAGATCCGCGGCAAGGACGCCGAGCGGCGGGCCTCCGCCCACGCCCGGGAGGTCCACGACTGGAGCTGGCACGACTGGGCGAAGCGGCTGTCGGAGTACCTGGGGCGGATCGAGGACCTGCTGTGGCCGTCGCTGATCATCCTGGGCGGTGGCGTCAGCAAGAAGGCCGACCGCTTCCTGCCCCTCCTGGCCGACGTACGGACCCCGGTCGTCCCGGCCGAGCTGCACAACGACGCGGGCATCATCGGCGCCGCGATGGCCGCGGTACCCGGCGCGGCGCGGTCCTGAGGCGGCCTGGCAGGATCATCCACTATGAGCACTCAGCAGGCGGATCTGCCGGACGTCAGCGGTCTTTCCATCGGCATCCTCGGCGGCACCGGCGACCAGGGCAAGGGGCTGGCGCGCCGGTTCGCCCTCGCCGGCCATGAGGTGATCATCGGGTCGCGCAAGGCCGAACGCGCCCAGGAGGCCGCCGACGGCCTCGGGGACGGTCTGCGCGTCAGAGGCGCGGAGAACGCCGTCGTCGCCCGCGAGGCCGACCTCGTCATCGTGGCCGTGCCGTACGACGGCCACAAGGCGCTCCTGGAGTCCCTCCGGGACGAACTGGCCGGCAAGATCGTGGTCGACTGCGTCAACCCGCTCGGCTTCGACAAGCAGGGCGCCTACGCGCTGCCCGTCGAGGAGGGCAGCGCCGCCCAGCAGGCCGCGGCCGTCCTGCCCGACAGCACCGTCGTCGCGGCGTTCCACCACGTCTCGGCCGTGACCCTCCTCGACCCGGCCGTCGACGAGATCGACCTCGACGTCCTCGTCCTGGGCGAGGTCCGGGAGGCCACCAACACGGTGCAGGCCCTCGCCGGCCGGATCGGCGGCGTGCGCGGCGTCTACGGCGGGCGGCTCCGCAACGCCCACCAGGTCGAGGCGCTGACCGCCAACCTGATCTCCATCAACCGGCGCTACAAGGCGCACGCGGGCCTGCGGGTCACCGACATCTGAGGCCGTCGATGCTCGACGACCTCGGCGTCCCGTTCCGGCCCGCCCGGGACGTGCGCCGTGTCGTGTCGCTCGTGCCGTCCCTCACCGAGGCGATCGCGCGTACGGCTCCGGGTCTGCTGGTGGGCGCCACCGACTGGTGCGTCCAGCCGCCGGACCTCGGGGTCGTACGCGTCGGCGGCACCAAGAACCCCGACGTACGCCGGATCGCCGGGCTGGCGCCGGACCTCGTCGTGGCCAACTTCGAGGAGAACCGCCCGGCCGACCTCGACGCGCTGCGCGCCGCGGGCGTGCCCGTCTGGGTGACCGTGATCCGTACCCTCCCGGAGGCGCTGACCAGCCTCGGGCGGATGCTCGCCGCCTGCGGGCAGGACCCGCCCGGATGGCTCACCGAGGCCCGTACGGTGTGGGCCGACGTGCTCGGCGAGCCCCCGCCGCCCGGCGTGACGGCGGTGGTCCCGATCTGGCGGCGGCCCTGGATGGTGCTCGGCCGGGAGACCTTCGCCGGCGATCTCCTCGCGCGGCTCGGCGTCGCCAACGCGTACGAGCACGCCGACGAGCGGTATCCGAAGGTGTCCGTCGCGGAGATGCTGAACCGGCGGCCGGGCCTGGTCGTCCTGCCGGACGAGCCGTACGCCTTCTCCGCCACGGACGGGCCGGAGATGTTCCCGGACGTGCCGGTGGCCCTGGTGAGCGGGCGGCACCTGGAGTGGTACGGGCCGTCGCTCACGGAGGCGCGGCGGGTCCTCAGCGCGTCGCTGCCGCGCTCCGGCCCCTCCTCCAGTCCACGGCCATGATCGTACGAGCGGCGGCGAGCGGCATCAGGCCGGCGCACACCTTCTTCCGCAGCGCGTTCTCGACCTCGTCCTTGTCGGCGGCGGTGCCCCCGCCGGCGTCGTACCGGGGCTCCGGCCACAGGTTGCGCGGATCCCGCGGCGCCCCGCCGAGCTCCAGCGGGACCAGGTGGTCCTCCTCGTAGTGCGCGGGGTTCGTGTCGGGGTAGCCGTACTCGGCGATCTGCCGCACTTTGAGCGCGTTCGTGTACGACACCGGCGGCCGTACGGTCCTGGTCCACCCGGCCACGCAGATCGTCGAGCCGATCGTCTCCTGCGTGACGTCCGGATTGACCGCACCGGGCTGACAGCCGGGATCGGGCAGCGGCAGATAGGCACGGGAGCAGCTCCCGGGGGAGCCGGGCGCCGCGCCGACCGGAACGGCCGGGACGGCGAAGGCCGGCGATGCGGCCGTGGCCGACGCGGCGGTCGCGGTGAGGAGGGTGGTCGTGCACAGGACGGTTTCGAGGACGCGCGGCATGGGAGTGCCCTTCGGCGAGCGGGGGTTCGCCCCGCCGTTCGGGCACTCGTCCCTGACGGCTCGGACCGGTCGTCGGTTGTGGCGTTACACGGGAGTGGTGATCATCTACCCCGACCGGACGATCTTCAAAACGCCGTCGCGACCGGCGACGGCGCGGACGGTGCCGCGGCGTTCCCCTCCAGCGCGGCGAAGGCGTTCAGCACGGCGGCGCGGTCGTGGCCGGCGTCCAGCAGCAGGTGCATGAGGACACGGGCCTTGAGCGGTTCGAGACCGGTGACCGCCGTTCCGCCGGGCGGCGCGGTCGGGGAGTGGAGGACGACCGGGATGCGGGCGGCCGTCTCGGCGAGGACCGGGACCAGCGCGGCGAGGGCGGCCTGCCCGGCGCGGGCGGCGACGATCAGGCCGTCGCAGTGGCCGGCGAGCGTCCGCAGCAACGCGCCGTCGTCGCCGAGCGCCACGACGTGGAGCCCGACGCGCGGGGGACGCCCGGCGAAGGGCCCGCGCACCGTGAACCGCTCCGGCGGGCGCCACAGCAGACGCGGGATCCCGCCGATCACCTGGCCCAGCGGTCCCGCCCCCGGGGAGGCGAACGCCGGCGCCGCGATGCCGGTCGCCCTGACGTGCCGGGCCGCGTGGATGTCCCCGTGCGCCACGACCGCGCAGCCCAGCCACCGCGGACCGGCGGCCGCGACGGCGATGGCGTCCGCCAGCTCGGCCGGGCCGCCGGAGTCCGCGACCAGGGCGATGGGCGCGGAACCCTCGTGCAGCAGTTCCAGCGCCCAGGCGGTCTCCGCGAGGGTCTCCGCCGGATGGACGACGACGACGCCGGTCGCCCCGCCGGCGACCGCCTCGCCGACCGCGCGGGCCAGCTCGCCGACCCCGGCGAAGGTGGAGACGGGACCGGCGGCCGGGCGGCGTTCCACCCTGACCCCGTTCGGCAGCGACGGCACGGCGTCGAGCATGGCGCCGGACCCCTCCGGCACGAACACGACGACGAGCCGGGGCATGATCTCCGGCCCGCCGAGGGGCACGGTCCCGGCCGGAACGTCACCGGTCTCGCCGTCGGCCGGGCCCGCACCGGTCCGGAGAGCCGTGGACGCGCCCGGCGAAGGGGAGGGCGCGGTCGCGAAGGAGACGTCGTCCGGTACCGGTGCGCCGGACGGGCCCGTGGCCGGCGGCGAGACGACGGGGTACCCGTCGGACGGCGCCCCGGCCGCCGGAGCCCCGTCCGGCCGGGGCGGCGACGGCTCGGCGTCCGGTTCGCGCCCCGGGAGCGCGACCTGCCAGGAGGGTGGGATCGGCCACGGCGGCGGGCTCACAGAGGCGGTCATGCTCGGCATCCTTCGCGTCACGCGGCGCCGACGGCGTCCGCCTCGTGATCAGACGACGGACGAAACCTAATGCATTGAGATCGTTTACGGGGGCGACTTGTCGCGAATACGGGGGCCGGATGCGGCCGGGCGCGGTCAGGCGGGGAGGTGGTGGGCCTCGCCGGGCCAGGAGCCGTCGACGTCCTCGTCCCGGTCGGGCAGCTCCAGCTCGCACCAGACGACCTTGCCGTCGCCGGCGGGCCGGGCCCCCCAGCGCTTGGCGAGCCGGTGCACGACCTGCAGGCCGCGTCCGCCCTCGTCATCGTCGGCGGCCTGGCGGGCCCGGGGGAGCGCGTCGGAGTCGTCGCGCACCTCGCAGACCAGGGTGCGGTCGCGCAGCAGCCGCAGCTCGATGTCGCCCGAGGCGTACCGCAGCGCGTTGGTGACGAGTTCGGACACCACCAGCTCGGTGCTGAAGGACAGCTCCTCGCAGCCCCAGCGTTCGAGCGTCTCGCGGACCCGGACCCGGGCGTCCCGTACGGCGGACGGCAGGGCGGGCAGCCGCCAGGACACGACTTGACCGGCGGGCAGGCGGCGCAGGCGGGCGATGAGCACGGCGATGTCGTCGCGGTCGTGGTCGGCGTAGGCGCTGTCGAGGGTGGCCTTGGCCAGCTCCTCCAGCGGCCGGAACAGCGCCTCCGCGCCGAACAGCCCCTGTAGCCGGGACAGGCCGTCGTCGATGTCCTGCCCGCGGTTCTCCACGAGCCCGTCGGTGTAGAGCACGAGGACGCTGCCGTCCCCGATCGTGAACGTACGGGTCTCGATCATCCCCTCGCCGACGCCGAGGGGCGGCGCGGGCGGGACGTCGAGGAACTCGCTGGTGCCGTTCGGCCGGAGCAGCAGCGGCGGCAGGTGCCCCGCCGAGGCGATCTCGCAGGTGCCGTCGGTCGCGTCGTACACGGCGTACACGCAGGTGGCGAAGGCGGGCTCCCGCTCGCCGATCTCCCGCATCAGCGCGTCGAGCTGCTGCAGGCCGTCCGCGGGGGAGAGCTCGAGGTTGACGATGGTCCGCAGGGCGGTGCGCAGGCGGCCCATCGTAACGGCGGCGCGTACGCCGTGCCCGGCGACGTCGCCGACGATGAGGGCGACCCGGCCGCCGGGCAGCGCGATCGACTCGTACCAGTCGCCGCCGACCTCGATCAGCTGGTTGCCGGGCAGGTAACGGTGCCGGACCGCGACGCTGGAGGGCGCGGTGAGGCCGGTGGGCAGCATGCTGCGCTGGAGGGTGAGGGCGGTCGCGCGCTCGCGGCTGTAGTGCCGGGCGTTGTCGATGTAGAGGGCGGCGCGGGCGGCGAACTCCATCCCGAGCTCGACGTCGTACGCGTCGAAGGCCCGGTGCGCGGAGCTCCGGGTGCAGACGAGGAACCCCAGCGTCGTGCCCCGGGCGATCAGCGGCAGCACGACCATGGAGGTGTCGGCGAGGAGCTTGGCGACGGGCTTGCGCCGCCACAGCCGGGCGGTCCGCTTGGCGACCTTGCCGTCGAGGTGGGGCACCAGCACCGGCTCGCCGGTGGCCATGCAGCGCGTGTACGGGGTGTCGGGCGGGTAGGTGAGGACCTCCCCGGTCGGGAAGGCGGCGTTCCAGCGGGGGTCGGACTCGTCGGAGGCGAGGGCGACCCGGCGCAGCACGGTGGTGCCGTCCGCCGCGATCGAGGGCTGCTCGTCGGCGGCGACGATGGCCTCCTGGATGAGGACGCCGGCGGAGTTGCAGAAGTGCGGCACGATGACGTCGGCGAGCTCGCGCGCCATCTGGTCGAGGTCCAGGGTGGCGCCGATCCGTACGAGCGCGTCGTCCAGCATGGCCCGGCGCATCAGGGCCGGGTCGGTGAAGCGCTCGAGGTCGGTGACGGCGACCCGGATCATCATCAGGTCGACCGGGTCGGCGGCGGTGGTGTGCATCGGCTGGACGGTGACGACGCCGTTGCGCGCCTCGCCGTCCGGGGCGCGCAGCCCCAGGACGGCGGTCCGCTCGTGGCGGTCGGCGAGGGCGTCGAGGAGCCCGGTCAGGGCCTCCTTGCTCTCGTCGGCGAACAGGCCGGTCACGTTCGTGCCGACGATCTCTTCGGGGGCATGGCCGAGCACGCCGGAGGAGTTCTGCCCGCACTGGAGGATCTGGCCGGCCCGGCCGATGCCGAGCACCAGAGTCCTCGCCGAAGAATCGGCCATCCGCCGGAGTCCTTCCTGTGACCCGTCATCCCCCGTCGTAAAAGTATGACCAAATGTGATCGGCGGAGGAAGATCATCACCACTCCGGGTTCAGCGTGGCGCGAGTCCCACCATGAGGGCGTCGACGACCCGCTCCGCGTAGTCCTCCGGGACCGGGCCGGCGCCGGCGGCCCGCGTCCGGTGGGCGACGGCTCCCGTGAGGATCCACAGGGTCAGCTCGACGTCCAGGTCGGGGCGCAGCTCTCCGGAGGCGACGCCCCGCCGCAGGACCCCTCGGATGACCTCGCGCCGGGGCTCGACGACCTCGCGGGTGAAGCGGTCCATCAGCTCCGGGTAGCGCTCCGAACTGCCGAGGACGCTCCAGTAGCAGTCGACCCGCTTCTTGTCGCTCTTGTCGGCGACGAACGCCTTGGCGAGGGCGACGAGGTCCTCGCGAAGCGACTCGCCGCGCGGCTCGGGCAGCGGCCCCTTCAACGCGGCGAGCGCGTCGATGATGAGCGCCTCCTTGTTGGGCCAGCGGCGGTAGATCGTCGTCTTGCCGACCCCCGCGCGTGCGGCGACGGCCTCGATGGAGACGCCCGCCACCCCGCCCTCCTCGGCGAGGAGGTCCAGGGTGGCGTCGACGATCGCCTTGGCGGCGCGCTCGCTGCGCGGCCGTCCCGGCGGCCGCGCGGCGCACTGCTCAGTGGTGTGCGACATCACGCTTCACCGTCTCACACCTCGACGGCTTCGCGCTGTTCGACCAGGGGAATGTCGGGCTCGGCCACGGCCTTGCCCGGCATCCACCTCAGGACGACGAGCGCTCCGAGGAAGGCGACGGCGGCCGAGATGGCGGAGGTGATGTGCATGGCGTGGACGAAGGAGTCGTGCGCCGGCGGCAGGAGCGCCCGGCCCGCCGGTCCGAGCTTCTCGGCCACTCCCGTGGTCGCGCCGATGTCCGAGCCGGCGACGGCGCGCAGGTTCTCGGGCAGCGCGGTCAGGTGCGGCTTCATGCCGTTCCGGTAGATCGAGGCCACCAGGGAGCCCAGCAGGGCGGTGCCGAGCGCGACGGCGACCTGACGGGCGATGTTGTTGATGGCCGAGCCGGATCCGGCCTGCTCCCTCGGCAGCACCGACATGACGGAGGTGGTGGCCGGGGTCATCACCAGGGCCATGCCCGCGCCCTGCACGAAGAACGTGATCCCCAGGATCCAGATCGGGCTGTGGACCGCGGCGAAGTGGTAGCTGAGCAGCGCCAGCGCGACCATCGTCAGCCCCGTCGCGGCGACCGGCCTGGCGCCGTACCGGGCGACCAGCCCCGCGCTGCGCGGAGAGAAGATCATCTGGCCGGCGGCCAGCGGCAGCGTGAGCAGGCCCGCCTGCAGCGGGGTGTAGCCGCGGACGTTCTGCAGGTACAGCGAGATGAACAGGAAGACGCCGCCGAGCGCGAAGAACACCAGCGCGATGGCGCCGACGGACGCCGACAGCCGTCCGTCGCGGAACAGCCGGACGTTGAGGGAGGGGTGCTCGATACGGGACTCGTACCAGACGAACACCGCGAGCAGTGCAACGCCGGCGAGCACGGAGCCGTACACGGTCGGCGCGGTGACGGTCGCCTTCTCGCCGCCTTCGATGATCCCGTAGGTGAGCAGGATCAGGCCGGCGATGGACAGCAGCACACCACCGAAGTCGACCTTGGCGCGCACCGGGTTCCGCGACTCCGGAACGAGGAACGCGATGCCGATCACGCCGGCGATGACGATCGGGACGTTGATCAGGAAGACCGAGCCCCACCAGAAGTGGTCGAGGAGCAGGCCGCCGGTGATGGGCCCGACGGCGACGCCGATGCCGACGGCGCCGGCCCACAATCCGATGGCGCGGGCGCGCTCCTCCGGCTCGAAGACGTTCGTGATGATCGACAGGGTCTGCGGCATGACCGCCGCGCCGCCGAATCCCATCGCCGCGCGGGCGAGGATGAGCTGGTCGGGCGTCTGCGCGTACGAGGAGAGCAGCGAGGCCAGGCCGAACAGGAGCATGCCGACCATCAGCATGCGCTTGCGGCCGATCCGGTCGCCGAGCACGCCGAAGGTGAACAGCAGCCCGGCGAACACGAGCGTGTAGGAGTTGATGGCCCATTCGAGCTGGCCCTGGCTGGCGCCGAGGCCGGCGCGCGGGTCCGCGATCGTCTTCAGGGCGACGTTGAGGACCGTGTTGTCGAGCACGATGACGAGCAGGCTGACGATGAGCACGCCGAGGATGGCCCAGCGTCTCTTCTGGATGGTCTGCGGATCCATGAGGCCCTTCGAGGGGGAATATCGATACGAGTCAGTCTCGTTTCTTAACAACGCACAGCCTAGGGCGGTTCTTTCCGATACGCAACCGTACCGTTTTGAAATCTCCGGGAAGAGGCGGGGCTGTACGAGTCGTTGACCCCGTGGGATCATCGATCCGTCCGGGGACGCCACCGTGGCGCCTCGAGGCAGGAGGTTTCCGATGTCTGTATCGACCAGTCGGCCGACCACCCTCTACGGCGGCCAGACCGGGCGCCGCGTGACCGTCCGCGACATCGCGGCGGCGAAGGAGCGCGGCGAGAAGTGGCCCATGCTCACGGCGTACGACGCGCTCACCGCGCGGGTCTTCGACGACGCCGGGATCCCGGTGCTGCTCGTCGGCGACTCCGCCGGGATGGTGGTGTTCGGCCACGAGTCCACGATCCCCGTCACCGTCGACGACCTCATCCCGCTGACCGCGGCGGTCGTGCGCGGCACCTCCCGCGCCATGATCGTCGCCGACCTGCCGTTCGGCGCCTACCAGGCCGGTGTGGCCGAGGCCCTGCACACCGGCGCGCGGTTCCTCAAGGAGGCCGGCGCGCACGCGGTCAAGCTCGAAGGCGGCCGGCGGGTGCTGCCGCAGGTGGAGGCGCTCGTCGCGGCGGGCATCCCCGTGATGGCGCACCTCGGCCTCACACCGCAGTCGGTGAACGCCTTCGGCGGCTACCGCGTCCAGGGGCGCGGTGAGGACGGCGAGCGCCTGATGGCCGACGCCAAGGACCTCGAGGCGGCCGGCGCGTTCTCCGTCGTACTCGAGTGCGTGCCCACCGAACTCGCCGACCGCGTCACCGCCGCGCTGTCCATCCCGACCATCGGGATCGGCGCCGGCCCCGGCACCGACGCGCAGGTGCTGGTGTGGCAGGACATGGCCGGCCTCACCTCGCACACCGCGAAGTTCGTCAAGCGCTACGCCGAGGTGGGCGGCGTGCTGCGCGGCGCCGCCGAGGAGTTCGCCGCGGACGTCGTCTCCGGCGCCTTCCCCGGCCCCGAGCACACCTACCGCTGATCCCCGACCGCCGCCGCCCGCCCCGGACCGCCGGGGCCGGGCGGCGGCGTCTCGTCGAGGTCACGTTCAGAGAACAGGAAGATGCCGCCGAGGATGAGGGCGGCGCCGAGGAACTGGCGGCGGTCGACGCCCTCGCCGAGCGCGAGCATCGCGGTCGCCAGGCCGAACAGCGGGATGACGTTGAGGACGACGCCCGCGACGGTGACCGGTATCCGGGCGATGGCGTGGTTGAAGAGCAGGAACGCGATCGCCAGTCCGCCGCCGCACACGACCGCGGCGACGAACCAGTGCCCGGGGCGCGCGTCAGGGGTGGCGATCCCGGCGCCCGACGTCCACTGCCAGAGCACCAGCGGCAGGGTGAAGACCAGGCCGAACGCGAATTGGTAGGCGGTGACGACCAGCGGCTCGACGTTCGAGACGATGCGACCCGCCAGCACGGAGGAGCCCGCGGCCGACAGTGAGCCGAGGAGCACCAGAAGGTCACCCGCGGCGAGCCGCGCCCCCGGATGGGCGCCGCCGAGCGCGGCCACCCCGCCCGTGGCGATGAGGACCCCCGCGACCCCCCGGAGGGTGGGGAGCCTGCGCGCGGCGAGCGCGGACAGCGCGACGACGAAGCAGGACTCGGTGCCGGACAGCAGGGCCGCCTGCGCTGCCTCGATCGAGGTCAGCCCCAGCCCGATCGCGCCGTAGCCGATCATGGGTTCGAGCAGGCCGAGCAGGGCCATGGTGCGCAATTGCCGCCCGGTCGGGCGTCGATGTCCCTTGGCGAGCAGGACCGCCCAGAGCAGCGCGGCGGCGGCGGCCAGGGTCACGCCGAGCATCGTCATGACCGGCAGGCCCCGCAGCGCGTACTTCTCGCCGGTGGACCAGCAGCCCCAGATCGCCGAGGCGATGATCAGGAGAAGCGTGCCGCTCCGCCGGCCGACCGCGGTCCCCATCACCAGACCCTCTCCACTGGGAGGTCCGGCCGGCGTCCAGGTCCGTTCACCGGGGCGCTACGGCCGTCGCCCGCCTCAGGAGCGGGGACCGGGTGATTCTCGGCCGCACGGGATGGGCCGGGCAAACCATTAACGCCGTGGACGCGGCCGGACGCCGGTCGCGGTGATCGCCGAGGGCCGGCCCGTGCCATCGGCGAGCGGCCGGGCGAGCGTGGTCAGGCGTCCTCGGCGGTCTGCCGCTTCGCGACGCGCGCGGGGTCGCCGGTGTGCGGAGCGACGATCTCCCGCCACTTGTTCGTGATGGGGAGCCGGCGGTCGCGGCCGAAGTTCTTCGGGGTGATCTTCGGGCCGGGCGGGTACTGGCGGCGCTTGTACTCGGCCGCGTCGACCAGCCGGATCACCCGCTCGACCAGCTCCGGGTCGTGGCCCGCCGCGATGAGGCCGTCGCGGCCCATGTCCTTCTCGACGTAGTCGTCCAGGAGCGCGTCGAGGATGTCGTACGGCGGGAGCGAGTCGGTGTCGAGCTGGCCGGGGCGCAGCTCCGCGGACGGCGGCTTGTCGATGATGTTCTGCGGGATCGGCGGGGTCTCCGAGGAGGGCGTGAACGGGTGCGCCCCGTCGATCCGCTCGTTGCGCCACCGGCACAGCGCGAACACCGTGATCTTCGGAACGTCCTTGATCGGCCCGTAGCCGCCCGCCGAGTCGCCGTACAGCGTGGAGTAGCCGGTGGCCAGCTCGCTCTTGTTGCCGGTGGTCAGCACCAGGTGGCCGTGCTCGTTGGACAGGCCCATGAGGATGTTGCCGCGGACCCGCGCCTGGAGGTTCTCGGCGGCCAGGCCGTGCAGCTCCAGCTCGGCCTCGTAGGCGTCGACCATTCCGCGGATCGGGACCGTGCGGGAGTGGATGCCCTGCCGTTTGACCAGGTCCTCCGCGTCGGTGATCGAGTGATCGCTGGAGTAGCGGCTCGGCATGAGGACGGTGTGCACGTTGTCCGGGCCGATGGCGTCCGCGGCGATCGTCGCCACCAGTGCGGAGTCGATGCCGCCGGACAGCCCGAGGATGACCGAGCGGAACCCGTTCTTGCGGACGTAGTCGCGTACGCCGAGGACGAGCGCGCCGTACACCTCCCCGAGGTCGCCCAGCGGCTCGGCGCGGGGCGGCTCCTCCGGGGTGTACGCCGGAACCGGGTCGGGCGACAGCAGCACGCGCTCGATCGTGATGGTGGTGCCGTCGTGCCCGTCGGCGGGCGTCTCGCCCGGCGTGAACTCCGCCGGGGCGGCGGGCAGGTCGAGGTCGGCGACGAGCAGGTCCTCCTCGAACTGCGGGCCGCGGGCGATCAGCTCACCCTCGCCGGTGACGATGACGGAGTCGCCGTCGAACACCAGCTCGTCCTGACCGCCGACCGAGTTCACGTACGCGAGCGCGCACCCCGCCTCGCGGGCCCGGCGCGCGCACAGCTCCAGGCGGACGTCGTCCTTGTTGCGCTCGTACGGCGAGGCGTTCGGGGCGACGAGCAACTGGGCGCCGGCCTCACGGGTCACCGTGACCGGCCCGCCCTCCTGCCACAGGTCCTCGCAGATCGCCACGGCGACGTCGACGCCGTGCAGCCGCAGGACGGGCAGCCGGTCACCGCGGACGAAGTACCGGTACTCGTCGAAGACGCCGTAGTTCGGCAGGTGGTGCTTCGCGGTGCGGACGGCGACCCGGCCCCGGTACAGCACCGCCGCCGCGTCGAGCGGCGCGCCCGCGGGCTGGCCGACGCGGTCCACGACGTCGGCGCGCCGGTCGAGGTAGCCGAGTACGACGGCCAGCTCGCCCAGGCCCTCGTCGGCGAGCCGGCGGGCCGTCGCCTCCAGGGTGGCGATCGACGCGTCCACGAACGACTTGCGCAGCGCGAGGTCCTCCACCGGGTAGCCGGTGAGGAACATCTCGGGGAAGACGACGAGGTGGGCGCCGCGGTCGGCGGCGCGCCGGGTCCATTCGACGGTGCGGTCGGCGTTGCCGGTGAGGTCGCCGACGGTCGCGTTGGCTTGAGCGAGTGCGATACGAAGCTGTGCCACGCTTCGAGACTAGACGGGGTCTACCGGGCCGCGGGCCTCAGGGGATCTGGTGATCGGGTGTCAGGACCGGCGGTCGCGTGGCGGCGACGGCAGCGTCCGTACCTCGGGGAACAGCAGCGGGGTGAGGACGACGAGGACCTGCAGGGCGCCCGCGGTCAAGAGCGTCGTCCGCAGCCCGAAGCAGCCGGCGATGGGCGCCACCAGCGCCAGGCCGAGCGGCTGGCAGGCGAGCGCCCCCGCCCACTCGTAGGCGCAGACCCGCGACAGGGCGGTCTCCGGGATGTGCTGCTGCAGGGCCGTCTCCCAGAGCGTGTTGAAGACCATGAGGACGAGACCGCCGAAGAACGCCGCGATCGCGATGCCGGGCACCGTGAGCTCGCCCGCCAGGGCGAGGGCCGGGCAGGCGAACATCACCATCATCGCCAGTCCCGAGCGCAGCGGGAACCGCGGCCGTACGCAGAGCGCGATCGCGCCGCCGCCGAGACAGCCGGCGCCGAACGTCGCCGAGATCAGCGCCCACGCGCCCGCGCCGCCGAACGACCGGGCGCTCAGTGTGGGGCCGAGCACCGAGAAGGCCCCGCCGAGCAGGTTGACCAGGGAGGCGGCCACGATGACGCTCCACACCCACCGGCGGGACCGGAACTCCCGCCAGCCGTCGGCCAGCTCGCGGACGAACCGCTGCGGCCGTTCGTGGCCGGTACGCCGCAGCCGCAGCCGGGACAGGCAGGCGGCGCTGACCGCGAAGGTCGCCGAGTCCGCGGCGAGCGCCCAGCCCGGGCCCGCGCCGACGACCAGGGCGCCGGCCACCGCCGGCCCGGTGAGGAGGGACGTGGACATCGCCAGGACGCGCAGGGCGTTGGCGGGCTGCCGCTGTTCGGGCCGCGTCGTCGCCTGGACGACTCCGGCGACGGCGGGCCCGGAGAGCGCGGCGGCGATCCCGTGCACCGCCTGGAGGACCAGGAGGTGCCAGATCCGTGCGGCGCCGCTGATCAACAGGGCCGCCGCGACACCCTGGCTGACGGCGCGTACGAGGTCGGTGCCGAGCATCAGCGAGTGGCGTGGCAGCCGGTCGGCGATGACGCCGCCGACCAGGGTGAACATCACCTGCGCGGCCGATCCGGTGGCGAGGACGGCACCGAGGTCGACGGCGCGCCCGGTCAGGCCGAGGACGGCGAAGGCGAGGGCGGGCGCGACCATGCCGTCGCCGAGCATGGAGGTGCACTGGCCGAGGAAGAACCAGCGGAAGTTCCGCTCCCGGAGAACGGACAGTCCGTGCACCAGGCCACAGGACCTCGGAGCCTGCACCATTCAGCTCGTACGCCGCCTCGGAGGGGGACTAACCACCTGAAGTTAGACATTCTCACAGGAACCGGTCAACCCCCTCGGATCCTCCGGATCAGCCAAGGGCCTGCCGCCGGCGCCGCACCGCGGGTCCGAGCGCCAGCGCGCCGGCCGCGGCGGTTCCGCACAGGACCGCGCAGAGCAGCCACGGTGACCAGGAGGCCAGGCCGAGCAGGCCACCGCCGATCGGCGGGCCGAGCAGCGAGGCCGCCGAGAACGCCGTGCCGTACAGCCCGCTGTAGCGCCCCCTCAGGTGCGCGGGCGAGAGGTCCGCGATGATCGCCGTGGACACCGACGCGAAGAGGACCTCGCCCAGCGTCCACACCAGGACCGTCGCCGCGAACGCCCACGCCGACGCGGCGAACGCGGTCAGCCCGAATCCGGCGCCCACCACGGCCACGCCCGCGGCCAGGACGCGACTGTGGTCGCGGCGGGCGAGCCAGGCGCCGATCAGCGGCTGCACGATCACGATCCCGACGCCGTTGAGGGCCACCGCGAAGCCGTACGCCGAAGCCGGAAGCCCCGCCTGCCGCATCGCCAGCGGGAGCGTCGAGTAGGACTGCATGTAGACGAACCCGTAGCAGAGGACGACGAGCACCGAGCCGACGGCGACGCGGTCCCGCAGGACGTCCACGAGCCCGCCGGGTTCGCGCTCCGCGCGCGGGCCGCGGGTCTCGGGCACCGCCCGCCAGACCAGGACGCCGCACATCACGCAGGTGGCCGCGTCGATCCAGAACAACCAGGAGAAGCCCGCCCGCGACAGCGTCCCGCCGAGCACCATCGCGACCGCGAAGCCCAGGTTGATCGCCCAGAACAGCAGCCCGAAGGCGCGGGCGCGCTCGGCCGGCCCGACCAGGTCGGCCAGCAGCGCCTGCGAGGCCGGACGGAACGCGTCGATGGTCAGCCCGAGCACGAACACCAGCGCGATCAGCGCCGGGGTCGCGGTGGTGTACCCGAGCGCGAGCATCGCGGCGGCGGTGGCCAGCATCCCTCCGGTCAGCGTGGCGCGTCGCCCGATCCGGTCGGCGAGCACTCCGCCGACGAGCTGGGAGACGATCGAGCCGAGCCCGAACAGCGCCAGCACGAGCCCGGTCGCGCCGACGGACAGGCCGCGCACGCCCGTGAGGTAGAAGGCGAGGAACGGCTCGACCATCGTGCCGAGCCGGTTGACGAAGTTGCCGGTCCACAGCGCCCAGAAGCCTCGTGGCAGACCGCCGACCCGCGTGTAGAGGAACGCGGGGAGCCGGGAGGAAGGGGGAGCGGGCATCTCGTCGACGGAGGTCATGGGGGCATGGTCGACAACACCGGCATCCGGCTGGAACTCTTTTAGCGGTGCCTAAATGATCGAATTCCTCTTCACCCCGGATGACGTCGCGCGCGTCCGGTTCGCGTTCTCGCCGCTCTGGGAGCTCATGCACAGCCTGCGCGTGCTGGCCGACCCGTCCCGCCGCGCGCTGCATCTGCCGTGGGTCCGCGCCGTACGGCCCCGGCTGCGTGGGCTCGACCTGACGCCGTTGCGCGCGCTCGTCCCCGCGAATGGGTACATGCCCGACTTCCTGACCCCGCCGCCGGAGTCCCCGCTGCCGGATTTCGCGGCCGAACTGGCGCGGGTGCGGGCCACGCCCGCCCGCCGGGTCGCCTTGGAGATCCGAGACGTCGGAAAGAACGCCGAGGGCTCGGTGTCCCACGCTTCTTCTTCGGCTGCGGCGTTCGGCCAGGCGCGCACGGACGCCGCCGGCCTGCGCGCGCGGCGCCGGGCGATGGCCGAGGCGCCCGAGCGTGCCCTCGGCGAGGTCGCCGACCTGATCGCCGCGTACTGGGAGGCGGCGCTCGAGGAGTCCTGGCCGCGGATGCGGGCGCTGCTGGAGGGCGACGTCCTCCGCCGGTCCCGCGCCCTGACCGAGCGCGGGGCCGAGGGGCTCTTCGCCGGGTTGCACGAGTCGGTCCGCTGGCACGGCGACCGGCTCGCCGTCCAGCGCCGGTGGCACCATCACGGCCCGCTGGCCGGGCGCGGGCTGGTACTGGTGCCGAGCGCGTTCGTCTGGCCGGCCGTCTCGGTGATGACCCCGCCGTACCAGCCGATGCTGAGTTACCCCGCGTACGGCGTCGCGACGCTGTGGGAGACCGCCCCGGCGGCGCCTCCGGACGCCCTCGCGGCACTGATCGGGCGGGGCCGGGCGGCGCTGCTGCTCGCGCTGACGGTCCCCGCGTCGACGACGGAGCTCGCCGGGCGCCTGGCGGTGACCCCCGGCGCGGTCAGTCAGCACCTGGGCGTCCTGCGCGCCTGCGGTCTGGTGACCGGCCACCGGGTCGGCAGGCGCGTGCTGTACGCGCGCACGGCGGCCGGCGACGCCCTCGCCGACGCGGGCGGCGCGGGGGGCGCGAGGACGCGCTCGCCGAGGGCCGGTGACGCGCTCACGGCGCGGGCACCGCGATCGACATGGACGTGACGGTGCGCAACTGATTGACTCTTCCGCGTGAGTGGGACGGATGGAGCGTCGTACCCCCCTCGGAGGCACCGTGCACATCTTCACTCTCTCCCGCGCGTGCGCCGTGCCCGCGGCGGCGATGACCGCCTGCCTGCTGACCGCCTGCGCGCCGGCCGGCCAGACCGTGAGGGGCGTTCACCTGGTCGCCCGCGGCACGCTCACCACCTGCACGCACCTGCCCTACGCCCCGTTCCAGTTCCAGCGGGGCAAGGCGATCGTCGGCTTCGACGTGGACCTGATCGACCTGGTCGCCCGGCGTCTCGGCGTCCGGCAGAAGATCATCGACACGCGGTTCACCGCGATCACCTCGGGGGAGGTGTTCGCGGTCGCGGCGTGCGACCTGGCGGCCGCCGGCATGACCGTCAACCCGCAGCGGGCGGCGGTGGTCGACTTCTCCCGGCCCTACTTCGAATCCGGGCAGGTGCTGATGGTCCGGCGTGACGCGCGCGTCACGCCGGACGCCGCAGGCTCCGGCGGGCTGCGCGTCGGCGTGGTCGTCGGCACGACGGGACAGACGTACGCGCGCCGCCGGGGGTGGCAGACGAAGGGGTATGAGAACGCCGCCACCGAGCTGGACGCGCTGCGCACCGGTCAGGTCGACGCGCTGATCCAGGACGACCCGGTGGTGCGCTACTGGCTCACCGACGAGGCCAACGCGGACTTCACCCTCCTCCCGGGGCTGCGCACCCGCGAGCAGTACGGCTTCGCCGTGCGCAAGGGCCACAACCCGGCGCTGCTGCGGCTGATCGACGACGTCATCGCGCAGATCCGGCGGGACGGCACCTACCGGCGGACGTACGAGCGGTGGATGGGCCCGATGCCACCCGAGGCCACCAGGTGACGCCACCGGGCTGATCGGCCGGAACCGGCCACGGCGTCGCCGATGGGGGAGTCCGATGCGCAGAGTCGCCGTCGCCGCGGCCGGTGTGCTCATCCTGCTGGCGGCGGCCGTCTTCTCGTGCGCCGCCCTGCGAGGAGCGCGCGGCCCGGCGACGCCGGAGGAGGCCTCGGCCGCGTACTTCCGCGCCTGGAGCGGCGGCGACTTCGCGGTGATGGGCGAGGACGACGGCGTCCCCGGCTGGGCGGTGCGGATCCAGAACCCGGGGCGGCCGGCGCAGCAGCTCAAGGTCTTCCCCGGCCATGGCGCGGCGCCCGTCCGCACCACCATCGACCGGCGCGCCCAGGCGGCCGCCGACGCGGCCGTGGGATCGGCGCAGGCCGCCCTCGTCGCGATCCGCCCCTCGACCGGCGAGATCGTGGCGGTCGCCGACCGGCTGCCGCAGGCCGAGAGCGCCTTCACGGGCGTGTACCCGCCGGGGTCGACGTTCAAGGTGGTCGTCGCGGCGGCGCTGCTGGACGGCGGGATGACGCCGGCGAGCCCGGTCGACTGCCCCGCCGTGACGGTGGCCGGGCAGCGCACGATCCACAACCACGGCGGCCTGGCGCTCGGCCGGGTCTCGCTCGCCGACGCGTTCGCCGAGTCCTGCAACACGACGTTCGCGGCACTCGGCGTGGCGGCGGGAGCCGGGCGGCTGCGGGAGAGTGCCGCGGCGTTCGGTTTCGGCGCGCACTTCGACACGGGGACGGACCGGGCCTACTCCGGGGACCTCCTCGACCCGGGCGGCGACAACGGGCTGGCCGAGGCGTCGATCGGCCAGGGGAAGGTCCAGGCGAACCCGCTCGCGATGGCGGTGGTCGCCGCGGCCGTGGCCGACGGCTCGTACCGCCCGCCGCGGCTGGTGCCCGCGCGCCTCGTCCACGCGGGAACGGCCCGGCCGCTGCCGTCCTCGGTGGTCGCCGGGCTGCGGTCGATGATGCGGGCGGTCGCGACGCGGGGCACCGCGGCCCGGGCCGGACTTCCGGCGGGCACGGCGGGCAAGACGGGGACGGCCGAATATGATGCCCAAGGTCATACGCACGCGTGGTTCATCGGCTACCGGGGCGATCTGGCCTTCGCCGTCTTGGTCCTGCACGGCGGGGACGGCGGGCAGGTGGCCGGACCGGTCGCAGCCCGTTTTCTTGCTGTGATCAAGTCGTGACCCGCTGACGTTCTCGCAGGTGGCGAGCGGTATGACATAGTCGGACAGTTGTTTGTCCTGCTTATGGAGGAATTGTGGCTATAAGTCGTCGGCTTGCCGCCGCCACCGCCGGACTCTGCGCGGCCGCCCTCGCCCTCACCGCCTGCGGCGGCGGAGGGGACGGAGTGACGGTTCAGGGTGCCAAGCTGGTGAAGAAGGGCAAGCTGACCACCTGCACGCACCTGCCGTACCCGCCGTTCCAGTCGGCCCAGGGCGGCAAGGTCGTCGGCTTCGACGTGGACCTCATCGACCTGGTCGCCAAGAAGCTCGGCGTCACCCAGCAGGTCATCGACACCCCGTTTGAGACGATCAAGACGGGGTCCGCCCTGAACGCGGGGAAGTGCGACGTCGCCGCCGCCGGTATGACGATCAAGCCGGAGCGGGCGCGGTTCATCGACTTCACCAAGCCGTACTTCAACGCCACGCAGGCGCTCATGGCCAAGAAGGGCGTCACCTACGCGTCGCTGGACGACGTCAAGACCAAGAAGCTCAAGGTCGGCTCCCAGGCGAGCACCACCGGTGAGGACTTCGTCCACTCCAAGGGCATCGACTCGAAGTCCTTCAAGGACTCCGCCAGCCTCCTCAACGGGCTGCGCAGCGGCCAGGTCGACGTGATCATCGAGGACTACCCGGTCGTGCAGGGCTGGCTGAAGGACCCGGCGAACGCCGCGTACGGCGTCGCGGCCAGCCTCAACACCGGCGAGCAGTACGGCTTCGCGGTCCGCAAGGGCAAGAACCCCAAGCTGCTCTCGCTGATCAACCAGACCATCGACGAGGCCCGGCAGAGCGGCGAGTACAAGAAGATCTACGAGAAGTGGATCGGCCCGATGCCGGCGGGCGCCTGAGCCGACTCTGATCGATTCGAGAGGCCGCAATGACTGAACACGCGGAGGCGGCGCCGCGGCTGACCCGCACGCAGCGCCGTCGGCTGATCCTGGGCGGCGAGTACGGCATCTTCGTCGTCGCCGTCGTCCTGCTCGTGTCCCTGGCGGACTGGGGGGCGCTGAAGACCAACTTCGCCGAATGGCGGGTCGCCAAGACGCTGTTCCCCGACATCATCACGGTCGCGCTGCGCAACACCCTGCTGTTCACGGTCACCGGGTTCGCGCTCGGCCTGGTGGCCGGCCTGCTGCTGGCGCTGATGCGGCTGTCCTCAGTGCCGCCGTACCGCTGGTTCGCCATCGCCTACATCGAGGTGTTCCGGGGACTGCCCGCGCTGCTCATCTTCATCTTCGTGGGCACCGGCGTCCCGCTCGCCTTCCCAGGGGTCAACTTCCCCGGCGGCGTGTACGGCCAGGCCGCCGTCGCCCTGGGAGTGGTCTCAGCGGCGTACATGGCCGAGACCATCCGGGCCGGCATCGAGGCCGTGCCGCGCGGTCAGATGGAGGCGGCGCGCACGCTCGGCATGTCGCACGGGCGGGCCATGCGCTCGATCATCATCCCGCAGGCGCTCCGCATCGTGATCCCGCCGCTGACCAACGAACTGGTCCTGCTGTTCAAGGATTCGTCTCTCGTTCTGTTCCTCGGCATCACGCTGCAGCAGCGGGAGCTGTCCAAGCTCGCCCAGGACGCGGCCAGCCAGCAGGGCAACACCACGCCGATCATCGTGGCCGCCCTCTGCTACCTGATCATCACGATTCCGCTCGGCCACCTGGCGCGGCGGCTGGAGGCCCGGCAGAAGAGGGGACAGCGGTGACGACCGTGAACACCACCGCGGCGGTCCAGGTGACCGGGCTGCACAAGGCGTTCGGGGACCTTCAGGTGCTGCGCGGCATCGACTTCGAGGTCACGCGCGGCGAGGTCGTGTGCATCATCGGGCCGTCCGGGTCCGGCAAGTCCACGCTGCTGCGCTGCGTGAACCTCCTGGAGGAGCCCACCGCCGGGCAGGTGTACGTCGGCGGCGTCGAGCTGACCGACCCGGACGTGGACATCGACGCGGCGCGCCGCCGCGTCGGCATGGTGTTCCAGCAGTTCAACCTGTTCCCGCACCTGTCGGTGCTCGGCAACGTCACCATCGCGCAGCGCAAGGTGCTGCGGCGCTCCGCCGAGGAGGCCGACCGGATCGCGCGCGACAACCTCGCCCGCGTCGGGCTGGCCGACAAGGTGGACGCCTACCCGGCGCAGCTGTCCGGCGGCCAGCAGCAGCGGGTCGCGATCGCCCGCGCCCTGGCCATGGGACCGGACGTCATGCTGTTCGACGAGCCGACCTCCGCGCTCGACCCCGAGCTCGTCGGCGACGTGCTCGGCGTCATGCGCAAGCTGGCCCTCGAGGGGATGACGATGCTGGTGGTCACGCACGAGATGACCTTCGCCCGAGAGGTCGCCGACCGCGTGGTCTTCATGGACGGTGGCGTCATCGTCGAGGAGGGGCCGCCCTCGAAGGTCATCGGCGAGCCGACCCACGAGCGGACCCGCAGGTTCCTGTCCCGCGTCCTCGACCCGGCCGCCGCCGAGGTCGAGGAGTGACCCGATGAGTCCGTGGCGGTACGCCGCCACGGACTCATCGGGACCGCGGTCGCGCTTCGCGCCCTTGTAACGTGACCGAAACATGGACGCGGCACACTGATAGAACGCCAGAGTTGTCGTTCGCAGGTTTCAAAGGGGATCCGTTTTGGACCGTCAGCAGGAGTTCGTGCTCCGCACGCTCGAGGAGCGCGACATCCGCTTCATCCGGCTGTGGTTCACCGACGTGCTCGGATTCCTCAAGTCCGTCGCGGTGGCCCCGGCCGAGCTGGAGCAGGCGTTCGCCGAGGGCATCGGTTTCGACGGCTCGGCCGTCGAGGGGTTCGCCCGTGTCTACGAGGCCGACATGCTCGCCAAGCCCGATCCGTCGACGTTCCAGGTGCTGCCGTGGCGGGCCGAGTCGCCGGGCACCGCCCGGATGTTCTGCGACATCCTCATGCCGGACGGGTCGCCGAGCTTCGCCGACCCGCGCTACGTCCTCAAGCGCACCCTCAGCCGCGCGGCCGACCTCGGGTTCACCTTCTACACCCACCCTGAGCTGGAGTTCTACCTGCTCGGCGAGCAGCCCGACGACGGCAGCGAGCCGACGCCGGTCGACCTGGGCGGCTACTTCGACCACACGCCGCACCGCGCCGCGCACGACTTCCGGCGCAACGCCATCATGATGCTGGAGTCGATGGGCATCTCCGTCGAGTTCAGCCACCACGAGGGCGGTCCGGGCCAGCAGGAGATCGACCTGCGCTACGCCGACGCGCTCACCACGGCCGACAACATCATGACGTTCCGCCTGGTGATGAAGGAGGTCGCGCTCGAGCAAGGCGTGCACGCCTCCTTCATGCCGAAGCCGTTCACCGAGTACCCGGGCTCGGGGATGCACACCCACATGTCGCTGTTCGAGGGCGACCGCAACGCCTTCTACGAGCCGGGCGCCGAGTACCAGCTCTCCAAGGTCGGGCGCGCGTTCATCGCCGGCCTGCTCCGGCACGCCGCCGAGATCACGGCCGTCACCAACCAGTGGGTCAACTCCTACAAGCGCCTGTGGGGCGGCGTCGGCGCGTCCGCCGGCGCGGGCGGCGAGGCGCCGCCGTACATCTGCTGGGGCCACAACAACCGGTCCGCGCTGGTGCGCGTGCCGATGTACAAGCCGCAGAAGGGCCACGCGACCCGCATCGAGTTCCGCGCGCCGGACACCGCCTGCAACCCCTACCTCGCCTTCGCCGTGATCCTGGGCGCCGGCCTCAGGGGCATCGAGCAGGGCTACGAGCTGCCGCCGGGCGCCGAGGACGACGTGTGGGCGCTCACCGCGGCCGAGCGCCGCGCGATGGGCATCGAGCCGCTGCCGCAGAGCCTGGACGAGGCGATCAGCGCGATGGAGCGCAGCGAGCTGGTCGCCGAGGTCCTCGGCGAGCACGTCTTCGACTTCTTTCTCCGCAACAAGCGCGCGGAGTGGGAGGACTACCGCCGCCAGGTCACCGAGTACGAGCGCCGCCGCTACCTCTCGGTGCTCTGAGACGAGGAGATCATCTCCATCGCCACGGTGAGGCCGGTGGTGCGTCGCTCCTCGTCGGTGATGTCGTAGTCGTCGAAGGCGAAGAGGGCGATGTTCAGCCCGAAGATCGCCATCGCCGACTTGAGCTGGTCGGTCAGCGGCGCCTTCCGGTCGGCGAGCAGCTCGATCAGGGCCCGGACCCGGCACTTCATCTTCTCGCCGACCGCGAGGTCGCGCATGGTGCCCTGGTTCTCGTGGGCGAAGCGCATGAGCGCCGGCGCCGAGGTGTAGAGGTTGTCGGCGTAGCGGCGTACCAGCTCCTGCCGCGTCTCCAGGGTCGGCGGCTGTGCCTGCCCCCAGGCGATCAGGTCGTCCAACCTGGCGAGGGCATCGTCGAACAGGCTGACGATGATGTCCTCTTTGGTCTTGAAGTGGTAGTACAGCGCGGCCTTGGTGACGTGGAGGCGCTCGGCGATCTCCCGTAGCGAGGTCTTCTCGTAACCGTGCTCGGCGAACAGCTCCAGCGCGACCGCCTGAATCCGCTCCCGGGTGTCGCCGCGGGGCTCGCCCATGATCAATCTCCGTCCAAACTAACTTGACGACCGGCTAGTTCCTAACTTACCGTACGGCAGGTAAAGAAACTAGCCGGTCGACAAGTAAGCGTCCGACCACAGAGAGAGGTTATCGATGTCGGGGACGAACACGGCGGAGTCAGCGCCACCAGGCGCGGCGGAGCCGAGAAGCACGCGATCCATCTACATCGCGATCATCGGCCTGATGCTCGGCATGTTCCTCGCGATGCTCGACAACCTGATCGTCGGCACCGCGCTGCCGACGATCGTCGGCGACCTCGGCGGCCTCAGCCACCTCGCCTGGGTCGTCACCGCCTACACCCTCGCCACGGCGGCCGCGACGCCGATCTGGGGCAAGCTCGGCGACCTGTACGGCCGCAAGGGCATGTTCATGGCGTCCATCGTGATCTTCCTCGCGGGCTCCATGTTGTCCGGGCTGTCGCAGAGCATGGGCCAGCTCATCGGGTTCCGCGCGCTGCAGGGCCTCGGCGCCGGCGGCCTCATGGTCGGCGCCTTCGCGATCATCGGTGACCTCGTCCCGCCGCGCGAGCGCGGCCGCTTCCAGGCGATCATCGGCGGGATGATGCCGATCGCCTTCGTCGGCGGCCCGCTGATCGGCGGCTTCCTCACCGACCACCTGAGCTGGCGCTGGACCTTCTACGTCAACGTGCCGCTCGGCGCGATCGCCCTGCTCGTCACGGGTGTCGGCATGCGCCTGCACACCCCGCACATCAAGGCGAAGATCGACTTCCTCGGAGCGTTCCTGCTGACGGTCGGCGTCGTCTCCCTCACCCTGGTCGCGAGCTGGGGCGGCTCCGAGTACCCGTGGGGGTCCTGGCAGATCATCGGGCTGGCGATCCTGTCGGTCGTGGCCCTGGTCCTGTTCGTCCTCGCCGAGGCCCGCGCCGCCGAGCCGATCCTGCCGCCGCGGCTGTTCCGCAACAAGAACTTCGCGGTCGCCCAGGTCCTGAGCTTCCTCGTCGGAGCGGCGATGTTCGGCGCGGTCAACTTCCTCCCGCAGTACATGCAGGACGTCCAGGGTGCCTCGGCGACGGCGAGCGGCCTGCTCCTCCTGCCGCTGATGTTCGGCATGCTGGTCGTGATGCTGACGACCGGGCAGCTGATCTCCCGCAACGGCCGCTACAAGCTGTACCCGATCATCGGCGGCGCGGTGATGACGGTCGGCATGCTCGTGCTGCTCCTGCTGAAGGTGGACACCAGCACGGCGGTCAGCTCGGCGCTCACCGCCGGTGTCGGTCTCGGCATGGGCTTCATCATGCAGAACACGATGCTGATCACCCAGAACAGCGCGGAGCTGCGGGACATGGGCGCGGCGAGCGGCTCGGTCACGCTGTTCCGTACGGTGGGCGGCTCGCTCGGCGTGGCGCTGTTCGGCTCCATCTTCACGAACCGCCTGGAGCACACCATCTCCGACCGGCTCGGCCCGGAGGCCGCCCACAAGATCGCGTCGGGTGGCGCGCACGTGACGCCGGCGCTGCTGCACAAGCTGCCCCTGCCGGTGCAGGAGGCGTTCAAGTCCGGCGTCACCAGTGGCCTGCACGGCACGGTGATCGGCGGAGCGGTCGTCGCCTTCCTGGCCTTCCTCCTCGCCTGGTTCGTCCGCGAGGTGCCGCTGCGCGGCTCGGCGCCCAAGGGAGCGAAGGAGCAGCTCGAGGAGACCATCTCCGAACCGGTCATCTGATCCGGCCCGGCCCCGGGACCGGGGCCGAGCCGGTCACCTGATCCGATCTCACCGAGGACCAGGGGATTCCCGCCGGGAATCCCCTGGTCCTCGCTCAGCGGGGGAGCGTGCCGAAGCGGGCGCCGACGCCGAAGCCGAAGGTGCTCGCCTTGATCAGCTTGGTCGCGACGTCCGCGTACCCGTCACCGTTGACATCCCCAACCGCGACAGGGCGCTGCCCTCGGTACCGGAGGTGTCGTGCTAGTCCTTGTTGAAGTCACGGGCGGTCGGCGTGGCCCGTCCACCGCGACCGCCTTGGTTGACAGTCTTTCCCTAGAACCGACACGCTCGTTAGCGAGCCGGCGTCCTTCTTGGCGTCGATGTCATCGCTGGGTGGGCCGATCGCCAGATCGGAGTAACCGTCCCGGGTCAGCATCTTGGCCGTGAACGGCCGAGCTTGGGGCTCGGCCTTTCACACCTTGTTGCGCTCCCCGTCGCGGCTGGGTGTCGTGCCGGGGTCGCATCTCCCCTCCCTGTGGGGGTGGGGACGGGCATGCTGACAAATGCCCACATCACGCGCGCCCGTTTCCGGATGTTGGTGGCGGCGATGACGTCGGCGGGGCCAGCGAACCCGCACCGGCGACAACGAAAGGTGTCCCGGTCGGGCCGGTTGGCCCGCTCGGTGTGTCCGCACCATGGCACGGGACACCGCTGGGAGGTGTAGGCCGGATCCACCTCCAAGAACGGCACTCCGGCCCGCTGGGCCTTGTACTGGAGGAAGGTGCCGAGCTGGTGGAACGGCCAGGAGGAGTGTGTGGCCCGCTGGTGCCGCCTGAGCCGTACCCGGTCGCGTATCCCGCTCAGTTCCTCAAGCGCGATACCGCGTCCGGTGCGTCGGGCATCGGCCACGACCTTCTTACTGATCTTGTGGTTCTCGTTGGTGGCGTGCCTCGCCTCCCGCTGTGCGCGGCGGGCCAGCCGGCGAGCGGCCGACCGGCTGCCCGCGCTCTTCTTAGCCTGCAGTTCGGCGCGCAGCCGGGCCTGGCGGCTGCGATACCGGGCAAGACCCTTGCCCTGGTGGTTGTCTCCGTCGGAGGTGGTGGCCAGGTTCACGATCCCCCGGTCCACCCCGATCCAATCGGCGGGCTCAAACCGCGACGCCTGTTCGACTTCACAGGTGGCGATCAGGAGGAACATTCCGTCGCGGTGCACCAGATCGGTCTCGCCTTTGCGGTGGTCCGCCAGGAACTTGAGCTGCCCGGGCTCTCCGGTGAAGGCGATGCCGCGAAGACGGCCCTGGGCGGTCCAGATCGAGATGGTCCGGGCGTCCATCTGCCAGGACAGGTATCGGTCATCGAACGGCTGGGCCGCATCGGCCCGCACGGTGATGGGCTTGGAGACGGCCTTGCGGCGCCGCCGTGAGTGCTCACCGCCCAGCAGGCCCGCCTGGATCTGGGCGTGCAGCGTGGTGTAGGCGTCGGCGACCTTACGGATCACATGCAACGCGGGCTGCGGCGACAACCCCCGCGCCTTCAACTCCGCATACACCAGCTTTTGCAGCTTCTGCCGGGCAAACACCTTTTGCTCGAACGCGACCGCCGACACCTCATTCGCCGCGGTGTTGCACAGGGACAGGGTCGCCGCGGGCGCCGCCGCCTGCTCAGGCGCCGGCAGCAGCTTCACCTGCACCACTAGGTTCACGATCCGTGCCTCTATCATTACGAGTGGCTGATCTCGTTGTGATGGCATCGAACCTGGACGTCGCGCGAAACCTCGGTTTTCTCTGCGGGCCTCACGTGTATTGGTCTTCGTCTCCATGTACCGGCGGGGAGCTGATCGGCCAGATCCCGGACCGTCGCCACGAGATCATGGGTGCCGACTTCGACGCCGAACTTCGGAAGTTTCGTGATCTCCGTCTTCAGCGTCGTCAGCGCGCGCCGACGCGACCGGCCGGGCTCATCGGGGGCCGCCGTGCCAGTCGGGCATCGCCCGCTCGCCGACGGCGACGTCATAGGCCGCCCGGGCCAGCAGGCGGGTCGAGTCCAGCGTCGGCAGGGGAGAGACCTCGGGGGCGATCAGCAGGGGGATCTCGGTGCAGACGAGGGCGACCGCGTCGCAGCCCCGCTCGGCCAGCCGCTCGATGACGCGGACGTACTCCCGCCGCGACGCCTCGCTGACCACGCCGTTCACCAGTTCCTTGAAGATGACCTCGTTGACGATGGCCCGGTCGTCGGCGTCCGGCACCTCCGCGGCGATGCCGCGGGCGGCCAGCGCACGCGGGTACAGCGGACCGTCCATGGTGTAGCGGGTGCCCAGCACGCCGACGCGGGCGCGTCCCTCGGCCGCGGCCTGGTCCGCGACGACCTCGGCGATGTGCAGCCCCGGCAGCGGGAGGTCCGGGCCCGGCACCTCGAGGGCCAGGTGGGCGGTGTTGTCCGGGCACACGAAGAAGTCGGCGCCGGCCCGCGCGAGCCGCCGAGCACTGGTGGCCAGGGTGGCGCGGACCGCCGCGTGGTCACCCGCGTCCCACGCGGCCATGCTGTAGCCGAACGCGATGTAGTCCAGCGTCACGTCGGGATGCTCGTTGCGGCCGGTCCGGTGGAAGCCCTCCTCGCAGAAGGTCAGGAAGCAGAGGGCGGCTCCCCCTGTGCTGTGGGCGAGAACTCCAAGGTGTTTCACGACGGCTCCAGCGTTCCGGGATATCGGGTGAAGGCGCCGGCAGCGCGCCGAGCGGCCCGATCGGAGTCTCCCGCGAAGCCCGCCGGGCGCTCATGATTATCTTTGATCGTGAGCGAACGCCGTACGGAGAGCACGACCGCCCGGCTGGCCCGCCTCGGCATCACCGACGTCGCCGAGGCGCAGCGCCGGCTCGCCGGTCGGGGGCTCGGTGATGACCTGCTCGACGTCCTGGGGGCCGCCGCGGATCCGGACCTGGCCCTCACCGGACTGCTCCGGTTGCTGGAGCGGAGCGACATCCGCGCGGACCTGGCCGCCGACCGGGACGCCCTCGGCCGGCTGATCGCGGTCCTCGGCGTCAGCGCCGCACTGGGCGACCACCTGACACGGCATCCCGACCACTGGCGGGTCCTCGCCGGTCCCACGGCGCTCCAGCGCCCCACGGCCGACGAGCTGCGCACCGCGCTGCTGACCGCCGTCGGCGCCGATCCGGCCGATCCCACGCCCCGCGCGGGAGACCCGGAGCCGATGCTCGCGCTCCGGGTCGCGTACCGGCGGGCGCTGCTGAACCTGGCGGGCCGGGACCTGACGGGGGCGACGGACATCGAGGACGTCGCGGCCGAACTCGCCGACCTCGCCGCCGCCGCGCTCGAGGCCGGTCTGGCCATCGCCCGTGCCGAACTCGGCGAACAGGCCGGCACCTGCCGCCTCGCCGTGATCGGCATGGGCAAGTGCGGCGGACGCGAACTCAACTATGTCAGCGACGTCGACGTCGTCTTCGTCGCCGAGCCGATGCCCGGCCAGGACGAGACGGCCGCGCTGCGGGCCGCGACCCGGCTGGCGTCCGGGATGATCAAGGCGTGCTCGGCCAGCACCGCCGAGGGCGCGCTGTGGGAGGTGGACGCGGCCCTGCGCCCCGAGGGCAAGTCGGGCCCGCTCGTACGGACGCTCGCCAGCCACCGCGCGTACTACGAGCGCTGGGCCAAGACGTGGGAGTTCCAGGCGCTGCTCAAGGCGCGCCCGGTGGCGGGGGACCAAGAGCTCGGCGAGCAGTACGTCCAGGCGCTCGCCCCGCTCGTCTGGCGGGCCGCCGAACGCGACAACTTCGTCGAGGACGTCCAGGCCATGCGCCGCCGGGTCGAGGCGCACATCGACCCGGACCAGGCCGGGCGGCAGCTCAAGCTCGGCCCCGGCGGCCTGCGCGACGTGGAGTTCGCGGTGCAACTGCTGCAGCTCGTGCACGGCCGCACGGACGAGGGCCTGCGCGGCCCCAACACGCTGATCGCCCTGAAGAAGCTGTCCTGGGGCGGGTACGTCGGCCGGGCCGACGCCGCCGCACTGGCCGGCGCGTACCGGTTCCTGCGCCGCGTCGAGCACCTGATCCAGCTCCACCGGCTGCGCCGGACGCACCTGGTGCCCGAGGACCCCGCCGACCTGCGGCGCCTGGGCCGCGCGCTGGGCTTCCGCACCGACCCGGTCGGGGAGTTCACCGCCGAGTGGCGACGGCACGCCCGGGAGGTCCGGCGCCTGCACGAGAAGCTGTTCTACCGGCCGCTGCTGCTCGCCGTGGCCCGGCTGCCCGGCGAGGAGGCCCGCCTGACCCGCGAGGCGGCCCGTACCCGGCTGGAGGCGCTCGGCTACACCGACCCGGACGGCGCGCTCCGGCACCTGCAGTCGCTCACGGCGGGGGTCTCCCGGCGCGCCTCGATCCAGCGCACGCTGCTGCCCGTCATGCTGGGCTGGTTCGCCGACGGCCCCGACCCCGACGCCGGCCTGCTCGGGTTCCGGCAGGTCAGCGAGGCGCTCGGCACCACGCCGTGGTACCTCCGCCTGCTGCGCGACGATGTCACCGTGGCCGAGCGGATGGCGTACGTGCTGTCCTCGAGCCGCTACGCCACCGACCTGCTGCTGCGCGCGCCGGAGGCCGTCTCCCTGCTGACCGGCGACGCGACGCTGACGCCCCGGTCGTCCGACGCGCTGCGCGGGGAGGCGCTGGCGGCGGTGGGCCGGCACATGAGCGTCGTCCCCGCCCGCCTGCAACTCGACCCGGCGGCGGACGCCGTCACCGCCGTGCGCGGCATCCGGCGCCGCGAACTGCTGCGCGTCGCGGTCGCGGACCTGCTCGGCCGCCTCGACGTACGCGAGACCGGCGAGGCGCTCACCGCCATCACCCTCGTCACGATCGAGGCGGCTCTGCGGGCCGCCATCCACAAGATCGAGATGGAACGCCGCGCGCCGTTGCCGACGAGGTTCGCGGTGGTCGCGATGGGCCGCCTCGGCGGGTACGAGCTCGGCTACGGCAGTGACGCGGACGTCATGTTCGTGCACGACCCCGTGCCGGGCGCGGAGCAGGAGGCCGCGCCCGCGGCGCACGCGGTCGCCGAGGAACTGCGCAGGCTGCTCGCCCTGCCGGCGCCCGACCCGCCGCTGGTCATCGACCCGGGCCTGCGGCCGGAGGGACGGCAGGGCCCGCTCGTGCGCACCTTCGACTCGTACGCCTCCTACTACCGGCGCTGGTCCTCGCCGTGGGAGAGCCAGGCGCTGCTGCGCGCGGCGCCCGTGATCGGCGACGAGGAGCTCGGCACGCGCTTCCGGGCGCTGATCGACCCGCTGCGGTGGCCGCGGGGCGGGATCGACGACCGCGCCCTGATGGAGATCCGCCGGCTCAAGGCCCGGATGGAGGCCGAGCGGCTGCCCCGTGGCGTGGACCGTCGCCTGCACACGAAGCTGGGGCCCGGCGGCCTGTCCGACGTCGAGTGGGTGGCCCAGCTCCTGCAGCTCCGGCACGCGTACGACGTTCCGGAGCTGCGCACCACGCGGACGCTCGCGGCCCTCGACGCCGCGGCGGCGGCCGGCCTGCTGGACCGCGAGGACGCCGTACGGCTCTGCGACGCGTGGCGGCTCGCCACCCGCATCCGCAACGCCGTCATGCTCGTACGGGGACGGGCCTCGGACACCCTGCCGACCGAGCACCACCGCGAGCGCTCCGCCGTGGCCCGCGTGCTCGGCTACGACGCCTCCGGAGAGATGCTGGAGGACTACCGCCGCCACGCGCGTCACGCCCGCGCCGTCGTCGAGCGCGTCTTCTACGGCGACGACACGAGCGCGTGACGTCGCCCGCGCCATCGAGCCACGGGGCCGAGGCGGTGCCCTGACCGGCCCGCCCGGCCAGGGCACCGGCCGGCTCCGGTGCGTGGTCCCGGGCCGACGAGACCCGGGACCGAACGCCGCGAAGGTCAACGCATGGCCATCCCCGCGTCGGCGGGAACGCCGATACGCGACAATCCCAGTTGTGATCACGAACCGGCCCGTCGCCGCTCTCGCCGTCCTCCTCCTGGTCCTCACCGGGTGCGGTGGCGGTGGACATGGCGGGGCCGCGGTCCCGCCCCGGGCGCCCCGGTCCGCGTCGTCGCCCCCGGTGGCCGAGAACACCAGGCCGGGATCCCCGGACTGGAAGGTGCGCAAGACCGGGGGCGAGCACGCCGTCGAGGGATTCGCCGACCGTGTGAGCGTGCTGCCGGGGGAGTCGTTCCGGCTGTTCGTCTCGACCACGGCCAAGGGCTACACCGTCAGCGCCTTCCGCATGGGCTGGTACGGCGGGGCCCAGGCGAGGAAGGTCTGGACCGCGCCGCACCAGGACGGACGGCGGCAGGCGGCCGCGAAGACGACCGGGAAGACGCACACCGTCACCGCGCCGTGGCAGCCCTCCCTCACCGTCTCCACCCGCGACTGGCCCGAAGGCGCCTACCTGCTGCGCCTCGACGCCGACTCCGGGGCCCAGCGGTTCGTGCCGATCACCGTCCGGTCGGCGAGCACGGCGGGCAGGGTGGTCGTCCTGAACGGCACGACGACCTGGCAGGCGTACAACATGTGGGGCGGTCGCGACCTGTACCAGGGGCCGGGCGGCTTCGACGGCCGGTCCCGCGCGGTCAGCTTCGACCGCCCGTACGACGGGAACGGCGCGGTGAAGTTCCTCGCCTTCGAACAGCCCGCCATCGCGCTGGCCGAGCGGACCGGGCTGCCCCTCGCGTACGAGACCGACAACGACCTGCACCACGACCCGCGGCTGCTCGACGGCGCCCGGGCGCTGGTCACCCTCGGCCACGACGAGTACTGGTCGACCGCGATGCGCGACGAGGCGACGAAGGCCCGCGACGCCGGGATGAACATCGCCTTCCTGGGCGCGAACGCGGTGAACCGGCACATCCGGTTCGAGCCGACCTCCCTCGGCCCCGACCGCCTCGTCGTCTGCTACAAGAGCGCCGACGAGGACCCGATCAAGGACCCGGCGGAGAAGACCCAGGACTGGCGTCTGTCGCCCAAGCCGCGCCCGGAGAGCGCCCTGATCGGGATCATGTACACCTGCTTCCCCGCCGACGGCGCCTGGAAGGTCTACCGGCCGGACAACTGGGTGTTCGCCGGCACCGGCGCGCGCAAGGGGGAGGAGTTCCCCGGCGTGATCGGGCCGGAGTCCGACGCGGTGACCGCGGGCGGGCCGACACCGCGGCCCATCGAGGTGCTGGCCCACTCGACGATCCAGTGCGGCACCTCCACGACGAGCACCGACGCGACGTACTACACGGCCAAGAGCGGGGCCGGGGTGTTCGCCACCGGGACCATGCGCTGGGTCTGCGCGATGCGCGGCCGGGCCTGCGGCCACGGGGTGACCGGCAAGGTGGCATCCTTCGTGTCCCGGGTCACCGAGAACGTCCTGCGCGCCTTCGCCGCCGGCCCGGCCGGCCGGGCGCATCCGGTAAAGGACAACCTGGCGAAGATCCGGCCGGCCAAGGCCGGTGCGGCGCAGGGCGCGGACCTCGACTGATTCAGCCGGCTCCTGCTGGTCCGTTCCTAGACCGTGACGACGATCTTCCTCCCGGCGTGGAGCCCCTTCTCGAGGTGGCGGTGTGCCTCGACGACGTCGTCGAGGGCGAACACCTTGTCGTCGACGGCGGGCCGCAGTGCGCCGAGGCGTACACCGGCGTTCAGGAAGGCCGCCATGCGCTTCACCACGACGGCGTCGAGGGTGTGCTCGAAGCTCTGGTAACTGAAGATCGTGAGCCGCGTGCTCTCCGGGGAGGGTGTGGGCCGAGGGTCCAGGAAGCCCGCGGCGACCAGTGTTCCGCCGGGGCGGGCCGCCTTCACCAGATCCTGCTGGCCGGGGCCTGTGACAAGGTCGAGGACGATGTCGGCGCCGCTCCCGCCGGTGTGGCGGCGGACGGCTTCGACGACGTCCATCTGGTCGGTGGCGATGACCGCGGCGGCGCCGCCGGCGAGCAGGTCGTCCTTCTTCGCGGTGTGCCGGGTGATGGCGATGGGCACGGCGCCGATCTGATTGGCGATCTGCATCGCCGCCCGGCCGACGCCGCCGGACGCGGCACTGATGAGGACGTGGTCGCCGGGCCGCATCCCCGCCTTCTCGACGAGCGCGCCGTAGGCGGTGGAGTACGCGACCCAGATGGCCGCCGCCTCCGTGATTCCCAGCCCGGCCGGCCGGGCGACGACCCGGCTCGCGGGAACCGTGGTGTACTCGGCGTAGCTGCCCCTGACGTTCGCGTCCGGAACGGCCGTGAGGATGACCGGATCGCCGATCTCGAGTCCGGTGACCTCGGGGCCCAGCGCGGCGACGACGCCGGTTCCTTCGACGCCGAGGCGAGCGTGTGGCAGGGGGACGGGCGCGGGCGAGGCGCCGGAACGCATCATCTGGTCGAGCGGGTTGACGGCGAACGCTTCGATCCTGACCCGTACCTCGCCGGCCGCGGGCTCGACGACCGGTTCCTCGACGACGTGCATGACCTCCGGCCCGCCGAACTCGTCGAACACGACGACTCGTGGCATGGGGACTCCTCCGCATCTGGTGCTGGTTTCGTTGCTCGCGGAAGACGTTACGGAGCCCTGGGTTACCTTTTGGTACCTTCGATTCTCATGCAGAACGCGGCCGGACCGACCTTCCTCGCCGACTGCCCCACGCGCCTGGCGGTCGAGATCATCTCCGACAAGTGGGCCGTGCTCGTGCTCTACGGGCTCAGCCATCAACCTCGCAGGCACGGTGAGCTCATTGACCTCATCGGCGGCATCTCGCGCAAGGTCCTCACCCAGACGCTGCGCCGGCTCCAGCAGTACGGTCTGGTCGAACGCCATGCCGAAGCGCCACGGCGGGTGGAGTACAGCCTCACCGACCTCGGCCGGACCCTCGTCGAGCCCATCGAGGTCCTGACGACCTGGGCGATGGACTACGGCGGGGCCATCGCCGACTTCCAGGAGGCGGCGGAGGCCGCTGCTCCTGCTCGGGATCGCGCGCAGGGTTGATCTCGGCGACGGGCGTCGGCCCGGGGTCAGCGGACCGTCGAGCCGCCCGTGTCGGTGGAGAAGACGCGGGCCATCGGGCCGAGGCGCGGGACCACGACCCGTACGGTCCGGGTCGCGGCGTAGCCGGCGGCCAGGGTGACCACGCCGCCGATGGCGTCGAGCAGGTAGTGGTTGGCGGTGCCCAGGATCACGAGCACGGTCGCGATGGGGTAGCAGTACACCAGCCACCGGACCCGGCTGGGTCGCGTCACGTCGGCGATGGCGAGCGCGCACCACAGCGACCAGCCCGTGTGCAGCGACGGCATGGCGGCGTACTGGTTCGACACCGAGGCGACCGGCGAGGCGCCGGACTCGTACAGGCCGCCGCTGTGGAACGCGTTCGCCGTGTCGACGAACCCGGCGATCATGCGCGGCGGCGCCAGCGGGTACAGCCAGAACCCGATGAGGGCGAGGACCGTCGTCGCGAAGATCAGCCGCCGGTAGAACACATAGCGGTCCGGGTGGCGAACGTACAGCCAGACCAGCACGCCGATCGTGAGGACGAAGTGGAGGCTCGCGTAGTAGTAGTTCGCGCTCGTCCCGAGCCAGCGCACGTCCGTGAACAGCCGGTTGATCGACAACTCGACGTTCAGGTGCAGCAGGTGCTCCAGGTGGAGGATGTCATGCCCGCGGTTCAGCGCAGCCGTGTGGTTGCGCGGCACGAGATCGCGCACCAGAGAGTAGGCGCCGTAACAGAGGGCGATGAGCAGAATCTCGCGATAGAAGCGGGGGCGCCCGGCGGGTCGCCCGCCCGCCTGCACCCCCGTCAGGTCGCCCGTGGCGACCGGCGCCACGGCCGACCTTGACATGATCCCTATGTTCTCAGATCGAATCGGGTGACCCGTCGGTATTCCTTGTCTTGTTTGTCACTTTGTGATCTTTCACCGGACCGGTCCCCGTCGTCTTCCGGTGGATGAGCCCGCTGATGACCAGCGCGCCCGCGGTGATCAGCACTCCGGCCGCCGCGTCCAGGAGGTAATG
This sequence comes from Actinoallomurus sp. NPDC052274, assembly GCF_040679475.1. Classification (NCBI taxonomy): domain Bacteria; kingdom Bacillati; phylum Actinomycetota; class Actinomycetes; order Streptosporangiales; family Thermomonosporaceae; genus Actinoallomurus; species Actinoallomurus sp. NPDC052274. The sequence continues at coordinate 63,453 of NZ_JBFAUT010000042.1, forward strand.
ATTGGCGGTCGAGAAGATCACCAAAATTGTCACGATCGGGTAAAGGGTGGCGATCGCCCGGACCCAGGGACGCCGCGAAAGCGTGACCACCGCGACCGCGCACCACAATGCCCATCCCGCGTGCATTGACGGCATTGCCGCGAACTGATTGGTCAGCGAACCGGCCTCGGGCGAGGAATACAGGCCGAAGCTGTGCAGTGCCACCACCGGGTCGATGAAGCCGCGGCCGCCGAGGAAGCGCGGCGGCGCCAGCGGGTACAGCCAGAAGCCGAGCAGCGCGACCCCGGTGGCGGCCATCAGTGCCGTGCGCAGCCGGCGGAAGTGCTGCGGCCGCCGCCGGTAGAGCCACACGAGCACGGTCAGGGTGATCGCGAAGTGAGCGGTGGCGTAGAACCAGTTCGCCGGCTTGGCCAGCGACGGCGCCCGCAGCAGCGCGTGGTTGAGGTCCAGCTCGACGTCGATGCCCAGCGCGTGCTCCAGCCGCAGGATCTGCGACGCGTGCGCGTACGCCGTCGCCTCGTCGTGCGGGATCAGCAGCCGGACGAGCGTGTACGCGCAGTAGAAGGCGGCGGCCAGCGCGATCTCGCGCCACAGTCGAGGCGCCGGCGACGGCGCGGGCGAGGCGGCGGGCTGCTTCTCGACGGGACGGGGATGGGGGGCGGCTAGCTGGGCCATGATTTCAATCTTCGACGAGCCGCACCCTTTTGTGATCATCTCCAGGAATGGTCTGCGACTCGACCCAGGAGACTACGCGTCTAGTCCTCAGGGGGGATGCCGTCCCCTATCGGTCCCACCGGATCGTGCCCAGGGTACGGCCCCGTCGAGCGTGCCCGTGTGCCTCGGCGGATGGCTCAGGGCTGTGGGGGCAGGACCTGCTCGGTCGCCGAGCGTGCCCTCGCGCCTTGGCGGATGGCTCAGCGCTGCGGGGGCAGCACCTGTTCGGACGGGGTGCCCTCGCGGAGCGCGCGGCCGACCGTGCAGTGGTTCTCGTGCACGCGATGCGCGACCTCGGTGAAGATCTGCTGCGCCTTCTCGTCCCCCTCCGGGAACTCCACGTCGTACGTGACGGTGATCGGCCCCAGTTTCGTGGGCGCGACCTTCTCGGCCGCGACGTTCGCGACGAGCCTCACCAGCCGGTGACCGCGCTTGGCGGTGAGCGGCTCGATCGTCACGATCTCGCAGCCGCCCAGCGCGGCCAGCAGCAGCTCGACGGGCGTGAAGACGCCGTCCTCGTCCGAGCTCCCGACGGCGACCTCCGCGCCGCGGTCGTTCCGGGCGACGAAGCCCCCGTCGTCAGTGCGCTCCACCCGAACCGAAGCCATGGTCCCTCCTTTGTAGGTCGCTCGTCAGTAACCATGGTCCCGTACGAGTTGTTCCAGCCAGGTACGCGCCTGGTCCACATGCGTCTCGGTGAGCCCGTGCAGCGGATCCACCGGGACGATGAGATGCGGGCCCAGCCCGGACTCCTTGGCGAGCGCCTCCGGGACGTCCGGCTCGTCCTCCAGCCAGACGAACGGCCGCTCGCCGACCCAGGCCGCCACGTGCCGCGCCTTCCACGCGCCGAGGGAGAACCCCGGATCGTGCCGGGGGATCGGAACGTGCGGCAGGGATGGCAGCCCCACCCGCGGGCTGATCCAGTCGTTCGCCGCGTCCGTCCAGTAGCTCGCCCAGACGAGCTCCGCCCCGGTGTCGGCCGCGAGGCCGGTGAGCAGCGGCCCGTGCAGCGGGTTGAGCAGCAGCCGGTAGACCACTCCGTTGGGCGAGGCGCGGTACCGCTGATAGCCGGGGGATCGTTGTAGGGGGTTGAGAACACCGTCCACGTCGAGAAGCACCAGCGGCGTGTCCATCCGACCTTCTTTCCGAGTGGCCACCGGCGTCGGCCGGCGGGGGAATCGAATCCCTAACCTGTGGCGCGAAACGCCCGGCAGGAGACCTGCGGCGGGTGTACAAACGGCGATGTGGTTGTGACCAGAAAGACCTGCCGGATATTGAGTGGTATGTGCCGGAGGGGCGGGCTTGATACGCGCCTATAAGTTCCTTCTCCGCCCAACGGCCAGACAACAGGACCAGCTTAGGGCGATGCTGGCCGACCACTGCTCGCTCTACAACGCAGCCTTGCAGGAGCGGCGGGACGCCTACCGGCACGCCTCGAAGACCCGCATCACCTACGGCGAGCAGTCCGCACAGCTCAAAGAGATCCGAGCGTTCGACCCACAAGGCCAGGGTCGCTGGTCCTTCTCCAGCCAGCAGGCGACCTTGCGACGGTTGGACAAGGCGTTCGGAGCCTTCTTTCGCCGGATCAAGAACGGCGACAAGCCCGGGTCCCCGCGCTTCAAGGGCGGTGGGCACTTCGACACCCTGGCCTTTCCCAAGGACGGCGACGGCTGCCGCTGGGACTCTACGCCGCACGACAAGCAGACCCGCCTGGGTCTGCGAGGCGTCGGGCATGTTCGCGTGCACCGGCACCGGTCCGTGAAAGGCCGGGTCAAGACGATCGGCGTCAAACGCGAAGGAAAGCGTTGGTACGTCATCCTCGCCTGCGGCGAGGTTCCCGCCAATCCGCTTGCAGCCACCGGATCCATCGTCGGCATTGACATGGGCACGGTGCATTTCTTCACCGACTCGAACGGCGTGCACGTCGAAAATCCCAGATTCCTCGGCACGATGGCTGCTGAACTGGCCGCCGCCCAGCAGCACCTCGCGACGTTCCTTAAGCGCACCCGGCACCGGACCAAGAAGCATCGGGCTGCCGCCCGGAAGGTGGCCAAGCTGTACGCCGAGATCCGGCGTCGCCGCCGAGTGATCGCAGTGGACGCCCGCAACACCTCCCGAACCTGCCCCGCATGCGGGCATGTCGCGAAGGAGAACCGCCTCACCCAAGCTAGGTTCAAGTGCGTCAGGTGCGGGATCGCCGACAACGCCGACCACGTGGGCGCACTGAACGTTCTGCGTAGGGCCGGGCTGGTCCTCTGCGCGGAGGCTTAGCCGCCGACGCAGGAAACCTGCTGCTTCAGCGGTGGGCGGAGTCACGACATCGGACGCTATGTCAGCCGGTCCGCTTCGGCCAGTGTCCGGCGGAAGAATGATCGATCAAATTCCACGTCCGGGTCAGAAGCGGCGAACCTGTCGGTCAGGACGTTCCGGCGGTGGTACTGCGTCGTTCGAGGAGGACGACATCGCGCCAGCGGCCGTGGTGCCGGCCGAGGCGTTCCCGGACTCCGACGGTACGGAAGCCGGCCCTGGCGTGCAGCCGCAGGCTGGCCGCGTTCTCGGGGAAGACGCCCGACTGGATCGTCCAGATCCCGGCGGCCTCCGTCGAGTCGATGAGGGCCTGCAGCAGCGCGGCGGCGATGCCGCGGCCGTGGTGGTCGGGGTGGACGTAGACGCTGTGCTCGACGACCCCCGCGTAGACGCAGCGGCCGGACACCGGGGTGACCGCGATCCAGCCCAGGACCTGACCCGTGGCCGTGTCCGCGGCGACGTGCCGGTGCTCCGGAAGCTTCGCCCGGTCGAAGGCGTCCCACGCGGGAGCGATGGTCTCGAAGCTGGCGTCGCCGCCGTCGAGCCCCGCCTGGTAGATCGCCAGAACGGCGCCGGCGTCCTCGCCGCGCATCGGCCGGATCGTGACGCCGGCCGGGACGGCGGCCCGGTCGGCCGTACCCGTGCCGGGGCCGTCGTCCGACAGGAGTTCGTCGAGCAGGGCGCGGACGCGGCGGTCGATCTCCTCACGGATCGGGCGGACCTCGTCGACGGACCTGCCCGCCGGATCGGGGAGCCGCCAGTCCAGGTACCGCCGGCCCGGTAAGACCGGGCAGGCGTCACCGCAGCCCATGGTGACCACCACGTCGGCCGCCCGGACCGCCTTGCCGGTCAGCGCCTTGGGGGACTCCGCCGACAGGTCGACGCCGAGCTCGGCCATGACCTGGACGACGGCGCGGTTGACCTCCGCCGCGGGCGCGGAACCGGCGGAGCGTACGCGCACCCGCCCGGCGGCGTGGTGGTCGAGCAGCGCGGCGGCCATCTGGGAGCGCCCGGCGTTGTGCACACAGACGAACAGCACCTCGGGGACCCCGGGCCCGGCGGCCGTCACGCCTTCACCGCCGCGAACGCCTGCCGAGGCCCCAGGAGCGCCGACAGCCGCGTGAGCGCGCCGGGCCGGACCCAGTAGTAGACCCAGGTGCCCCGGCGCTCAGAGTCGATCAGCCCGGCCTGTTTGAGGACCTTGAGGTGATGGGAGATCGTCGGCGCCGTCAGGTCGAAGGCCGGCGTCAGGTCGCACACGCACGCCTCGCCGCCGTCATGGCAGGCGATCAGCGACAACAGCCGCAGCCGGACCGGGTCGGCGATCGCCTTGAACAGCGGAGCGAGCTCCTCGGCCTCACCGGCGGTCAGCGGCCCGCACGCCAGCGGCGCACAGCATGCGCCCGACTCGGTCGGTGCGGCGTCGGCCAGTGGCAGCCCACGATTAGACATGCATCTAATTTGACATGCGTCTATATAGCGGCGCGAACCGGCGGCGATCCGCTGATTAGCTGTTTATCTAATCAGCCTGTCGGTCGCCCGAGGAAGGACCGTCCGATGTCCCGTGTTCAGCTCGCCCTGCGCGTCGCCGACCTGGAGGCCTCCGTCGCCTTCTACGCCAGGCTCTTCGGTGCCGAACCCGCCAAGCGCCGGCCCGGCTACGCCAACTTCGCCATCACCGAGCCGCCGCTCGAACTCGTCCTGATCGAGGGCGAGGCGGGCGAGGACCCCCGGATGGACCACCTCGGCGTCGAGGTGCCGCCGAGGTCTACTCGCTGCTCGTCGGCGCCCTGGATTTCCGCTGCTGGAGCGACTGAAAGTCGGGGCATAAACTGCCTGTGAACGGCGAGGGGCCGCCGACCTGTCGGTCGGCGGCCCCTCGCCATCAATGGGTCGATCAGACGTCGTAATAAAGCTCGAACTCGTGGGGGTGCGGGCGGAGCCGGATCGGGTCCAGCTCGTTCTCGCGCTTGTAGGAGATCCACGTCTCGATGAGGTCCGGCGTGAACACGCCGCCCTCGAGGAGGTAGTCGTGGTCGGCCTCGAGTGCGTCGAGGACGGCCTCCAGCGAGCCCGGGACCTGCGGGATGTTGCGCGCCTCCTCGGGCGGCAGCTCGTACAGGTCCTTGTCCACCGGCTCCGGCGGCTCGACCTTGTTCTTGATGCCGTCGAGGCCGGCCATCAGCATGGCCGAGAACGCGAGGTACGGGTTGGCGGACGGGTCCGGGACGCGGAACTCCAGGCGCTTGGCCTTCGGGTTCGACCCGGTGATCGGGATGCGGACACAGGCCGAGCGGTTCCGCTGCGAGTACACCAGGTTGACCGGCGCCTCGTAGCCCGGGACCAGGCGGTGGAAGGAGTTCACCGTCGGGTTGGTGAAGGCCAGCAGCGACGGGGCGTGCTTGAGCAGACCGCCGATGTAGTACCGGGCGGTGTCGGACAGGCCCGCGTAGCCGACCTCGTCGTAGAAGAGCGGCGAGCCGTCCTTCCACAGCGACTGGTGGCAGTGCATGCCGGAGCCGTTGTCACCGAAGATCGGCTTGGGCATGAAGGTGACGGTCTTGCCGTGCTGCCGGGCGACGCTCTTGATGATGTACTTGTAGAGCATCATCTTGTCGGCCATGGTCAGCAGGGTGTCGAACCTGACGTCGATCTCCGCCTGACCGGCCGTGCCGACCTCGTGGTGCTGCATCTCGGTCTCGATGCCGCACTGGATGAGCTGCCGGACCATCTCCGAGCGCAGGTCGGTGAAGTGGTCCATCGGCGGGACAGGGAAGTAGCCGCCCTTGAACCGCGGCTTGTAGCCGAGGTTGCCGCCGTCCTCCTTGCGGCCGGTGTTCCACGCGCCCTCGATGGAGTCGATGTGGAAGTACGACTCGTGCGCCTTCGTCTCGAAGCGCACGTCGTCGAAGATGTAGAACTCCGCCTCCGGGCCGAAGAACGCCGTGTCCGCGATGCCGGTGCCGCGCAGGTAGTCCTCAGCCTTGCGGGCGACGTTGCGCGGGTCACGGGTGTACGGCTCGCCGGTCAGCGGGTCGTGGACGAAGAAATTGAGGTTCAGCGTCTTGTGCTGGCGGAACGGGTCGACCACAGCCGTCGACGGGTCCGGCAGCAGCAGCATGTCCGACTCGTGGATCTCCTGGAACCCACGGATGGAGGAGCCGTCGAACATCAGCCCGTCGGTGAAGACGTTCTCTCCGAAGTTCTCCACCGGGAACGTGAAGTGCTGCGTGGTGCCGGGCAGGTCCGTGAACCTGCAATCGACGAACTGCACCCCTTCGTTCCTGATGAAGTTCAGGACCTCTTCGGCGTTGTTGAACATCCAACCTCCTTGGGGCGCTCTCGTGCGGTTAGAACGTTAGGTACCCGCCGTTTCCAAGCCATGTCCCATGTGTTTCGCGTGTGTTACGGCCACCCTGGAGCCGTTGGAGCGCGGTTCGGCGGCTAACTTTGAGGGTATGACTGAACGTCGGCGCTCGATCGGATCGTGGATCGAAGGGGCTCGCGCGGCAGGTGTGGACCTGGGTCGCCCCGGGGAGCGGATGGGTCTCCCGCGCGAGGGAACCGGCGCCGTGGCCGGGTACGGCCGGCGGCTGGGCGCCCTCGTGATCGACTGGCTGATCGCGCTGGCGATCGCCGCAGCCCTGGCGGGCGCCCTGCACGTCGGCCCGCAGACCCGCAGCCTCCTCACGCTCCTGGTGTTCGGCGTGATGGCGTGGCTGCTCACCGGGCTGGTCGGGACGACGCTGGGCAAGCGGCTGTGCGGGCTGCGGGTCGTCCGCCTCGACGGCCGTCCGGTCGGGCCGTTCTGGGCCCTGGTGCGCACCGTGCTGCTGGTCCTGGTCGTGCCCGCGCTGATCTGGGACCGCGACTACCGCGGCCTGCACGACCGCGCGGCGAACACCGTCGTCGTACGCCTCTGACCGGGCCGGCCGGAGCCACCGGCCGCGCAGCCGGGCTCAGCGGGTGCGGAGCCGGGCTCAGCGGGTGCGGGGCTTGGGGCCCTTCGGCATCCGGACGCCCTTCGGGATCGGGCCCTTCGGCATCTGCATCGCCTGCGGCAGCGCGTTGAGCCGGTCGATCAGCTCGCTGACCTGCTCCTTCTTCAGGTTGCGCGGCAGCTTCGTGAGGTGGCGCTGCAGCTTGCTGATCGGAATCTGGCCCTCTTCGGATCCGACCTGGATGTCGTAGATCGGCACCTCGGAGGCGGCCCGGGAGATGCGCTTCTTCTCGGCGCCGATCAGCTTGCCGACCCGCGACCGCGGGCCCTCCGACAGCAGGATCACGCCGGGCACGCCGACGACGCGGTGCACGACGTCCATGTTGCGGTTGGCCTGGACGGCCGGGGTGACGACCCAGCGGCCCCGCATGTTCTCCACCAGCGAGGCGGCGGCGCCCGGCCGGCCCTCGAGCATGGCGTACTGCGTGCGCTGCGCCATCTGGCTGAACACGATCATGCCGACCAGGAGGGCGACCAGGACGCCCAGCGGAATCAGGAACAACTCCTGTCCGAGGACCAGCCCGAGGACCACGAAGACGACGAGCGTGCCGAGCGCGGACGCGAAGACGATCGGCATCGCCTTCGGGTTGGCCTGGTGGACCAACGAGGCGACCATGCGAATCTGCTTGAGGCGACCGGTCCGCTCGTCCTGCGTGCCGTCCTGGGGCTTCTTTGGCATGGATGGAAGGATACGAGGGTTCGGGACCCGAGTCGAAAGCGGGCCAGCGCGGCGTTAACAAATTTCGATCCAGCCACAGGACGTGTAAAGCGTTGACATGATCCGGTTCGCCGTCTTAGCGTCCCGAAGCAGGTTTCCGCTGCTCTTGGAGTCGTCATGGCCTGGTCCGATGTACGTGCTTCGGTATGGAAGGTTCCGCTTCTCGTGTCAGCTGGTCTCGCCACCGTCGTGGCGACCACGGCGCCCGGCTCGGCGGAGGTGACCCCCGCAGACCAGTCGCGCGTCGCCTATCACCAGTGGACGTCGGCGCGCGACTTCGCCGCCGGCTCCTCCGAAGGAGTGCGCCGCCTGGGGTCGGGCGCGCTGACGATCGCCCACCCCGTCGGCACCACCACCTACACGGACCCGTACGGCGCGGGCACCAAGACCTGGGACTACGCCCGCTGGACCTCCCCGAACGTCTCCATCGGGTTCGGCGCCAGCCAGCTCATCGCCTCCTGGAACGCCAGCACGCCGCACGGCAGCTGGCTGCAGGTCGAGATGCGCGGGCACACCGGCACGGGCGTCGAGACGAAGTGGTACGTCATGGGCCGCTGGGCGGCCGACGACCCGGGCGAGGGCGGCGACATCAACCGCACCTCGGTCCCGGGGCAGAAGGACGACAACGGCAACGTCGACATCGACACCTTCGTCGCCAAGAACTCCCTCACGTCGTACCAGCTCCGCGTGACGCTCTACCGCCTCCCCGGTAGGCACGTCCGCCCGGTGCTGCGCTCGGTCGGCGCGATGGCCTCACTGGTGCCGTCCCGTACGACGGTGCCGGTGAGCCCGCTCGGCGGCGCGGAGGGCATCGAGCTGAAGGTGCCGACGTACTCCCAGGAGATCCACAAGGGGCAGTACCCGCAGTACGACAACGGCGGCGAGGCGTGGTGCAGCCCGACCTCGACCTCGATGGTCGTCTCCTACTGGAAGCGCGGGCCGTCCAAGAAGGACCTGTCCTGGGTCGACCCGTCGTACGCCGACCCGCAGGTCGACTACGCCGCCCGCAACGTCTACGACTACAACTACCAGGGCGCGGGCAACTGGCCGTTCAACCCGGCGTACGCCGCCCGTTTCGGCCTGAACGGGTTCATCACCCGGCTGCGCTCGCTCACCGAGCTGGAGCAGTTCATCAAGGCCGGCATCCCGGTCGTGACCTCGCAGTCGTTCAAGGCCTCGGAGCTGCCGGGCGCCGGCTACAGCACCAACGGCCACCTGTTCGTGGTCGTCGGGTTCACCAAGACCGGCGACCCGATCATCAACGACCCCGCGTCGTCCTCGGACGCGGCCGTGCGGAACGTCTACCCGCGGGCCAACTTCGAGAACGTCTGGCAGCGCAGTTCCTCCAGCGGCGGCATCGCCTACATCATGTACCCGCCCGGCCACCGGCTTCCGGCGAACGTCCCCGGCGTCGAGAAGAACTGGTGAGGGCACCTGCCTGAAGACTTCTGTCCCCCCGGAAGAGAGGAACGCCCCGGCCGCGTGCGGCCGGGGCGTTCCCCTGTGCGTCTCAGTCCTCGCCGCGGGCGGTGATGGCCTGCTGGTAGAGGCGTCCGGCGCGGTAGCTGGAGCGGACCAGGGGGCCGGACATGACGCCGGCGAAACCGATGGCCTCGGCCTCGTCTTTGAGTTCGACGAACTCTTCGGGTTTGACCCAGCGTTCGACGGGGTGGTGGCGGGGGGAGGGCCGTAGGTACTGGGTGATGGTCAAAAGTTCGCACCCGGCTTGGTGCAGGTCCCGCATGGCCTCGGTGATCTCTTGGCGGGTTTCGCCCATGCCCAGGATGAGGTTGGACTTGGTGATGAGTCCGTCGGTTCGGGCGGCGGTCAGTACGGACAGGGAGCGTTCGTAGCGGAAGCCGGGGCGGATGCGTTTGAAGATGCGGGGGACGGTCTCCAGGTTGTGGGCCAGGACTTCGGGGCGGGCGGAGAAGACCTCGGCGAGCAGGTGGGGGACGTTGTTGAAGTCCGGGATGAGCAGTTCGACGCCGCAGCCGGGGACGGCCGAATGGATTTGGCGGACGGTTTCGGCGTAGAGCCAGGCGCCGCCGTCGGGCAGGTCGTCGCGGGCGACGCCGGTGACGGTGGCGTAGCGCAGGCCCATGGTGGCCACGGATTCGGCGACGCGGCGGGGTTCGTCGGGGTCGTAGGCGGCGGGTTTGCCGGTGTCGATCTGGCAGAAGTCACAGCGGCGGGTGCATTGGTCTCCGCCGATGAGGAAGGTGGCCTCGCGGTCTTCCCAGCATTCGTAGATGTTGGGGCAGCCGGCCTCCTGGCAGACGGTGTGCAGGCCCTCGGAGCGGACCAGGTCGGTCAGCTCGCGGTATTGGGGGCCCATCGACAACCGGGTCTTGATCCACGGCGGTTTGCGCTCGATCGGGGTCGCGGAGTTCCGCACCTCGACACGCAACAACTTCCGGCCCTCAGGAGATACGGCTGCCACCCGTTCAGGGTATGCCGGTATTTCCCCGTGTTGCACAAGGCGGTGCCATAGTGGACGATCTTCCGGGAAAACGCGCGCCCGCGACCCGAACGACGTCGGCTCCGTACTCCACGCCGCCCCGCCGTGGCGTCGGCGGGAGGTTGAGATCGGTGTTTTATCTCGTTCTCACCATACGTAGCCGTCGATCTCTCTAAGGTGACGTGGGTGTCGCGTGCGGATGATGTATGACGGAGGTCAGGCGTGCGAGTGGCCATGACGTACCTCAGGCTTCCGGAGGCCGAGGGCGGAGGCGATCCGGGGGCCCGTGCCCGCGCGGTGTTCGGCGGCGGTAACTGGCGGGAGAAGCATCCCGTGCTCCCCGTCGCCGGTGCGTGGCAGGCCCTGCACTACCTGCTGACGGGCGACCCCTGGGACGGCCCGCACCCGGCCGCCGACGTGGTCTGCGGCGGGCGGCTGCTCACCGAGGACGGCGCCGAGGAGCTCGGCGTCGACGTCATCTACCTGACCGCCGAGCGGGTCAAGCTGGCCGCCGACCACCTCGCCGCGACCGAGTTCAAGCGCATCGCCGGGCGCTACGACGCGGAGCGGATGGCCGAGCTCGGCGTCCAGGGCGCGGAGGACTGGGTGGGCGAGCCCGCCGAGGCGATCCGCGACGGGGAGCTGCGCGTGGTGTACGAGCGGCTCACCCGTTTCTTCGAGGCCGCCTCGGCGGAGGGACAGGCCATCTTCAAGGCGATGGGCTGACCGCGCGCCCAGGCGCCGTCAGGAGATGACCGGCAGGCCGAGCATCGCGTCGAGTGAGCGGTGCGCGGTGCCGGACGCGTCGAGCGCCTCGGCGAGCCGTACCTCGGCCAGCGCGCGGACCTCCGCGACGGTGATCTCGCGGCCCAGCTCCGCGGAGAGCGACGTGGTGCCCGCGTCGCGGATGCCGCACGGCACGATCTTGTCGAACCAGCCCAGGTCGCAGTCGCAGTTGATCTCGAACCCGTGCATCGTGACGCCGCGGGACACCCGGATGCCGATCGCGCCGACCTTGCGGTCGGGCACGCCGGGCACCCAGACCCCGCTGCGGCCCTCGACCCGCTTGGTGGCCAGGCCCAGGTCGGCGCACGTGTCGATCAGCGCGGCCTCGATCGTGCGGACGTACGCGACGACGTCGACGGGCTCCCGCAGCTTGACGATCGGGTAGCCGACGAGCTGCCCGGGGCCGTGCCAGGTGATCTTTCCGCCGCGGTCCACGTCGATCACCGGCGCGCCCGGGTCTCCGATCGGCCGGTCCAGCGGCTCCGTGCGCTTGCCCGCCGTGTAGACCGGCGGGTGCTCCAGCAGCAGACAGACGTCGGGGATCTCGTCGGCGACCCGCCGCTCGTGCAGCCGGCGCTGCAGCTCCCACGCCTCCTCGTACGGGACCGCCCGCTCGCCGAAGCCGGCGTGGATGAAAACCAGCTCGCCGGCGCTCGCGGGCAGCTCGTCGAGGACGGTGGTGGATTCTTCGCTGACGCTCACGACCCTCAGCGTACGTCCTCCTAGAACGACGCCAGCAGCCGAGGCTCGATCCGCGTCTCCTTGACGCCGCCGGCGCCGTCCCCGGCCACCTGGTAGGCGCCCTGGCCCTCGACGTACGACACGGCCTGGACGAACTCGGTGCCGACGTAGTGCAGCGCGACCGCCTCGTCGGCGGCGTACCCGTCGGGCAGCGTGCCCTCGGCGACGAGACGCTGCAGCAGCGGCCGGCGCTGCCGGTCGCTGTCGTAGTGGACGCCGCAGGAGTAGGGCAGCAGGCCCAGCCCGTCGGTCAGCGGGCGCAGCTGCGGGCCGAAGGAGTCGGTGGTGCCGCCGGCGTGCCAGCACAGCGCTCCGGCGCTCTGCCCGCACAGGACGACGCCCGTACGCCACGCCTCGGCGAACGCGTCCGCGAGGCCGTGCAGGCGCCACAGCGCCAGCAGGTTGGCCACGCTGCCGCCGGACACGTAGATGAAGTCCTGGGCGAGCAGGTGCGCCGCGGGGTCCTCGTGGTTCGGCATCGGGAACAGCGCCAGGTGGCTCACCTCGGCGTCCATCTCGGCGAACGCGGCGTAGAAGCGGGCGATCGCGTCGGCGGCGTCGCCCTGCGCCGTCGCGAGGTAGCACACCCGCGGGCGGTCCTGGCCGGTGAGGTCCAGGGCGTACCGGAGAAGCGGGCTCGGCGTCAGCCCGTAGCGGTCGGTGGGGATGAAGCCGCCGCCGCCGATCGCCACGATGTGCGGTTTACCGTCGGTGCTCATCACGTGCCCTCTCCACTCGCCCCCGTGCCACCCGCCACGGTACGGCCCCGGGGCGGGCGGCGCAGGGGGAGTGGCGCGTTCGTTGCGACTTCCTGGAAGAGAGGACACCATGCTCTCCCCCCGGACCAACCGGCCCCGGCCGACCTCCCGGGGTCCCGGCGCTCAGGAGAGTATGGCGGCGAGCGCGGTCGACAGGTCCGGGTGCCGGAAGCCGAAGCCCGCGGCGGTGAGGCGGGCCGGCAGGATGCGCTGGCTCACGAGGACGCCCTCGTCGGCCAGCCCGCCCAGCGCCAGGCGCAGCGCGAAGGGCGGCGCGGCGAAGACCGTCGGCCGGTGCAGGGCGCGGCCCAGGGCGGACGTGTAGGCGGCGTTGGTGACGGGCTCGGGGGCCGTGAGGTTCACCGGCCCTTCCAGGGAACCGTCGATGAGGAGGCGCAGCGCCGCGATCGCGTCGGTGAGGGAGATCCAGCTCATCCACTGGCGGCCGTTGCCGAGCCGGCCGCCGAGCCCGGCGCGGAACAGGGGGAGCGTCCGGCCGAGGGCGCCGCCCTCGCGCGCCAGCACGACGCCCGTGCGGGGGATCACGACGCGGATCCCGGCCTCGGCGGCGGGCGCGGTGGCGGCCTCCCAGTCGCGGCAGATCCCGGCGAGGAACCCCTCGCCCGAGGGGCTGTCCTCATCGACCGTACGGTCGCCGGTGTCGCCGTAATAGCCGGACGCCGAGGAGGACACCAGCACGGACGGCCGGTCGTCCATCGCGGCCAGGGCCCGGCAGAGGGTGCGGGTGCCCTCGACGCGGCTGTCGCGGATCTCCTGCTTGTAGCACTCCGTCCACCGGCGGTCGCCGATGCCCGCCCCGGCCAGGTGGACGACCGCGTCGACGCCCTCCAGGGAGGCGGTGTCCACCTCCCCGAACGGATCCCAGTGAACCTCGTCGTCGGCCGTGGGGCGGCGTCGTACGAGCCTGAGAACGGTAAGGCCCTCGTCGCGCAGTGCGCGGACGAGGGCCGAACCGATGAGTCCGGTCGAACCGGTGATGGCGATCTGCACGATCGCAGCTTAGTTAGCGGACCGAACCAAAGGCGGTGCCGACACCGACCTCAAAGGCCGAGCTCGGCCTCGAAGTTGCCCTCCTCCAGGCGGTTCTTCACCGTGGTGAGGAAACGCGCGGCGTCGGCGCCGTCGACGAGGCGGTGGTCGTAGGTCAGCGCGAGGTACACGATCGAGCGCACCGCGATGACCTCGCCGAGCTGCGGGTCGTCGATCACCGCCGGGCGCTTGACGACCGAGCCGGTGCCCAGCATGCCGACCTGCGGCTGGTTGAGGATCGGCGTGTCGAACAGCGCGCCACGGCTGCCGGTGTTGGTGATCGTGAACGTGCCGCCCGTGACCTCGTCGGGGCTGACCCGGTTGGTGCGGGTGCGCTCCGCCAGGTCCGCGATCCGCTGGGCCAGGCCGGCGAGGTTCAGCTGACCGGCGTTGTGGATCACCGGCACCATGAGGCCCTTCTCGGCGTCCACCGCGATGCCGAGGTTCTCGACGTCGTGGTAGGTCACCTCGTTGGTCTCGGAGTTGATGACGGCGTTGAGCTTCGGGTGCACCTTGAGCGCCTCGACGGCCGCCTGGGCGAAGAACGGCAGGAAGCTGAGCTTCACGCCCTCCCGCGCCAGGAAGTCGGCCTTGGCGCGCTCACGCAGTCGCGCGATCTTGGTGATGTCCGCCTCGACGACCGTGGTGAGCTGCGCCGACACCTGCAGCGACTCGACCATGTGCCGGGCGATCGACTGGCGGGTGCGGGACATCTTCTCGGTGGTGCCGCGCAGGCGCGACACCTCCGCCGGGACCGGCGCGGCCGGGCGGGCGGCGGGCGCCGCGGGAGCCTGGGCGGCGGCCGGGGCGGGCTGCGCGGGCGCCGGAGCGGCCTGCGGGGCCGGCTCGGGCGCCGGCGGCTGCGGCGGCGCCTGCTTGGCCCGCGCGGCCTCCAGGACGTCCTGCTTGCGGATGCGCCCGCCGACGCCGGTGCCCTTGACGGCCGCCAGGTCGACGTCGTGCTCGGCCGCCAGCTTGCGGACGAGCGGCGTGACGTAGGGGCTCTCACCCGACGGCTGCTCGGCGGTCGTCTCCTGCTGCGGCGCCGGCGCGGGGGCCGGGGCCTCCTGGCGCGGCATAGTTCGCGTCACGGTCGAGCACGCCGATGCCGGTCG